>NZ_DASREO010000076.1:0-16454 GCF_035652035.1 Bradyrhizobium sp.
GAAGGCGGCGATCTTGTGCTTCGTCACGTTGAAGCCGAGGGCCTGCGCCTCGACCGCGTCCTGGCCGCTCGCCTGGAGAATGAGCCCGATCGCCGAGCGCGAAAGGCCGAAGAGAATGATGGCGCAGACGACGAGGAAGGCGAGCGCGTACCAATAATTGACGTTGCCGTCGATCGAGAGCACGTCCGGGACGGTCATGCCGATCTCGCCGCCGGTCCAGTGCGCGAAGATGACGATGGCGTTCTGCAACAGCAGCACCGCGACCAGCGTGACGAGGCCGAAATAGGGGCCGCTCAGCCTGAGCGCCGGAAGGGCGAGCAGCAGCCCGCCGAGCACGGCCACGGCGGCGCCGGCCAGCACGCAGACGAAGATCGGCGGGCCGAACTGATTATCGAGAATGGCGGCGGTGTAGGCGCCGAGCCCGATCAGGAAGGTCGGGCCGAAATTGACCTCGCCGGCGAAACCGAAGAGCAGGTCCCAGGCCATCGCGAACACGCCGAAGTAATAAGCGACGGTGAGCAGTCCCAGCACATAGCCGGAGACATAGAGCGGCAGCGTCGCGGCGATCACGACAATCGCCAGCGAAATGAAGAACAGCCGCGAGGTGAAGAAGCCAGCCATTTTAGCGCCTCCCGAGCAGGCCTTGCGGCCGGACATACATCACGGCGACAAGGAGCAGGAGGGCGGGAATGGTCCGGTAGGCCGGCGAGACGAGATAGGCCGTGATGGTTTCGAGATAGCCGACCACAAACGCTGCGATCAGCGACCCCGACACGCTGCCGAGACCCCCTAACACCACGATCGAGAATGCGCTCGCGGTCAAGGGTCCGACGCTGTAGGAGGAAACGCCCAGGAACATGCCGAGCAGCACGCCGGCGATGCCGGCCAAAATGCCGTAGATCGCCCAGACCACGACATAGATGCTGCCGAGCTCGAGGCCCAGCAGCGTGACGCCGCGCGGGTTCATTGAAGCCGCAAGCACCGCCTTGCCGGTCTTGGTGCGGTTCACTAGGAGCCAGAGCAGGCCGATCGAAAGGCAGCAGACAAGAGCGGTGAAGATTTCGTTTTTGGGTGTCCGCTCGCCAAAGATACTGACGATACCGTCGACGATCGGCAACACGGTCTTGGCGTTGTTGGTGAAGAAGTAGGCGATCAGCTCCTGGATCATGATGCCCCAGAGCAGGGTGCCGGTGAGGATGAAGATTTCCTTCTCCTCATTGGCGATGCGGCGCGATTTCTGGATCGGCTGCACCACCGCGAAATAAGTGGCGAAGGAAGCCGCTACGGCGACCGCGACGCCAAGCAGGGCACCGGAATAGCTGTCGAGATGGAGCACGCTCGCAGCGGCCCACGCGGCCACCGCCGCCAGCACCATGATGGCGCCGTGCGACAGGTTGAGCACGCCGGAGACGCCGAAGATGAGGGTAAATCCGGTTGCGCCCAGCGCATACAACGCGCTGATGGCAAAGCCGTCGATCAGAATCTGTAACGCAAGCATTTAAATCTACACCCGCCACGGCAGCCCCCGCTGCCTATCCCTTGAAAAACAACTACGACACAAAAAAGCTCCCGGAGAGATTTCTCCGGGAGCTTGATGTGGATTTCAGTTCGACGTGACCTTGATGAAGCTCGGGAACTTCAGTTTGGCCTTGGCGACTTCCGGCGGCCAGACGGCGACCTGCTGGCCGTCCTGCCATTGCAGCATCAACCCGGTGATCAGGCCCTTGCCGTACTTGATGCCATGGGTGAAGGGATCGTCCTTGCCGTAGAACTGCACCCGGCCGATGGTGCCGACCCAGTCGGTCTTCTCCAGCGCTTCGACGAGCTTGTCGGCGTCGGTCGAGCCTGCGCGCTTCACCGCATCGGCGATGTAGTAGACCTCGTCATAGGAGGTGTAGCCGGCATAAGAGGGAAAGTTGCCGTACTTCGCCTTGAAGGCGTTGGTGAAGGGCAGGCTCTTGTCCGTGACCGCCACGCCCGTTCCCGACACGCCCTGATAGAGGACGCCGTCGGCCGCGTCATTGGTGTCCTTGCCGAAGGTCGAGTTGGTCGCCTGCGAGGAGATGCCGAACATCGGGATCGGCACCTGCTGGTTCTTCCACTGCACGGTCGGCTGCACGCCGACATGCGAGATACCGGTGATCATCACGTCGGGCTTCGTGCCTTCGATCTTGTTGAAGATCGGCGTGAAGTCGGTGGTGTCAGGCGAGAAGCGAATGTGATCGAGCACCTTCAGGCCGATCTTGGGCAGGCATTCCTCGTAGCCGACGTCCAGCGGCTTGGTCCAGGCGGCGTCCTCGCTCATGATGACCGCGGTCTTCATGTGTTTCTGATCGACCAGCAGTTCCTTGGCAGCGTCGCACACCGACAGCGCCAGCGCGGCCGACGTCAGGTAGCCGTGGAAGGTGTACTTGTTCTTCTCATAGTCGGCGTGGATGGCCTTGGTGATTTCGTTGGAGGCCGCACCCGGCGTGATGAACGGCGTCTTCAACCGCGCAGCCCAGGGCTCGAGCGCCAGCACCACTTCCGAGATGTAGCTCGCGATGACGATATTGACCTTGTCTTCGTTGACCGCGCGCTGGAAGGCGCGAACGGAATCGGCCGACGAGGAGTGGTTGTCATAGGTGATGATTTCGATCTTGCGTCCGTCGACGCCGCCTTTGGCGTTGATCTCGTCGGCGGCAAGCTGGGCGGCTTGCGGGATCGAGGCGCCGGCGATGGCCTGTGCTTCGGCGATGACGCCGATCTTGATCGGGTCGGCGGCCAGTGCCGGACCTGAAGCCAGCACGACGCCGAGAGCCGTCGCGCCAAGCAGCGAACGGAACAGCGTCCGGGATGTTAATGTCATGACGTTCCTCTCTGTTTTGATTATCGCTGACCTCTGTTGGTCTTGAGCTTATTGTAGCTTCGCGTGCGTCCCCAGCAAGCGAAACGGCAATTCGCCTGCGGTCGTACGATCCTTTCCTCCCTCTTGGAAAGACCAAAATCGTCGCAGGTCTTACCGCCTTCGCGGGAAGCGTTAACGGGCACGGTCGGAACCGGCCGCGGGGCAGCATTTTCTTGTCGATTCAATGAATTACGCGCGTCTCATCGCGCAGCCGCGGGCGGCATGGTCGCGATGGCTAGGACATCGCTTGCATATGTCGTGATCATGATGCCAGGGCGCGTATGCAAGAGTGCGGGCGCAAGACTGTGCGCATGAGACGAAAGGCTAACGCGCCTCTTCGAGAGTGCAGCCGAGCGGATGATTGTGCTCGTGGGCAAACGCCAGAATGCCGGCGATCGTCGCTTCGGCCTGCTCCAGCGTATAGGCGCCGTGGCTCGCCTTGCCTTCGTGGTGGATGCGAAGCATCAGCTTGATGGCCTCCTCATAATCGAGGCCAATGAAGCGTTGCAGCACCTGCACGACGAACTCCATCGGCGTGACGTCGTCGTTGTGCAGCACCACGTTGTAAAGCGGTTCGTTCGGCATCGCGCGACCTTGCGTTGGCTCATCGATTACCATTCATCAATGAATGGCTACTCATCTATGATCGCAACCGCACGTGTCCAACCCGCCGAAGCGCGTTCGATCTTCACCGGAAAACAGGAGACCATGAAACCGGTCGAGGGCAGTTGCTCCAGATTGTGCAGCTTCTCGATATGGCAATAGCCGATGTGGCGTCCGGCCTTGTGGCCTTCCCAGATCAGGCTCGCATTTTTCGTTTCGGCGTATTTCTTCGCAGTGAAAACGAACGGCGCGTCCCAGCTCCAGCCGTCGATGCCGGTGAGCCGCACGCCGCGCTCGAGCAGATACATCGTCGCCTCATAGCCCATGCCGCAGCCGGAATTGACGAAATCAGGTTGGCCGTATTTGGCGCCGGCACTCGTATTGACCACGACGATTTCGAGCGGCGACAGCGTGTGGCCGATACGCTTTAGTTCAGCTTCGACATCTTTCGCCGTGACGACATAGCCGTCGGCGAAATGGCGGAAGTCGAGCTTCACGCCCGGCTGGAAACACCATTCGAGCGGCACTTCCTCGATGGTCCAGGCCCGCTCGCCGCGGTTCATGGTCGGGTGATAGTGATAGGGCGCGTCCAGATGCGTGCCGTTGTGGGTCGAGAGCCGCACCGTCTCCATCGCCCAGCCCTGACCGTCCGGCAGATCTTGCGCTTTCAAGCCCGGGAAGAAGCCGAGCATGCCCGGCAGGCTCTGCTGATGGTCGACATATTCGATGCGCGGATTGATGCCGGGCGGATCGGCCGGCACGTCGTTTTGCAGCGGCACGGAAATATCGATCAGTTTTCGCGCCATGGCCCATCCTCACCTGTTGTTCTGGACACTGTAGATGACCCCTGTGCTGGCCCTGTCAAGTTCGACGAGCCGCGCAAGACGCGTTCACGCGAGCTTCATCAATTTGAGCGCGGCGAGGCCGTTCGGGCCGTAGGGATTACCGAGGCTCTCGCGCATATCGAAATGATTGAAGTTGGGCGCCTCGAGCAGTTCGACCGGCTTGCCGGCGGCCTTGACCGCAGCGGCAAAGTCACGCGACTGGCGCTGGAATTCCGGTGTCTCGAAGGTGCCGTAGGTGACTGATATCGGCGCGCGTAACCGGTCGATGTGCCGGATCGAACTCAACGACTGCTCCATGTCGTCGTCGAACTTGATGTATTTGCTGCGGGCGGACAGCCGCGCGGGTTTGAGATCGTAGACACCGCTCATCAGGAGGGCGCCTGATATCATGTCGGCCGGCAAGCCGAAATCCTTGCTCCAGTCCGTCACGACAGCAACGCCGGCGAGATGACCACCGGAGGAATGGCCGCCGACATAGAAGCGTCTGGCATCGCCGCCAAAGCTTGCGGCGTTCTTGTAGACCCAGGCGATACCGCGGCGGACCTGATCGGCCATCACGCGCAAGTCGCCGCCCGCCGCGTCGACATGGATGAAGTCCAGGACGACATAGTTGACACCGGCATTGACGAAGAGATCGGCGGGATAGGCGAAGTCTTTGGCTGCGCCGAGCAGCCATCGTCCGCCATGAATAAAGACGAAGATCGGCGCGTTCGGCGTGCGCGCCGGAAAGACGTCAAGGCCCTCGATCGGCGTCGGGCCATAGGCAAATCGCTTGGGCGCGCCGAGCCGCTGGCGCGTCGTCTCGCTGTTCGAGGCGATGCGCTTCGCATACTGGCCGCCCGTCGGTGCGTAGACGGACTGGTCGTAGGCCGCGTCGAGTTCGACCTGATCCATGTCCATCCAGACTTTTGCGCCCTTCTCGTGCGGCGGCGGGCCGATGCGGCATTCCTCCGCGAGCGCGGGTGTGGCGGCGATTGCAGCCGCCGTTGCGAGAACCGAGCGGCGCGTGATCGCGCTGCGCTTCAGTCGAGAGTCGTCACGCATCTTTCCCCCTTTGGATAGGATCAGGCCAGCGTCACCAAACCCGCCCAGAACTGCTGTTTCTTCTCGTTGGCATCGATGTCGTATTTGCGCACGAAGGTCAGCTTGCCATCGCCCGCGATACGGTAGAGCACGAGGCCTGCCGATACCGTCGAGCCGTCGCGCATCGCCATCGTCCACAGAGGTGCGGCGATGAGCAGCTTGCCTGATGGATCGATGTTGAACGTCCGCAGGTAGTTGCCATGGCCGTCGGCGTTCTGGACCAGCGTCGGCTCGCCGGTCGTCTGGTTGATCGCGAACACCGCGATTGAATTCTCGCCGCCGGCGAAAACCTTCTTGCCCTCGACCTCGGTCGTCCACCAGGCGCGGTTGGTGAGATAGACAAAGCGGCCGTCGGGGCTGACGTGGATGGGCCCTGCGGCCTGGCGAAGCTTTGAAGCGGGATCGGCGAGCGTGTTCTTCACGAACAGCGGATCGCGCGACAGGCCTGTTTTGTCGTCGAGCTTGAAGACCGCAAGCTGGTTCTGGCTTTCGATCGAGACAAACATCCACGGCTTGGTGAGGTGAAAATCGAGATGTCGCGGCCCGAAATGCATGCCGTCGCCGGGCGAGATCGCAGCCAAATTCGCCAGCACGCCGTCCTTGAACGTGAAAACCTTGATCGAGCCGGGATCGGCGGGATTGTCTGATGGCGCGTTGTTGCCGCGCGTGATCAGGATGACGCGCTTGTTGTCCGGCGTGGCGCGGATCTGGTGGGCGAAGATTCCGGTATCGAGCTTGTTCGGTTGTTCGACCTGATCGCCGATCGTCCCGTCGGCATTGATGCGATGCACGGACAGGCTCGATGGATTGTTGTAGGCGATCAGGAGATAGCGCCCGGAATGATCGACGCAGGCGTGAATCGGCCTCGTGGCGAGCTTGATCGTGTCGCCATGCGGCTTCAGCGCGCCGGTCGCGGGATCGATCGCAAAGGCGTTGGCGGCATGGACGCTGCCGGAGACGTCACCGGCGGCCGGTCCGCCGCTACTGGAGACCACATAGAGGTATTTTTTGGACGGGTGCGGCCAGGCATATTGGATGTTGGCTGGCGTCGAAACCGCGGCTTGTTTTGATAGCTCGGCTTTTTCGACATCGACACTGTAGGGCGTGAGTTCCGGCCCGACGGACGAATAGAAGATGTTCTTGTTGGCCATGGTTTTCCCGAACGATACGGCGGGATCGGCGATGGCGGCCGCAAGCAGCGTCGTGAACGTGCGGCGATCGACCATGGCGCCTTCTCCCTGATTTTTTTGTTGCGCGATCCCCAATAGCAAACGGCGGAAATCGGGTAAATCGGCTCAGAGCGCTTGAGTGACATGCGCGATCACGCGTCAGCGTCTTTGACGAGCTGTAACGATTGAGATGCGGCGCACAATCGAGGCCGCGGCCTGCCCGAGGCGCAGTAGCAAATCGCTAACCAAGTCGCCGCTCGGCCACGCCTGGCAACGCGGAATTTAGCGGTTTGACGCTAGAAGCCGGACGATGGTCCGCCCCGAACGCAAGACAGAACGGCCTTTGACGATCGCAAGCGCAGTGCTCGCGGTCTGCGTGCTTGCGGTCATCGGCTATCAATCGCTGAACGATCCGCTCCGTTCGGATGAGCTGCTGACGATGAACCTGCTGTCCGCGGCGACGCTGCCGAAATTGTGGAGAGGCATCGCGCTCGGGATCGACGGCAACCCGCCGCTCTATTTGACGCTGGCGTGGCTTGTTATTGCGCCGCTGCAGAAGCTCGTGTCATCGGTCGTGACGCTCAAGCTTGCCAATCTCCTGATAGCCGCGGCCGGGGTCGTCGTGCTCGGCCGCCTTGCGCGCCGGCTGGTCTCGATCGCCGCCACATGGATCGGCGCGCTGCTGTTCGTCACACTGAGCGTCAGCTTCATCTATGACGCGTCCGTGCTGCGCACCTACGCGCTCTACTTTCTGGCCGCGGCTCTCGCCGCGCTGTTTCAACAGCGGTTGATCGAACGGCGCCAAGGGTCTGATATCGTTTGGCTGGCGCTGGCCAATGTCGCGCTGGCGATGTCGCATACTTTCGGCATCGTCTATGTCGGCATTATTGCGTTCGCGGGATGGCTGAGCCAGTTGCGCGGCAGCAAGCCCACGCTGCTGCCGATCGCGATGGCCGTGATTCCCGCCGTCCTGGCGGTTGCGGGGTGGATTCCGTTCCTGCTGGAGCAGCTCCACGTCGACAAGCCCTACAGCTGGATCTTGCCGCCCCAATTCGCGGAACTGCTCGAGGCCGTGTTCGGATCGGTGGTCGTGCTCTGGATCTCGATCCTCGAGGCCGCCTGCCTGATCGCGGCAGGCGTTTCGGCGTTCAAGCAGGACAGGACGCGGCTTTACGCCCTGATTGACGATCCGACGGAACAGCCGCTGCGCTTTGTGGTGCTGGTGCTCGCCGGCGTGACCGCCTTCACTCTGGCGGGCTGGCTGGTTGCGCGGACGATCTTTCCTTTGTTCGTGGTACGCTACTTCACGCCGCAGCTTTTCGTGGCCTATGCGCTGCACGTGGCGTTCGCCGAATGGCTGCTGCGTCATCGCTCGCAATACCGGGCGCTGACGGTTACGATCTGCATCGTGCTGGCGCCGCTGCTGCTGCGCGAGGCGGCATCACATGCGCATGGCTCGGTGCATGGCAAGCCGATCTGCACCGGCGGCGATGGCCGGTTCTTCGAAGAGAGTTTCGTCGACGGCACGCTGCCCGTGATCGTCGACTCGACGCATCTGTTCCTGGGCCGCGCCGCCTACGCCAGCCATGGCGAGGCCTATCGCTTCGCACTCGATTGGGACGTCGTCCTCAACTACCCGAACCGCTCGAGCGGCAACGCCGTGGACTTCCACGTGATGCAGGGATTGCAAACGTGGAAGCCGCTGCCGCAGGTCGAGACCACCGACGACATCCTGAAAACCTTCCCGCAGTTCCTGGTGATCGAGCAGCGGGCGTGGTTTCTCAATCTGAAGACCACGCATCGCGTCACTGCCGAAAAGCTCGCCGAAGTCGTTCCCGCGGACGGGGACGAAGTTCCGTGCACGCTGTGGAAAGTCACGCGTGTCGAGCCCCGCGAATAAGCGAGGGCACCCGCGTCAGGGGCGTAAGGATTCGTTAACCATATTTAAGCGAGAGTGAACGGGCTTCTTCTCAAGATAGGTCAAGGGCCATGATTGAGCTTGATGTCCTGAGCCGCCAGATCGACACGTTGATGGCCGAGCAGCGGGCCGCCTGGAGCGAACTCGCCATTCCCACGCTGACCGCCTTCGACCGCCGCGAGATCCGCAACCGGATCAAACAGGGCGAGGTCGAATTGCGCGACCATTTGAAGCTGAGGACAGAGCGGCTGCGTTTCGAGCCGCGCCCGGTCGAGCCGCCGAGCGACCACCTCGCCAATATCGAGTTCCGGCTTTTCTAGAACTCGACGATCTTCACCTCTCCCATGAGGAGTGGTCGATTTGCGTAGCAAATCGGGTGAGGGGGATTGCTGTCACGAGGGACCGTAACCCTTCACCCCAACCCTCTCCCAAAGGGAGAGGGAGCGCACTTCCACTATGGCAATAGTCGAACCTTAAAACTCGAAGTCGCCGGTCGACCGCCGCGCCAGCGCGCGCAAGTCGGCGATCGTCCCGCGCACCGCATTGCAGCGCCGGCAATGCACCTCCGCGCTATCGCTCGCCTCCGCGGGGTCGATCGGCTTGATCGAAAGGCTCCCGCAGACCTCGCAGACGATCTTCAGGCCGCCTTGCGTCTCGGTGGGATGATCGAGCATGGCCATCCCTGACCTCAGCCGATGATCGCAGAAGCGAAGATGCTGACGGACGCAAACTTCACGGCCACGCGGCCGTATTGCCGCTTGAAGCCGATCGCCGTCATGAGGATGTCGAACTCATCGCGCAGTTCGTCGAGCGTGGACTTGCGGCCCTGGATATAAGGTCCGTACAGCACGTCGCGCTCGCGCTCGATGAGTTTCGCGGTCAGGCTGACCGCGAGAAAGACCGACGCCGGATAGACGAGTAATTCGATCAGTTCGATGGTCATTGTTGGCCCCCGCCGTTTTTTCTTCCCATCAGCGCCAATCCTAAGCCTGAACTTTTAAAGCTCGGGTCGCGCTCTCTCGCGTAATTGAGTGTTTCGATTAGGGATTTCTCAACCACGCCCGGGCGGAGGAGCGGTCGCAGGCTGACCTTCCACGGCAGCGCACAAATGAAGGAGAGGCGAGGTTCGCCCGGCTTGCGCGCAACGCTGGTCTGGCTGAAACGCCCTTCAAGCAGATTTCAGCGGCATGTATCGAACCATCATCGAAGCGTTGAGGCAGCGGAAACGTCATGAAGAGAATTTGGGTCGCGGCGACGCTCGCTTTGTTTGCGACGCCATCTTTTGCACAAATGCAGACCGAGGGGCTGACAAAAGACAAATCGGCCCCGCCCGTGAAAAAACTCTACGAAGACGATCTGCGTCTGCCGGACGATGCGGCCAAGCTGGTCCTGCCCGACGACGCCTATCTGCACTGGCCGCTGCCGCCGGGCGAGGAGGCCTATGCCGATATCGACGGCCTCAAGATGAAGGCGCAAATCCCCGAGATCACAGCGATTTCGCGCAAGAGCAGGGATGACGGCAATCAGTTCTGGGGCCGCATCGCCGGTACGCCCTACGACCGGATGATGGCCGATTGGGTTGCCGGCCAGTTCAAGGCGATCGGGCTTGAGCAGGTGAGGCAGCAGCAAATCGACATGTCGCCGCTGTGGTATCCGAATTCATGGGAGGCAAGCCTCGTCGTTGGCGATGCCGCTACACCGCTCAAGACCGCATTCCCGATCACCGACACGGTCGGCACCGCCGGCAAGACCATCGAAGCGCCGGCGATCTGGCTTGGCCTTGGCACGCCGGCCGACTTCAGGGATCGCGACGTACGCGGCAAGGCAGTCATTCTCTACAGCAATCCGACGCCCGGCGGCCGCGATCACCTCGCGCGCTGGAGCGGCTCGATGATGCGCGCCAACAAGGCCGGCGCGGCGATGGTGCTCATCGTCATGGATATTCCGGGCAGCGTCACCACCGAGCCGGAAGCCGGCGCGGGCACGACGGTGCCGACGCTCACGATCGGCATGAAGGAGGGGACCGCGATCCGCGAGGCCATCGAGGGCGGCCGCGACGTCACGCTTCGGCTGCGCGCGGACATCGAGCGCAAGCCCGGTTTGAAGACCGCCAATGTCTGGGGCGTGCTGCCGGGCATGAGCGACGAGAACATCCTGATCATGGCGCATACCGACGCGATGTTCGACGGCGCGCTCGACAACGCGTCGGGCGTTGTGATGATGCTGGCAATCGCGCGGCACTATGCGGCGCTGCCGAAGGAGCAGCGCCGGCGCACCATCACCTTTGTCACCACGCCCGACCACCATCACGGTGCGTCCGGCATCAAGTGGATCAATCAGAACATGCGCGAGTTCCTCGACAAGACCGCGCTGATCGTCAATTGCGAGCATCCATCGCAAACCCAGACCTATCGCCTCGGCTCAGGCCTGATGACCTCGACTGAGACCAGCGCGCGGCGCTGGTTCGTCGGCGGCAGCGAGACGCTGCGAAGGATTGTCTTGAGCGCGATGAAGGAATTCGGCGTCGCGGTCTATGCGCGCCCCGAGGGACGGCCGGGCGGCGAGCTTCAGCATGTCTATAAGAGTGCGCCGAGCTTCCACGTCATCGACCACATCTTCTATCATTCGGATGCCGATACGATCGATCTCGTGCCGGCTTTCGGCATCGAGGCGGTGGCGCGTGCCTATCTCAAGGTCATCGATACCACGAGCAAGATGGAGATAAGCGAGCTCAAGGCGCCGCAAGCGACGGGTGAGTCGCCGAAGTAGCCGGCTTAGTAGATGATATTCGTCATTGCGAGGAGCGAAGCAACGAAGCAATCCAGTTGAGGCGCGAGCTGGATTGCTTCGCGGAGCTTGTCATCGGGCGCGCGATTCGCGCGAGCCGTCGGCTCGCAATGACGCGGGGGCGCTGGGGCCGATCGGCCATAGCCGGATGGATACGAATTGGTCTATGCTTGCTTTCGGGCAGCAAGCTGTCGCGGGGCCATCAGGGCAGAGGGGGTTTCATGTCGATGATATCGGCGCGCATCGAGCGCCTCCCGTTTGCGGAATTCCACAAGCATCTTTTGATCCTCGGCGGGCTCGGCTACACCTTCGATGCGATGGACGCGGCCGTGATGGCCTTCATCCTGCCGGTGTTGCGTCCCCTCTGGAATCTCTCCAGCGCCCAGGTCGGTTTGCTCGGTAGCAGCACCTTCATCGGCTACTTCTTCGGCGCTCTGTTTGCCGGCATGCTCGGCGATCTGATCGGCCGCCGCGCAGTGATGATGTCAGCGCTGGCTCTCTATAGTGTCGCATCGCTGGTCAGCGCGGCCGTAGATACGTGGCCGCCGTTCTTTGCCGCGCGCATCGTCGCCGGTATCGGCACTGGCGCCGAAAGCGCGATCATCGCGCCGTATCTCGCTGAATTCGTGGCACGGCGCTATCGCGGCAGTTTCACCGGCGCGCTCGCCGGCTTCTTCTCCTTTGGTTTTATCGCTGCCGCCTTGCTCGGCTATTTCATCGTGCCGGCGCAGGACAATGGTTGGCGGATCGTGCTTGTGATCACCGCGCTGCCCGTCGCCATGCTGCTGTGGTGGCGCAAGGCGCTGCATGAATCGCCTCGCTGGCTGGAAAGCCGCGGACAGAAGAAAGAAGCCGAAGCCGTGCTCGACGAGATCGAAGCCGGCTTTGTGAAACGTGGCCATGTCCTGCCAGAACCGGTCGTCGAGGCGGTTGCTCCTCTGCCCGGCGGCGGCTCTCTGCTCGCCAATTACAAGGCTCTGCTGGCCCCTCGTCAGGCGCGCATCACGATCATGACCTGGATCATGTGGCTGTCGATTACCTTCAGCTATTATTCCTTTTTCGTCTGGATCCCGAGCCTGTTGGTCCAGAACGGCATGAGCATCACGAAAAGCTTCGCCTATTCGATCGCGATCTATTGTGCGCAGGCGCCGGGCTATTTCAGCGCCGCCTGGTTCAACGAGAAGATCGGCCGCCAGGCCACCATCGCCTGTTATATGCTGCTGGGCGGCGCTGCGGCGCTCGGACTTGCCTTCGCGGGCACCGACCAGGAGATCGTGCTGGCCGGAATTTGCCTGTCCTTCTTCATGAACGGCACCTATGCGGGTGTCTATGCCTATACGGCCGAAGTCTTCCCGACGCAGTGCAGGACCACGGGCGCCGGGCTTGCCTCGGCGATCGGACGCATCGGCGCGATCGTCGCACCGATCCTTGTCGGCTACCTCTATCCCAATTTCGGCTTTGTCGGCGTGTTCGGCCTCACCACCAGCGTGCTCCTGGTTGGCGCGGTCGCCGTGGTGCTGATGGGTGTGCCGACGCGCGGCCGATCCCTGGAAGAGATTGCCGCGGGCAAAGCCGCTTGAAGTCTGACCGTTGAGAAATCGCCATGCCGACAATTCTGTTCAAGAACGCAGCGCTCCTCGATCCCCTGCAGCCTGACCTCCGCGAGGGACACGACGTCCTTGTCGAGGACAGCCTGATCAAGGAGGTGTCGGACCGGCATCTCACGGCAAACCCGGATCAGGTCATCGACCTCAAGGGCAAGACGCTGATGCCCGGCCTGATCGACCTGCACGTGCACGCAGTCGCCGTCGAGCTCAATCTGGCGCAGCAGATGCACATGCCGAACGTGCTGGTGACGCTGCGCTCGACGCTGTTGTTGCGGGGCATGTTGCGGCGCGGCTTCACCACCGTCCGCGACGCCGGTGGCGCCGGCTACGCCTTGAAGCAGGCAATCGAGACCGGCCTCACTGACGGTCCAAGGTTATTCGTCTCCGGCCGGGCGCTCAGCCAGACCGGTGGCCACGGCGACATGCGGGCGCGTTCCGATTATCTCGCCAGTGAGAGCCCTTGCTCCTGCTGCGTGCGGGTCGGCGCGCTCGCGCGCGTCGTCGACGGTGTGGACGCCGTGCGCAAGGCGGCCCGCGAGGAACTGCAGATGGGGGCCGACCAGATCAAGATCATGGCGTCCGGCGGGGTGGCCTCGCCGACCGATCCAGTGGGCGCTTTCGGCTACTCCGAGGACGAGATCCGCGCCATCGTCGCCGAGGCGAAATCGCGCCAGACCTACGTGCTTGCGCATGCTTACACGGCCGAGGCCATCGCGCGCGCCGTGCGTTGCGGCGTGCGTACCATCGAGCACGGCAATCTGATCGATCTTCCCACCGCGCGCCTGATGGCCGAAAAGGGCGCCTATGTCGTCCCGACGCTCGTCACCTATGAGGCGCTGGCGAACGAAGGGGCGCAATATGGCTTGCCGGCGGAGAGCGTGGCCAAGATCGCCGACGTTCGCGACGCGGGCCTGCGCTCTCTCAAGATCTATCAGGAAGCGGGCGTGAAGATGGGCTTTGGCAGCGATCTGCTCGGCCCGTCCCAGCGCCTGCAAAGCGACGAGTTTCGCATCCGCGCCGAAATCCTCGGGCCGCGCGAGGCCGTCGCGAGCGCGACGGTGATCGGCGCCGAGGTGCTCGGCATGGAGGGCAAGCTCGGCCGGATCGCGCCCGGTGCGTTGGCCGATCTCCTGGTCGTGGAAGGCAATCCGTTACGCGACGTGAGTTGTCTGCTGGGGCAGGGCGAGCACATTCCGCTGGTGATGAAGGCTGGCAAGATCCAGATCGACAGGCTGAAGACATAAGTGCTGGCGCGCGCTGGTCACCGTAGCACCATCCGCGGCAGCCATAGCGAGACTTCGGGGATATAGGTGACGGCCATCAGCACCAGGAACATCACGAGATAGAACGGCCAGATCTTTCGCATCACCTCTTCGATCGTAACCTTGCCGACGGCGCAGCCGACGAACAGGATCGATCCGACCGGCGGATGGCACAGGCCGATGCCGAGATTGAGCATCATGATCATCCCGAAATGAACGGGATCGACGCCAAAATTCTGCATGACCGGAAGAAGGATCGGCGTCGCGATCAGGATCGACGGCGCCATGTCGACCAGCGTGCCGAGGATGAGCAGCAGCACGTTGATCAGCATCAGGATCACGTACTTGTTGCTCGAGATCGACAGAAAGAATGCCGTCATCTTCGCCGGCATCTGCGTCAGCGCCATCACGTAGCCGACACTGGACGCGCAGGCGATCAAAGTGAGCACCATCGCGACCGTGCGCAGCGTCCGGTGCAGCAGCACCGGAAGGTCGCGCCATTTGTAGTCGCGGTAGATGAACATGGTGACGAAGAACGCCCAGATGCAGGCGACCGCGCCGGCCTCGATCGCCGTGAAGATGCCGCCCAAAATGCCGCCGAGAATGATCACGAGCGTGATGAGGCCCCAAGCCGCATCGATGGTGATTTTGACGGCGTCCTTCGCGGGCACGGTCTGGCCGCGCGGATGGTTGTCGCGATAGGCGAAGACGAGACAAAGGATGATCAGCGAAAAGCCGAGCAGAAGGCCCGGAAACACGCCGGCCATGAACAGCGATGAGATCGAGATCGTCCCGCCCGTTGCGAGCGAAAACAGCACGGCGTTATGGCTCGGCGGCACCAGCAGCGCCTGAACCGAGGAGGTGATGGTGAGGTTGGTGGCGAAGACGCGCGGAAAGCCGGTCTTCTCCATCTGCGGGATCATCACCGAGCCGATCGCCGAGGTATCGGCGACGGCCGAGCCGGAAATGCCGCTCAGGAACGTGGTGGCGAGCACGTTGACGATGGAAAGCCCGCCGCGCACGCGCGCGAAGCCGACCAGCACGTCGGCGAAGGCGACGAGCCGCCGCGCCATGCCGCCTTCCGCCATGATCGCGCCGGCCAGCACGAAGAACGGTATCGTCAGCATCGCGACCTTGCTGACGCCATCGGAGATTTTCAGCATCACGGCTTCAAGGGGAATGCCGATCGACCAGGCGCCGGCGATCGCGGCGAACGCGAGCGAATAGGCGATCGGCATGCCGATCAGGAAGCAGAAGATCATCGTGCCGAGCAGAACGAAGATGTCCATGGCCGGATTATTCCCGCTTTACTCGAACGATACAGCGTCGCCGTGGGACGGCGTCGCGTGGTCATGCGAGGGAATTGGATCGGGCGGCGCGCCGAGCCACACCCGCTCGATGATGAACAGCAGCAGACAGGCGCCGCCGATCGGAATCGGCAGGTAAGTGACGCCAACCGACAGGAAGGGAAATTCCGCGATGGTGTTTTGCCAGGTCACTTCGACGAGGCTCTTGCCCCACCAGATCATGAACAGCGCGATCAGGGCCATCAGGAGCTGAACCAGGAGCTCGAGCAATTTGCGGAACGGCGGCGGCGCCTGATTGGCGAAATAGCCGACGTTCATGTGCAGGTTGAGCCGATAGGCGGCGGCGGCGCCAATGAAGGTCAGCACGATGGTGAGAAGCACTGCCATCGGCTCCGGCCAGGAGGCCGCGCTGTTGAGCACGTAGCGGGTGAACACGGCCCAGGGGATGATCGCCGAGATCAGGACCAGCGCGATGCAGCCGACGATCACGCACAGGAGATAGAGCAGGTCCATCGCGCGGCGGAATTTGGCTGCCATGGCGTTGTGTTTCCCCGTTAGCCGCTTGGGCAATGAGCCGACGTTGTCCGTCATCGCGAGCGAATGCGAAGCGATCCAGGTGACTTCCGCATAACAACTGTCATCACCGGGCTTGTCCCGGTGATCCACGCCTTGCTTTCCCTCTTGGGGGAGAAGACGTGGATGGCCGGGACGAGCCCGGCCATGACGGGGGATAGTTTCTGGATGGCTTCGTCGCTTTCGCTCCTCGCAATGACGACGTTAGTAGAACCGGCGAACGCCGATCACGCAATGGCCTGGATGCGCTTGATCATGTCCTGATATTTCGGGCCGTACTTGTCCCAGACCGGCTTGACCGCGTTCTGGAACGGCGTCTTGTCGGCGACCTCGATGATTTCGCTGCCCGCGGCTTTCGCCTTCTCCATCGCCTTCAGCTCGTACTGCTTCCAGAGCTCGCGCTCCTCGAGCTG
>NZ_DASREO010000077.1:0-73678 GCF_035652035.1 Bradyrhizobium sp.
AGAACTGGTCGAAGGTGACGAAACCCCGCGACACGCTGAACGAGATCGGCAAGCAGGCCGGTCTGGACGATCAGCAGGTCGGGAACTGCCTGAAGGACGACGCGCTGTTCAGCCAGATCGTGGCCCAGCGGGCCAACGCCAGCGCCAAACTGGGCGTCGATGCGACACCCACCTTCCTCGTCAATGACGACAAGATCGTCGGCGAAACCCCGTTTGAGGAATTCGATAGGCGGATCAAGGCGCTGCTCAAGATCTAAACGACTAGGCCGGAACTGGAACAGCGATGCGGCCCCTTGTTTGCGGACTTCGGAATCGAAAGGGCACTAGCCAACTTATTGATTCAGTGTGGCTTTGGTCCTGAAGTCCGCTTGACGAACCCGCGGCGGCAAAGATGCTGACTTCACGACCGCTACACTGATTTTCCCTTGGGAAAAGCTGGCCGCTCCGGTTGCCCTCGGCTCCTCGCCCCGCCATTGTCCGCGTCTCCAGGGCCGCTACCGAAGCGACTCACGTCACACCGACATTGCCTTCTATGGTATTGTCCCGGCAGGGAGATTCGCGCCCTGCCAACAGAGAATCTGTGCCTATGAAGCTGACCCGCCTCCGTCTCCACGGTTTCAAGTCGTTCGTCGAACCAACCGACTTTGTGATCGAGCCCGGCCTCACCGGCGTCGTCGGCCCGAACGGCTGCGGCAAATCCAATCTGGTGGAGGCGCTGCGCTGGGCGATGGGCGAGACCTCGCACAAGTCGCTGCGCGCCGCCGACATGGATGCGGTGATCTTTGCCGGCTCCGGCAATCGCCCGGCGCGCAACCACGCCGAAGTCGTGATGACGATCGACAATTCCGAGCGCACGGCGCCGGCAGCCGTCAACGACAGCCAGTCTCTTGAAATTTCCCGCCGTATCGAGCGCGAGGCCGGATCGGTCTACCGCATCAACGGCCGCGACGTGCGGGCCCGCGACGTGCAGCTTCTGTTTGCCGATGCCGCGACCGGCGCGCGTTCGCCGGCGCTGGTGCACCAGGGCAAGATCGGCGAGATCATTCAGGCCAAGCCCGAACAGCGCCGCCGCGTGCTGGAAGACGCCGCCGGCGTCGCCGGCCTGCATGCCCGCCGCCACGAGGCCGAACTGCGGTTGAAGGCGGCCGAGACCAACCTCACCCGCGTCGAGGACGTGATCGGGCAGCTCTCAGGTCAGATCGACGGCCTGAAGAAGCAGGCGCGGCAGGCGATCCGCTACCGCGAAGTTGCCGCCAAGGTGCGCAAGGCGGAGGCACTGTTGTTTCACCTGCGCTGGATCGAGGCGCAGGCCGGCGTGTCCGAGACCACCCACGTCCACGACCTCGCCGTTCGCGAGATGGCTGAACGAACCCGCGAACAGGCGGAAGCCGCCCGCATCCAGGCCATCCGCGCATCGGAGCTGCCCGCTTTGCGCGAGGCCGAGGCCCGCGCCGCGGCCGGCCTGCAACGCCTGACCAATGCCCGCGAGATGCTCGATCGCGAGGAGGCGCGAGCGCAGGAACGCGTCGCCGAACTCGACCGTCGCCTGGCGCAGTTTTCGGCCGACATCGCCCGCGAACAGCAACAGACTGCCGACGCCGATGCCGCCTTGCTGCGGCTGGACACCGAGGACGCCGAGCTCAAGGAAGAAATCAAATCCCGCGTCGAGAAGCGCAGCGGCGTCGACGAGCGCGTGGCGGAAGCAGAAAGCACGCTCGCGGCCGCTGAACGGCTTTTCGCAGAGCTGACCACGGCGCTCGCCGACCTCACCGCCAAGCGCAACCAGCTCGAAGGCAATGTGCGCAGCCACCGCGATCGCCTGGCGAAGCTCGATACCGACCTCGCCAATGTCGAGCATGACGAACAGAAGCTCGCCGAAGAGACCGGCGGGCACGGCGACATCGCCATGCTCGCGGCTGCGGTGGAAGAAAGCCAGGAAAACCGGGCCAGCGCTGAGAGCGCCTCGCAATCCGCCGAGGCCGCGCATGCCGCAGCCCGCGCCAGGCTCGAGGCCTCGCGCGCACCACTCACCGAAGCGGACAAGCGCGTGCAGCGCCTTGAAACCGAAGCGCGCACCATCTCAAAACTCGTCAACAGCGAGACCAAGAACCTCTGGCCGCCGATCATCGATGGCATCACGGTGGCGAAGGGCTATGAAAAAGCGATCGGCGCCGTACTCGGCGACGATCTCGATGCCCCCGTCGATCCGTCCGCGCCGATGCGCTGGACCAATACCGGCGTGACGGAGGGCGATCCGACGCTGCCCGCGGGAGTGGAATCCCTCGCCGCGCATGTTCAGGCGCCGCCTGAACTCAAGCGGCGTCTGGCGCAGATCGGTGTCGTCACGCGCGAACGTGGGGCCGAGTTGATCTCGCAGCTGAAGACCGGCCAGCGGCTGGTATCGCTGGAGGGTGACGTCTGGCGCTGGGATGGCTTTGTTGCCGCAGCCCATGCACCGACCGGCGCAGCGCGGCGCCTCGCCGAACGCGCGCGTCTTGTCGACATTGAAAACGAGCTGGAACAGGCGCGGATCGATGCGAGCGCCAAGCGGCAGGCGCTCGAGACCGCCGAAGCCGAGTTGAAGGCGGCCGCGTCAGCGGAAACCGCTGCCCGCGAAGCTTCGCGTGCAGCACAGCGCGAAGCAGACGCGGCGCGCGAGCGCCATGCTGCAACCGAACGCGAAATCAACCGTCACACGGCCCGCAAGTCGGCGTTGACGGAGGCGCGCAGCCGCATCGCCGCCGATCGCGGCGAAGCTCAAACCGCCCATGAAAGCGCGACCGCAGCGCTGGCCGAGTTGCCGTCGAGCGAGCCCACCGAAGCACGGCTCACCGAGGTCAAGACCGGCATCGAGGGCTGCCGCCGCGTCGCCGCGCAGGTGCGCGCCGAGGCGCAGGCGCTGGCGCGCGAAGCCGAACTCGCCGACCGAAGGCTTCAGGCGATCACCGCCGAACGCAACGACTGGCAAAGCCGCAAGACCAGCGCTGCTTCGCAACTCGAGACGATCGAAGCCCGCACCAACGAGGTCAAGGCCGAACGCGCCGAGCTCGAAAACGCGCCGGCGGTCTTTGCCGAAAAGCGCCGCGCTCTGATCAGCGAAATCGAGGCGGCCGAGGGTGGCCGTCGCACTGCGGCCGATACACTGGCGGCTGCTGAAAACGTCATGGCCGAGACCGATCGCGCCGCCAAGGCATCGCTCGAAGCCTTGTCGAGCGCGCGCGAGGCGACCGGCCGCGCCGAAGAGCGGATGGACGGCGCCAAGCGCCGTCTCGCCGATATCGAACGCGAGATCCACGACATGCTGGAGGTCGAGCCGCATGCGGTCGCCGGCCTTGCCGAGATCGAGGTGGGCGCGGAATTGCCGCCGCTTCCCGAGATCGAGGAAAACCTCGAAAAGCTGCGGCGCGACCGTGAACGGCTTGGCGCCGTCAACCTGCGCGCCGAGGAAGAGCTGCGCGAGGTCGAGGCACAGCACACGACGCTGACCACCGAACGCGACGATCTGGTCGAGGCCATCAAGCGCCTTCGTCAAGGCATCCAGAGCCTCAACCGCGAAGCGCGCGAGCGACTTCTCGCCTCGTTCGAGACGGTCAACAACCATTTCAAGCGCCTGTTCGTCGAACTGTTCGGCGGCGGCGAAGCCGCGCTGCACCTGATCGAGAGCGAGGATCCGCTGGAAGCGGGCCTCGAAATCATTGCGAAGCCGCCCGGCAAGAAGCCGCAGACGCTGTCGCTGCTCTCTGGCGGCGAGCAGGCGCTGACGGCGCTGGCGCTGATCTTTGCGGTGTTCCTCACCAATCCGTCGCCGATCTGCGTGCTGGACGAGGTCGACGCGCCGCTCGACGACCACAATGTCGAACGCTTCTGCAACTTGCTGCATGAAATGACGTCGACCACCGAGACGCGCTTCATCATCATCACGCACAATCCGATCACGATGGCGCGGATGAACCGCCTGTTCGGCGTCACCATGGCCGAACGCGGCGTGTCGCAGCTCGTGTCAGTGGCGCTCGACGAAGCGGTCGCAATCCTCGACCAGCACGTGGCGTAGGACGGACGCTCGGGCCTCGACGCCGTCATTGCGAGGAGCGATAGCGACGAAGCAATCCAGATACCCATGAGATAAACTGGATTGCTTCGCTCCGCTCGCAATGACGTGGAGATGTTCGCTACATGATCTCCCCCTCCCTACCTCCCGACCTCCGCGCCGCGCTGGACAAGAAGCTGGAGGGTCTGGCGCGCGATGACATCGCCGCGCGCGCGGCGCAGATTTCCAAAACCTATCGCGACGGCGGCAACTCCCACGCCATCGCCTCGCCTGTCGATGCGCTGGCCTATGCGCTGGTGCGGATGCCTGCGACCTATGCCGCGGTGTCGGCGTGCCTGAACGCGCTTTGCGAAGCGCGGCCGGACTTTGCGCCTCAACGCCTGCTCGATGTCGGCGCCGGCCCGGGCACGGCGAGCTGGGCCGCGGCCGAGACGTTCGCCTCGCTGCAAGCGTTCATGCTGCTCGACATCAACGCCGCTTTGCAAACGCTGGCGCTCAAGCTTGGCAAAGAGAACCCACGGCTTGCCACGATGACCTGCCGCCGCGACGCTCACGCGCTTGACGAGGTCGAGGCGGCCGACGTCGTGATCGCAAGCTACCTGATCGGCGAAGTCAGCGAGGCCGAACGGCGCGCGCTTGCCGAACGCCTGTGGAGCAAGACGCGCGATACACTGCTTGTCGTCGAGCCCGGTACGCCCGCCGGCTACGCGCGGATCATCCAACTTCGCGCGCAACTGATCGCAAGCGGCGCGCATGTCGCGGCGCCCTGCCCGCATGATCGCGCGTGCCCGCTTGTACCGCCCGACTGGTGCCATTTCGCGCAACGGCTGCCGCGGCTGCGCGCGCATATCCAGATCAAGGGCGCCGAGCTTCCGTTCGAAGATGAAAAATTCAGCTATGTCGTGCTGACGCGCGGACCTGCGACCCAGCGCTTGTCGCGCGTGCTGGCGCAGCCCGCAATCAACAAGGTTGAAGTGTCAGCCAAACTCTGCACGGCGAACGGACTTGGTGTGGCGAAAGTCCAAAGCCGCGACAAAACGGCCTATGCCGCGGCTCGCCGCTGGCGCTGGGGCGAGGCGGTCGAGGACGTCAATCGACCGTAATGTTCGCCGTTCGTGCGACCTTACGGTATTTGTCGTTCTCATCCAAAATAAACTGGGAGTAGCTTCGCGCGGACATCGGCGTTGAAAGTAGGCCCACTTGTTGCAATGCCTCTTGAAAATCGGGCATGGCCGCAATTTTTTGTAAGGCGCCTTCAAGCCGCGCCACGACGGATGATGGCAGCTTCGCGGGAGCAGAAAGGCCGTACCACAAATTACCCGTGACCTGGGGGTAGCCGGCCTCGGCCATGGTCGGGACGTCAGGAAGGAAAATCGAGCGCTCCGCACTCATGACAGCCAGCGGTCGCAATTGCCCGGTTTGGATACCCGACATTTGCGCCGCCGCAGCATCGAACATCATCTGTATTCTGCCGGCGAGCAGATCGACCACTGCAGGGCCCGATCCTTTGTAGGGAACGTGAGTGAGCCTGGCGCCCGATGCGGCCATGAACATCTCGCCCCACAGCTGCGGCCCGCTTCCGTTGCCAGACGAGCCGAAATTGAGCTCGCCCGGCTTGTCTTTGGCATAAGCGACGAGATCAGCGACCGAATGAATGGGCAGCGCGGAATTGACGCTGAGAATCGCAGGCGCGGTCGCGATCAAACCAATGTGCGAAAAATCCTTGGATGGATCGTAGGTGATATTCTTGTAGACGACCGGAGCGGTGGCATGGGTCGCGATCGACGAGAGGAGAAGGGTATAACCATCCGCAGCCGCTCGTGCCGTGATCGCAGCCGCAATGGTGCCCGCTGCCCCTCCCCGATTTTCGATGACGATATTCTGCTTGAGCAATTCGGAAAGTCTGTTCGCAAACTGCCGTGCGACAATATCGCCGGCGCCTCCCGGCGGGACAGCGACGATCAGGGTGATCAGCCGCTCCGGGTACTCGGCTTGCGCCGAATTCGGAATTGCCACGATCCAGGCTCCGAACACGAGCCAGATCCAGAAACGCATGGTCGATCACCCTATTTGTCTGTGCAGCCAGAAGAGGATATCTCAAGCGACCAAATCCGCAATCAATCGGCGGACATGTACTATCGTGAGCCGGGAATGCTTCAGAGAATGTTTCGCTTCGCCCTGATTGCTTCGCTTGCGAACTTGGTGCCCCCGGCCGAGGCGCACGCTTGGCCGAGCCGGCCGCTGACGATGATCGTCCCGTTCGCAACCGGTGGTCCGATGGATGCGGTTGCCCGCATTTTGCAACCTGCCTTGAGCGACGCCTTGCACGAACAAGTGATTGTGGAGAACCTTGGTGGGGCCGGCGGCATGATCGGCGCCGCACGGGTCGCCAAATCGGCGCCGGACGGATACCAATTCGTGCTCGGCAATGTCGGCACCCACGCCGTCAGTCAAACGCTCTATAAAACTCCATCTTACAATGCGGCCGAAGATTTCGCTCCAGTCGTGCTGATCGCTGAGCTTGCGCTGGTGATGGTGGCGCGCAAGGATTTTCCTGCCAACAATTTGCGGGAGTTCACGGCGTATGCGAAGGCCAATCAGACAACGATGCACTTTGCTTCGGCGGGTGCCGGCTCTGCTACTCATCTCGGCTGCGCCTTGATCAACGCGCGCATCGGCATCGATGTCAACCATGTGCCCTATCGCGGTGGCGCTTTGGCGATGCAGGACCTGATCGCGCAGCGAATAGACTATCTCTGCATCGATACGCCGACCGCGCTTCCTCACATCGAAAGCGGAGCCATCAAGCCCATCGCCATATTGAGCCGTGAGCGCTCGCCGAGTTTGCCAAATGTGGCGTCGGCGCATGAGCAGGGGTTGGCGGATTTCGAGGCAACCAATTGGAGCGCGCTCTTTCTCCCCAAGAACACGCCGGCATTGATCGTTCAAAGGCTGCACGATGCCACTGTCGCAGCGATGAACGATTCCATGGTGCAAGCGCGATTCAAGGCAAATGGCATCGATCTCGTCGCTGACGAACGGCGTTCATCGGCCTATCTCGCCAAATTCGTCACCGACGAGATCGCCAAATGGGCCGGGCCGATCAAGTCTTCCGGTTTGGTTTTGGAATAGGAGATCGACGTGAAGATCAGACTGATGGAGAATTTTCGCGCAATCTTTTATGCCCCGTTTTACGCCATTCACGCGCTCGGCCTCTCGGCGAGCGAAGGCGTCGATGTGGAATTGATTTCCAGCGCAGCACCGGGTGACGCCATTGCGCATCTCACCAATGGCACGATTGATCTGACGTGGGGCGGTCCGATGCGCGTCATGATGGCGCACGACCGGGACGAGCAAAGCCCCTTGGTCTGCTTTGGCGAGGTCGTCTCGCGCGACCCGTTTTTGCTCATTGGCAATTCCGAGGGATTTAAGCTTTCGGACCTCGCGCGCCTGCGTTTTGCCGCGGTCTCGGAGGTGCCCACACCCTGGATGTGCCTGCAACACGACTTGCGGGAAATCGGCATCGACCCTGCAACGATCGCGCGAATTGGCGATCGAACGATGCCGGATAACTACGCGGCGCTGCGCAGCAAAACGCTTGATGTGATGCAGGCGTTCGAGCCATATGCGTCGCAAGCCGAAATCGATCAAGCCGGCACCGTCCTGTATGCCGCCAGTTCGCGGGGGCCGACGGTCTATACATCCTTCATTTCAACCCGAAGCAAAATCGCGGCACAGCGCGACGCCTTTCTCGGCATGACCCATGCGCTGGCAAAGATGCAAGCTTGGCTCACCACCCATAGCGGACGAGAGCTCGCGGAGGTCGTCGCTTGCTTCTTTCCTGATATATCCGAGGAGCTACTCGCTCGTTCTCTGCAACGTTATCTGGATGACGGCCTATGGGCGCGCGACCCCGCGATGTCGAAACCGGGGTTTGAACGCCTCGGCTTGAGCTTTCTTTCAGGGAGCTCCTTGAGGCGTTCGCCGGTCTTCGAAAAATGTGTGGATGTCAGCCTCATTTGACGAGCCTCGACGGGACTGGCACATCAGAGCGCGAACACCCGGCGCGCATTGCCGGACAGGAACGCCTCCGATTGCGCCTCGGGAAGTCCGAGCGCGCTCAGTCCCGCAAGACATTTCTGCGGCGAAAGCATCGGCCAGTTGGTGCCGAACATCACCCGGCTCCGCCCAATCCCCTTCATCCACTCGACAAAGGCCGGCGGCAGCCGATGCAGCGCGTAGGCTGACGTATCGACATGAAAGTTGGGAAACTTCACCGAGAGTGTCACCAGTTCGTCGAGCCAAGGAAAACCGACGTGACCGGCGACGACGACCAACTCGGGAAAATCCAGCAAGACGTCTTCGAGATAGGGAATGAGCCGTCCGGTCTCTGAGCGTTTCAACGGCCCGGTGTGGCCGATCTGGGTGCAGAAGGGAACACCGGCTTCGACGCAAGCGGCATAGATCGGATAGTAGCGGCGATCATTCGGCGGCAGATCCCAGAGCCAGGGCACCAGGCGCACGCCGACAAACCTCTTGCCATCGACCCAGCGCCTGATGTCGCGAACACCCGTCATCGGTTGATAGAGATCGACGCTGGCGAGCCCGCGAAACCGCGTCGGCGCCGCCTCGATCTGCTGCGCCACCTCTTCATTGCTGATCAACTCCCCCTCGGGACCGGTCCACGCTGACAACAGCGCGATGTCGACGCCGGCGGCGTCCATCGCCTTGAGCGTGCTGTCGGTGCTCTCCAGGATAGCGTCCTCGCGCCCGGTCCAGCGCATCAGCGTCTTCAGCCAGGGCCGGTTAGCCATCCGCTCCGTCGTGATCTGCGCCCAAACGTCGATGACACTCATTGGCCAGCTCCATTATTATTTACTTCACTAGTGAAGTATATAGAACCGATGGATGTCCGCGCGCAAGCAGGATATTGAATCGCCATGTCCGGCCCAAAATCGCCCGCCTCGAAATCGCGCCTCTATCATCGGCTGCAACTGGCCGCGCACCGCGTGCAGAAGTCGGCCGATCGTGCCCTGATCGTCGCCGCCGAAATCACGACGGCGCAGGCCGCCGTGCTGACGCTGGTCGCGCGCGGCGCGGTGTCCCAGCGCGAGGTCGCCATGCAACTCGGCCTCAATGAATCCGCTCTCACGGCCATGGCCCAGCGTCTGCTCGGCATGGGGCTGCTGGAGCGCGTGCGCGATGAGGCCGATGCCCGCGCCTGGCAGTTGCGGCTGAGCGGCGACGGCCGCGCGGCCCTGAAACGGATCGACCAGCCCTTCAAGGGCATCAACCAGACCATCGAAGCCGCGCTCACGCCTGACGAGATCGCGCAACTCGCCGACTATTTGCAACGCATCGCGTCGGCGTTCGACGAGACCTAGATGCCGCATAGCGCGGTCGAGCAAAAAAATAAGCGGTTTCAGCTGGTTGTCCGTTGAACTCCGCGTCCCTTGCAGCCGACTAAAGGGATACCCACTTCGTGGCGGCTGCCGTACGATCGTCCCTGGTTTAGGCTATCCGCATCCCTTTCCAATTCAGGAGTTTTCCATGTCCGGCTGGATCGTCCTCGGCATCATCGTCGTTCTCGTCCTGTTTGCCTTCGGGGCCTATAACCGGCTGGTCGCGCTCGGCCAGCGCGTCAACCAGGCCTATGCCGATATCGACGTTCAGCTCAAGCAACGCCACGATTTGATCCCGAACCTGGTCGAGACGGTGAAGGGTTACGCCGCGCACGAACGCGGCACGCTCGACGACGTCATCAAGGCGCGTAACTCGGCGATGTCCGCACAGGGACCGGCGCAGGTCTCGGCGGCGGAGAACCAGCTCTCCGGCGCGCTCGGCCGGCTGATCGCGCTGTCGGAGGCCTATCCGGACCTCAAGGCCAACGCCAACTTCCAGCAGCTCGCGAGCGAACTCTCCGACCTCGAGAACAAGATTGCGGCAAGCCGCCGCTTCTTCAACAACGCGGTCCAGGAATACAACACCGGCATTCAGCAGATGCCGGCCGCGCTGTTTGCCGGCGCGTTCGGTTTCACCCGCAAGGAGTTCTTCGACCTTGGCGCCAGCCGGACCGAAGTCGAAGCCGCACCGCAGGTGAAGTTCTGATCGCGGGGGGACTGAACGGAGTCCCACGTCATGGCCGCTTACGGTCTCTACACGCATATCGCGGCGAACAGGACCCGTTCGATGCTCCTGCTCGGCGGGCTGTTCGTGCTGGTTTACGTGATGGTCTATGCCGGCGCCTTGATCGCCGAGGTCATGAGCATTGGCCCGGCTGCGCCGGCTAACTATTACCTCGCGGCCGCCGCGCGCGACCTGATCAAGGCCTTTCCCTTTGCCACCGGCGGCACGTTGCTCTGGATCGCGATTGCCTATTTCTTCCACCAGTCGATCGTCGATGCCGTCACCGGCGGTGAAGCCGTGACGCGGCAGCAGCAGCCGCGCCTATACAATCTCCTGGAGAATCTCTGCATCTCGCGCGGCATTCCGATGCCGAAGCTGAAGATCGTCGACAGCGATGCGCTGAACGCCTATGCGACCGGGCTCAACCGGAGCCAATATTCCGTCACCGTCACGTCGGGACTGCTCAACGCACTGAACGACCAGGAGGTCAAGGCCGTGCTCGGCCACGAACTCACCCATATCCGCAACGGCGACGTGCAGATGATGGTGATCGCGGTGATCATTGCCGGCGTGGTCGGCTTCTTCGCCGAGTTGTTCTTCCGCAGCTTCACCAACTTCGGCTATTATGGCGGCTTCGGCGGCCGCGGCTCGTGGTCGTCTTCGCGATCTTCCTCCTCTTCGGACAACCGAAGGAGCTCCGGCGGCGGCGCCATCATCGCCGTCCTGATCGCGGTTGCGCTGATCGCGCTGGCCTGGCTGTTGTCACAAATGGTGCGGCTGGCGCTGTCGCGCTCGCGCGAATATCTGGCCGACGCAGGCTCGGTCGAACTGACCAAGAACCCCGATGCCATGATCTCGGCGCTGCGCAAGATCGAGAACCGCGGCGAGCTTCCGGGCGCGACCTCGGCAATCATGGAGTTGTGCCTCGACAACCCGCGCGAAGGCTTTTCAGACCTGTTTGCCACCCACCCCTCGGTGGACGCCCGCGTCGAGGCCCTGGTCAAATTCGCCGGCGGACGCGACCCCGGTCCGCTCGCTTTGCCGTCGGAGCAGCCAGCCGACGATCAAAGCCAAATTCCGGACGGCCAGACCCCGCCACCCGTGCCGAAGGGGCCCTGGAGCGACGCCAACGACCCCTCGCCGGCCCCGCCCTCGGGTCCACCTTCGGGTCCGCCTTCAGGTCCCTGGGGCAGCCCGGCGGAGCCTCCCGGTGGACCGCCCAGCGGACCTTGGGGTCGCCACTAAGGCCCGAACAGTTCTAGAAAAAATCCGAAGCGGCCACCTTCAGGCCGCCTTCGGCCGTTAACGACGGTCGAATGATTGGGGCTGACCTGCTTCTAATGAATTGAATTCTCCCTTGTTTCTGCCATCTTCCCACCCAAAGCAGACAGGGGAGCTTCGATCTCTTCGGAGCGCCTAATCGGTTGGGGGATTGCGGCACATATCCGGGATTGATCCCGGTCTTTCCGGAGCCGGACGTCCGGCTCGAACAGAAAAATGTGCCCAACAGGATACAGGTAGGTTCATGGCGAAGCCGGCAGTGATCGTGGTAGGCGCTGACAAGGGCGGGGTCGGCAAGACGACCGTCTCGCGCACGCTCTTGGATTATTTCAGCGCCAATAATGTCTTGACCCGCGCTTTCGACACCGAATCTCCGCGCGGCACGCTCAAGCGCTTCCATCCCGACATCACCGAGATCGTCGACATGACGACGACCTCGGACCAGATGAAGATCTTCGATACGCTGAACACGGTTTCCCCCTCGGTCACCGTGATCGACGTCCGCGCCGGACTGCTGTCGCCGGCGCTCGCCTCCCTGCGCGACATCGGCTTCCTCGATGCCGCCAAGTCCGGCCAGATCACCTTTGCCGTGTTCCACATCCTCGGTCCGTCGATCGCCTCGCTCGACGAAATCGCGGAAACCTCCAATTTCATGGCGGGGGCGCGCTATTTCCTGGTGAAGAACTTCATCAACGACACCCAGTTCTTCCAGTGGGACCAGGCGACCTACAATTCGTACTTCCACCGCATCAAGGACGCGACCGACCTCACCATCCCCAAGCTGAATGAAATGGCCTACGAGCAGGTCGAGGTCGCCTCCGTTCCGTTCCTGAAATTCGTGGCCAACAAGGGCATCAGCGACGACGCGGCGAACTATTCGTTCGTGCTGCGCGGCTATGTCCGGCACTGGCTCGCCAATGTCTGGAGCGAATACGACCGCATCAAGCTCACCGACATCGTCGGCTCCGGCAAACCAACCTCGCGCGGCGGCGAAAAATAATTTGCGCGTCCGCTCCGATTGGGGTGGAATGAGGCTTGGTTCTGCCTGATATAGCGCGTGATGCGCCACACACCCGTCTACATCGTTTGCTCGCCCCGCCCTCTGGTCGGCAAGACGCTGGTCGCGCGCCTTTTGAGCGAGTTTCTCCTGCTGAAGAACCGCGAGGTGACAGCCTTCGACGTCAATCTGAAAGAGCCGTCGCTGCTGGATTTTCTGCCGAAGATCACCGAAACCGCCGAAATCGACGATACGGTCGGCAAGATGGCGCTGATGGACCGCCTGATCATCCATGACGGCGCGCCCAAGGTGATCGACCTTGGCTTTCACGCCTTCGACGAATTCTTCAAGATGACTGAGGAAATCGGCTTCATGAAGGAAGCCGTCCGCCGCAGTATCGCGCCGGTCATTCTCTTCGTCGCCGATACCGACCGCGTCTCGGCCCGAAGCTATCCGACGCTGGAGCGCCAGATTCCGCCAAGTGCGCTTGTCACCGTTGACAACGAGTACGTGGTGCGCGGGGAATTGCCACCGGCTTTCGCGCGCGGAAAGATTCTCAACATCAGCGCGCTGCCGAATTTCCTGAAAACCTATGTCGACCGGCTGTCGTTCTCGTTCACCGACTATTTGCGGCAAGAGAAGGATTCCTCCACCGAACTGCATCAGTGGATTCGCCGCAATTACATGAGCTTCCGCGAGCTTGAACTCAGCATGATCCTGCAGGGGTCGTGATCGTTTGGGACAGTCACGTATCCCAGGCCTTTTTAACAACGACCTTGCCGGCCGACCGCCAACCACGCAGATTGACCGCTGGGTTTCGAATAGAATCGCGAAAAAGCCCGCGGGAGAAAATTGCCGTTGCAGCAAGAGAAGCCAATCCCCTTGAACAAGCGCCGCTCTGATCCGGCGAAAGCCGGTTTGGCGGTTGATCTCGTCGCGGTGCTGGCCGCCGTCACCGGCGGCGAACCGCGCGTCATGACCATTCGCGGTGGTTCGGCCCTGCCCTCAGGCCCGTTCGAGCTGGACGACCGGTCGCTGCAGGCCGGACTGCGAGCGTGGGTCGAGCGGCAGACCAGTCATCCGCTCGGCTATGTCGAACAGCTCTACACCTTTGCCGACCGCGATCGTGTCGGCGAGAGTGGCGAAAGGCGCGTCATTTCGATCAGCTATCTCGGCCTGACCCGCGAAGAACGCACGGCAGGCAAGACCGATGCGGGATGGCACAGCTGGTACGACTATTTTCCCTGGGAGGATCGTCGCGTCCGCACGCCCGCTTTCGTCGACAAGACGATGATTCCGCGCCTGCGGGCCTGGGCCAAGGCCGCGGACGATCCCGCACAACGCCGCGGGCGCATCGAGCGCGTGAGCGTGTCATACGGTCTCGACGGATCGCCCTGGAACGAGGAATTGATCCTGCAGCGTTATGAACTGGCGTATGAGGCCGGAATCATCGAAGAGGCGGTTCGCGCCGGCGTCGCACAGAAAGCGACGCTCGTTTCGGGCCGCGCCATGATCGGCGATCACCGGCGTATCCTGGCAACCGCCGTCGCAAGGCTGCGGGCGAAGATCAAGTACCGGCCGGTGGTGTTCGAGCTGATGCCGCCAACATTCACGCTTCTGCAATTGCAGCGCGCGGTCGAGGCGCTCGCCGGGCATCTCGTGCACAAGCCGAATTTTCGCAGGCTGATCGAGCAGCAGGAACTGGTCGAGGAGACCGGCGCGACCGCCGCCGATGCGCCGGGCCGCCCGGCGAAACTCTATCGTTTCCGCCGCGGCGTCCTCGCCGAGCGCGCCGTCGCCGGAACCAAGCTGCCGCTCATCCGACCTTGACAAGACTTATTCTCAGGATCAGTATATCCATAATATACTCAAATGGAGTATAATTGATGCCAGACACCCTCACCGGGCCGGCGCGAGCCGCGGGCCTGTACGATCGCGTTCGCCGTGTAATCCCCCCTATCGAGTGGCAGACGTTTGAAGATGACATCGACGCCATCCTCGCGTTGAAGCGGCAACGCAACGCCATCATCCTTGCGCACAACTACCAGACCCCGGAAATCTTCCATTGCGTCGCCGATATCGTCGGCGACAGCCTTGCGCTGGCGCGCGAGGCGGCTCGGACCGAAGCCGCGATGATCGTGCTGGCCGGCGTGTCGTTCATGGCGGAAACCGCCAAACTTCTGAATCCGGACAAGACGGTGCTGATCCCCGACCTCGAGGCCGGCTGCTCGCTCGCCGAATCGATCACGCTCGCGGACGTGCGCCTGATGCGCAGCCGATATCCTGATGTGCCCGTTGTCGCCTATGTCAACACCTCCGCCGCCGTGAAGGCAGAAGCTGACATCTGCTGCACCTCGGGCAATGCGCGCGCCGTTGTCGAGTCCCTTGGCGTCGATCGCGTGATCATGCTCCCCGACGAATATCTGGCCCGTAATGTTGCCAGCGAGACCGACGTGGAGATCATCGCCTGGAGCGGCCACTGCGAAGTGCACGAGCGCTTCACGCCGGCCGAGATCGCCGAATTGCGGGAAGCCCACCCGGGGGTCGTGGTCCTCGCGCACCCCGAGTGTCCACCCGAGGTCGTGGCGGCGGCCGATTTCGCAGGCTCGACAGCGGCGATGTCCGACTATGTCGAAAAGCGGCGCCCGGCACGCGTCTTGCTGCTGACCGAATGTTCGATGAGCGACAACGTGGCTGCGCAATATCCCGGCATCGATTTCGTCCGCCCCTGCAATCTGTGTCCGCACATGAAACGGATCACGCTGTCCAATATTCGCAACGCGCTCAAGACCGGCCGGCATGCGGTCACGGTCGATCCAGCCATCGCCAACAAGGCGCGCCGCGCCGTCGAAAGGATGCTCGCGCTATGACAACGCCACTTCCCCTCGCCCCAATGCCGACCATCATGATCGAGCCGTTGGTGCGCGCCGCGCTTCTCGAAGACCTCGGCCGCGCCGGCGATCTCACGACCAGTGCGATTGCACCTGTTGATCTGATGGTAACGGCCTCGTTGGTCGCGCGTCAGTCCGGCGTTGTGGCCGGTCTCGACCTGGTTGAACTCGCGTTCCGCTTGATTGACGAACGGGTCAAAATCGACCGCCAACGCCAGGACGGCGAAGCGATCGCGGCGGGAGACACGATTGCCGAAATCCGGGGGCCCGCGCGCGCCATCCTGACAGCCGAGCGAACGGCGCTGAATTTCCTCTGCCGCCTCAGCGGCATTGCGTCGGCAACCGCCGCGATCGTTGCAGCCGTCGCCGGGGAGAAAGCGCGCATCGTCTGCATTCGGAAGACGACGCCTGGGCTGCGCGCGATCGAGAAATATGCGGTGCGCGCCGGAGGCGGAGCCAATGGCCGCTTCGGCCTCGACGACGCCGTGTTCATCAAAGACAATCACATTGCGATTGCCGGCAGTGTCGCGACAGCGATCGAACGGGCGCGAAGCTACGTCGGCCACCTCGTCAAGATCGAGGTCGAGGTCGATACGCTGAAGCAGCTCGAGGAAGCGCTGGCGGTCGGCGTCGACGCCGTGCTGCTCGACAATATGACAGTCGAGCAGATGCGTCGCGCCGTGGAGATGACCGCCGGTCGCGCCATCACCGAAGCTTCAGGCCGCATCACCCTGGCAACCGCGCCCGCGATCGCCGCGACGGGCGTCGATCTGATTTCGATCGGGTGGCTGACGCATAGCGCGCCGGCGCTCGATATCGGATTGGACTTCCAGACAGGAGAGTTACCGTGATTACGACCATTACGACGTATCCGTTGCCAAAGCCGATGACGCAAGCGGAGGCCCGGCGCATGTTTCTGAGCACGGCGCCGGGGTACCGGGACGTAACCGGGCTTTTCCGAAAGTATTATTACCTGGCGGAAGACGGAAAGACGCTCGGCGGGGTCTATCTCTGGAATTCGCGTGTCGAGGCCGAAGCCATGTTCAACGACGAATGGCGCACCACCATGCGGGGGAAATACAACACCGATCCCTCAGTCGTTCATTTCGACTGCCCGGTCGTGGTCGACAATCTGTCCGGCGAGATTCTTTCGAACAAATAGTATGACGTCCGACGTCAGTGCCCCTCGAACGTCATCAGCGTTCGCACCGCGACATCCATCGCGCGCAGCTTGGCTGCGCCGCCGAGTTCCGGCAGGTCGACGATGAAGCAGGCCGCCACCACATTGGCGCCGATCTGGCGCAGCAACTTGACCGCGCCTTCAGCCGTGCCGCCGGTCGCGATCAGGTCGTCGACCAGGATCACGCGCTCGCCGGGGTGGATGGCGTCGACATGCATCTCCATTTCGTCGACGCCGTATTCGAGTGAGTAAGCGATGCGCACGGTCGTGTGCGGCAGCTTGCCCCGCTTGCGGATCGGCACGAAGCCGGCGGACACCTGATGCGCCATCGCGCCGCCGAGAATGAAGCCGCGCGCCTCGATGCCGGCGATCTTGTCGATCTTCGATCCGGCCCAGGGCTGCACCAGTTCATCCACGGCCCGGCGGAAGGCACGCGCATCGCCCAGAAGCGTGGTGATATCGCGGAACATGATTCCGGGCTTCGGGTAGTCCGGAATGGTGCGAACCGTGGCCTTCAGGTCGTATTCGGGACTCATGGTGACCTCTCAAATCCTTTTCGTCATTTTCAATTCACCGGCATTCAGCCTTTACAGGTGCATGATCTCGTCCGGAAAACCGGTATCCACTTTTCCGGATCATGCACGAAGCCGGAACGCATTTTCGACGATCCGCAGACCCACCTCGCCACCGAGCGACATCAGCGATTCCGGGTGAAACTGCACGCCGGCGACCGGCAACGTCTTGTGCTCGAGGGCCATCGCCACGCCGTCCTCGGTGCTGGCCGTTACCTGTAGCACATCGGGCATGCTGTCGCGCTCGACATAAAGCGAATGATACCGCCCGATGACGATTTCATTGGGCAGGTTCTGCATTAACCTTCCGCCCCTCACCTGCACCCGAGACGGCCGCCCATGCGCCGGCTGCTGCAACTGGCCCAATTGGCCGCCGAAATACTCGCCGATCGCCTGCACGCCGAGACAAACGCCGAAGATCGGCAGCCTCTTGTCGAGCGCGGTGCCGATCGTCGCCGCAATATCGAAATCTTCCGGCCGGCCCGGTCCCGGCGACAGCACCAGCAGGTCGTAGCTCGCCTTGGCCAGCATCTGCTGCGCGTGGATATAGCGCACGACCGTCACGCTGGCGCCGACCTGACGGAAATAGTCCGCGAGCATATGCACGAAGCTGTCGTCATGGTCGATCAGGAGGACGCGCTTGCCCGAGCCGGTCGCATCGGGCGCAAAGTCCGAGAGCGGCTTTGGCGGATCGCCGCGCAATGCCTGAAACAGCGCCGCCGCCTTGACCTGGCACTCGCGATCTTCGGCCGCGGGATCAGAATCGAACAGACAGGTGGCGCCGACCCGCACCTCGGCGATGCCGTCCTTCATGCGGATGGTGCGGATGGTGAGGCCAGTATTGATGCTGCCGTCGAAGTTGACGACACCGATCGCGCCCGCATACCAGCGGCGCGGCGTGCGCTCATGGTCTTCGACGAACTGCATGGCCCACAGCTTCGGCGCCCCCGTCACCGTGACGGCCCAGGCGTGGGTCAGGAACGCGTCGAGCGAATCGAAGCCCGGCCGCAGCATGCCTTCGACATGATCGACGGTATGGAACAGCTTTGAATAGGTCTCGATCTGACGTCGCGCCAGCACCTTGATGGTCCCGGGCACGCAAATCCGCGCCTTGTCGTTGCGATCGACGTCGGTGCACATGTTCAGTTCGAATTCGTCCTTCTGCGAATTGAGCAGCTGCCTGATCTGCTCCGCATCGCCGATCGCGTCCGCGCCGCGCGCGATGGTGCCGGAAATCGGACAGGTCTCGATCCGCCGGCCGTCGGAGCGGACGAACATTTCCGGCGACGCCGAAACCAGAAATTCGCCGTCGCCGAGATTCATCAGCGCGCCATAAGGTGACGGGTTGATCCGGCACAGCCGTTGAAACACTTCGGCCGGCGAACGCTCGCACGGCTCGCCAAACAGCTGCCCCGGCACCGCCTCGAACAGATCGCCACGCGCAAACGCCGAGCGCGCCGTTTCCACCGTGGCCTGATACTCGCCCGGCGCATGATCGGCGAAAGCCTGCCGCGGTGTCCGCGCATAGACGCTCTCGGACGTGTCTCGTGACAACCCCTCCGACGATTGGCCGTTCCAGGCGAAATCGTAGCTCAAGACTGCGCCGCGCGCGGTGGCGCGGTCATAGGCAAGCAAGCGATCCGGCACGAACAATACGATGTCGCGCTGGTCGTCCTCTCGCGCGCGCTTCTGCACCAGATCTTCGATCTGGAACACGAGGTCGTAGGCAAAGGCGCCGAACAGGCCGAGCAGCCCATCTTCGTTCGAGCCGAACGCCGCAACAAGCTGGCGTACCAGCGACATGACGGTGGCTCGGCGGGTGCGCTGATCTTCATCGAGAGGCGCCTCGCCTCGCAGGATATGGCCGGCAAGACGGCTCGCGCTGCGTTCGGTGATGACGATGCTGGCGTCGCGCAGCACATCGCCCAAGAAAGCGATCAGAACTTCGCCGCGCGGGTTCAGTGCGGACAGCGAGAAATTCTCAGCTCTCGTCTGCAGTTGCAACGGCGGATCGGCAAAGCCAAGATCGAAGCTGTCGTAGCGGCCCGGCACGGTCGTGCCCGACGACAGCACCACGCCGCGACGGGTATCGAGCAGCTTGATCAAGTCGTCGAGCCTGCTGGCGCCGCCGGAAAAATGCTCGACCGAGCGGGCAATCAAAAGGCCGCCGCGGGTCCGGTATTCGCTTTTTTCAGGCAGGGAAAAGACAGTCCTGTTCATGTGATCCTCTTAACCAGACTTGCGGAGGGAACGCCACACAGGACAAACGAAAGCCGCCTGCGATGGCGGCCCTGGAAACGATAAAAGTTAACGACAAATCGCACCGGCCACCTCTTTAGGAGGGGCGCCACCAACGACGACAGACGGGAACAGCGGTGCTCATGGCCGACGTACTCACCATGGCCGGGCCGCAACGTCAAGGGCGAACCGCGCCGGGTGACCTCACGGAAGGATGAGCGCGATGCACGCAGAACGGCTCGCGCAGGGGAGGAAACCGGCTTAGGCTTCGCCCAAGCCAAAAGGAAACAGCGGGAGGCTATCGTGTCATTGCAAGCATTGGGCTATGTCGGTTTCGGCTCGACCGCTCTGGACGATTGGCGGCAGTTCGGCACATCGCTGGTCGGCTGGCAGGCCATCGAGCGCGGCAATTCCATGCTCGCCTTCCGGATGGACGACCGCAAGCAACGCGTCATGATCGATCGCGCGATGGGAGACGGCGCGCGCTTCTTCGGCTGGGAAGTCGAGAATGGCGCTGCGCTGGATGCGCTGGCCGCGCGGCTGGAAGCGGCCAAGGTGAAGGTCAGCGCCGAGCCGCAGGCGCTCGCGGATGCACGGCGGGTGCGCGCGCTGATTTCTTTCTCTGATCCCGCCGGCAACCGGCTTGAAGCCTTCCATGGCGCCGAAATCGACGCGACGCCGTTTTCGCCGGGCCGCTCGATTTCAGGCTTTCGCACCGGCGCGCTGGGCCTCGGCCATATCGTGCTGACGGTCGAACGCCTCGACGACGTGATGCCGTTCTATGTCGACCTGCTCGGCTTCCGTCTCTCCGACTACATCGAAAAACCGTTCCGCGCCTACTTCTTCCACGTCAATCCGCGCCATCACTCGCTCGCCCTGATCGAAACCGGCAGGAACGGCGTGCATCACCTGATGGTGGAATTGTTTTCGCTCGACGACGTCGGCCAGGCTTACGACATCGCGCTCGCGGAAGAACGCGTGAACGTCACGCTCGGACGTCACACCAACGATCTCATGACCTCGTTCTATGCGAAGACGCCCTCGTCGTTCATGGTCGAATGTGGCTGGGGCGGCCGCGTGGTCGACCCCGTTAGCTGGCAACCCTTCGAGATGCATCAAGGCCCGAGCCTGTGGGGCCATGAGCGGATGTGGCTTTCCGAAGAGGATCGCAAGACGGCGCGCGACATGCGGATGCAAGCAGCGTCAGACGGCTTGCGTGCGCCGGTTCAGGTGATCGACGGCAACTATCATCTGATGTCGGGCACCTGTCCGTGGTGGGACGGGGTGCGCAAGGGATAGCCGACAGCATTCTGCTGCGTCAGCAGAAGCCTCTCTCATAGAGGAGCAACCCAATCGGGTCGAATATCGACTTCGAGAGAGGAATCGCGAACCCATCTGGTAAAGGCGGCGAAGTCGGTGACGATGACGTTTTTGCCTTCCTGCCGAGTATATCTTGGATCGTGGCGCCGCCAGTACTCAATCACCCTTCGCGGCTCGCTGCTCATGTCTGCGTTGCCGCAACAATAGTTAGGTGGATCACCGAAATCCAGGGTTCGCGATCGAATCGCCTCAGCGATCGTTCCCGAACTCCAGTTGGCTCTTGAAAACGCGACGCGAAACGCGTGTTTGCAAACTTGGCACGTGACCTCTGCCAACGCCGCTTCGCCCGCGTAAATGTTTGCGAGCTTGCTGGGTGTGAACTCGCAGTAACGTGGGACGGCATATTCGTCAAACCAATGTGGCGCTTCGGTTATGCGAGAGAAGATATCATCGTAGCGCTGGTACACGTCGGGCTCCATTCACGGAGGGGCAGATCCAGCGCACCCTTAGCACGAGCTTCCAAGTTGCTAAACTACTCCCGATAACAGCCCTGCTCGATCTCCGCGATCAAGCTCCGCGCTTTCGCCTGCCAGGCGAGTTCGGCCCGCGCGCGTTTGGCGCGGACGCGGCTGTTGGAGGCCATGGTGTCCTCTGCCGTGCCCTCGCCCCAAACGGCTGCCGCCTCCTGCATCGACATCGCTGATGGCTCCCGGGCAAAGCCCAGCATGCGGTTGATGGCGACGCATACCTCGTGCATCGAATTCTCGCCGTTCTCGACGAAGTAAAACGCGCCCGGGCGCGCCTTGTCGATCGCGAGCGCGTAGAGCGTGACGAGATCGTCGATGTGCACGTTGGACCAGATGTTCGCACCCGGACCGGCATGCGCGGCATTGCCGCGCTTTTTCGCGAGCTCGATCAGGAGCGGCACTTGCGTGGAGTGCGGCTCGACGCCGAGCCCAGAACCATAGATCAGGCTCGGGCAGATAATGACAGGGCGGCAGCCGTTGTCGCGGTACGCGAGGATCTGCTTGTTCAGCGCCACGCGCGCGGTTCGTGCCGGCGATGGGGTGAACGGCGTATCCTCGTCGAACACCGCATCCGACCGCTCGCCGCTGCTGCGCGTGCCGACGATGCTCGATCCCGATGTGTGGATGAAGGGCTTGCCGCTGCCGGCGAGCGCACCGAGCAGCGCATCGACCGCGCCCTTGTGGTCGGCGCTCGCGGCATTGACGACGGCGTCGGCCTCGCGCGCGGCCTGCGCCAGTGTCGCTGCGTCATCGAGGGTGCCGATTAGCGGCGTGATGCCGCGCCCGCGGATCGCATCGGCCTTGTCTGGCGAGCGGACCAGCCCGGTCACCCGATGGCCGTCCGCGACCAGATGCGCCGCCACCGATCCGCCGATATAGCCCGATGCGCCCGTGCAGAAGATCTTCATTGCGGGGCGTGTCAGCCGAGATGCTTGTGCAGGTACTCCGTCGCGCGACCCCAGGCGAGTTCGGCTGCCTTGCGATCATGCACCGCCATGCGCTGCTCGTTGACGAAAGCGTGGTCGGCGTCATAGCGGAACAGCTCGAGCGATTTTCCGGCTTCCTTCATCGCCTTCTCGAAGCTGTCTACCACCTGCGGCGTGCACCAGTCGTCCTTGCTGGCGAAATGCGCCTGCAAGGGGATCTTCACGTCGGAAGGCTTGGCGGCGGCTTCCGGCGGAATGCCGTAGAACACGACGCCAGCGGTCAGTTCCGGAATTTTGGTGGCGCCGATGATCGTCACCGCGCCGCCGAGACAGAAGCCGGTGAGGCCGACCTTGGCGCCGTTACGTGCCAGGTATTGCACCGCGCCCCGCACCGTCTGCGTCGTCGCGTCCATGAAATCGAGCGAGTTCATCTCTTTGCCGGCGGCGTCGGTGTCGTGATAGGGCACGACCTTGCCCTTGTAGAGATCAGGCGCCAGCGCGTCGAAGCCGGCTCGCGCGAAGCGATCGCACAAGCCCTTGATCTGGTCCTGTAGCCCCCACCACTCCTGGATGACGACCAAGCCCGGCGCGTTGCCCTTCGCGGCATTGGCGAGGTAGCCGTTCGCTTCTTTGCCGTCAGGGCGTTTGAAAGTGATGATGGTGCCCATGTTTGCTCCTGTGGCTGTGCCTTGATTGGCGGCATTCTGTCCGCAGCGAATGGCCAGCGCAATCATCCAGGCTAACGCGCGGGATCGCCAAAACGCTAAAATCACCGTGAAGCCAATGATCTGAAGGCAATAAAAAAAGCCCCTTGCGGGGCTTTTTTCAGATTTGGCGTTAGATCAACGATCAGTGGGCGTCGGCCCAGACCTTCCGTTTCGTGAAATACATCAGGAAGGCAAAGATGATCAGGAACACGAAGACCTGCAGGCCGAGGTGCTTGCGCGCCTCCATCTGCGGCTCTGCCGCCCACATCAGGAACGTCGCGACGTCATGGGCGTATTGCTGGACAGTCGCGGGCGAGCCGTCATCGAAGGTGACCTGGCCGTCGGAGAGCGGCTTCGGCATCTTGATGGCGTGGCCCGGGTAGTACTTGTTGTAGTACGTGCCCGTGGGAACGGTGACGCCCGCCGGCGGCTTGTCCTCGAAGCCGGTCAGGATGCCGACGATATAGTTCGGCCCCTGCTCCTGGAACTGGGTAAAGAAGTCGAAGACGAACCAGGGGAAGCCGCGCTCATAGGAACGCGCTTTGGCCATCAGCGACAGATCCGGCGGCGCCTTGCCGCCGTTGGCGGCTGCAGCGGCCTGCTCGTTCGGGAACGGCGCCGGGAAATAATCGGCAGGCCGTCCGGGCCGCTCGAACATGTCACCGGAATCGTTCGGACCGTCCTTGATCTTGTACTCCGACGCGAAAGCCGCCGCCTGTGCCGCCGAATAGCCGGGACCGCCGGGATCGGCGAGGTTGCGGAACGCCACGTAATTCAGCGAGTGGCAGGCGGCGCAGACTTCCTTGTAGACCTTCAGCCCGCGCTGCAAAGCGCCGCGATCATATTTGCCGAAAGGGCCGGAGAACGACCATGTCTGCGCCGGCGGGTTGCTTTCCTCGGCAGCGCGTGCGTTCTGCGTCGAGCCCGCAACAAGACCGCCTGCGACCAGAAACGCGACCACTACCGAGGCAGCCGTCTTGCTGTACTTGGCGAGCACGTCATCGGCGATCGAATTGGGGACCGGCCGCGGCGTTTCGATGCGCGACAAGAGCGGCAGCAGGATCAGGAAGTAGGCGAAATAGCAGACGGTGAGGATGCGTCCGGCAATGACGTAGATGCCTTCCGGCGGCTGCGAGCCGAGATAGCCGAGCAGGATGCAGACCACGACGAAGATCCAGAAGAACTGCTTGGCGAGCGGACGATACTTGGACGAACGCGTCTTGGCGGTGTCGAGCCAGGGCAGGAACACCAGCACGAGGATCGCCGAGAACATCGCGATCACGCCCGCGAGCTTGTTCGGGATCGAACGCAGGATCGCGTAGAACGGCAGGTAGTACCATTCGGGCACGATGTGCGCCGGCGTCACGCCCGGATTGGCCGGAATGTAGTTGTCGGCATCGCCGAGATAGTTCGGCATGTAGAAGATGAACCAGGCGTAGAGCAGCAGGAAGCAGGACACGCCGAACATGTCCTTGATCGTCGCGTACGGCGTGAACGGCACCGTGTCCTTTTCGGTCTTGGCTTCGACGCCGGCCGGATTGTTCTGGCCCGCGACATGCAGCGCCCAGACGTGCAGCACCACGACGCCGGCGATCAGGAACGGCAGCAGGTAGTGCAGCGAGAAGAACCGGTTCAGCGTCGGGTTGCCGACCGAGTAGCCGCCCCAGAGCAGCGTTACGATGCTGTCGCCGACATAGGGAATGGCCGAGAAAAGATTGGTGATGACGGTGGCGCCCCAGAAGCTCATCTGGCCCCACGGCAGCACGTAGCCCATGAAACCGGTCGCCATCATCAAGAGATAGATGATGACGCCGAGAATCCACAGCACCTCGCGCGGCTCCTTGTATGACCCGTAATACAGGCCGCGGAACATGTGGACATAGACGGCGAAGAAGAACATCGACGCGCCGGCGGCATGCATGTTGCGGAGCAGCCAGCCAAAGTTGACGTCGCGAACGATGTGCTCGACCGAGCTGAAAGCGAGATCGGCGTTCGGCGTGTAGTGCATCGCCAGGATCACGCCGGTCAGGATCTGCAAGCCCAGCATCAGCGACAGGATGGCGCCGAAGGTCCACCAGTAGTTCAGGTTGCGGGGCGTCGGATAGGCCACGAACGAGGAGTGCATGAGGCCGAAAATCGGAAGACGCCGTTCAATCCACTTGAGCGCGGGATTGGTTGGTTGGAAGTCGGATGGTCCGCTCATGTTGCGATCCCTAGGGAATTAAGACGACGCGACAAGGTCGAAGGGCGTGGCGCCCCTCACCTCAGCCGATCTGGATTTTGGTGTCGGAGACGAATTGATAGGGCGGGACGGGCAGATTGGCCGGCGCCGGCCCCTGGCGAATGCGACCCGAGGAGTCGTACTGCGAACCGTGGCAGGGGCAGAAGAAGCCGTCGTAGTTGCCTTCATGGGCGATCGGGATGCAACCGAGATGGGTACAGATGCCGATCACGACCAGCCAGTTGTCATGGCCTTCCTTGACCCGGGATTGGTCGCTCTGCGGATCCCGCAGGCTGTCGACGGCGACGCTCCGCGCCTCCTCGACCTGCTTCTTGGTGCGGTTCATGATGTAGATCGGCTTGCCGCGCCAGAACACCTTGATGTCCTGTCCCTCGGCAATCGGCGCCAGATCGACTTCGATCGGCGCGCCGGCCGCGATCGTGGCGGCATCCGGGTTCATCTGGGAAATAAACGGCCATAGCGAGGCCACCCCACCCACGGCGGCAAAAGCCCCGGTTGCTACGAAGAGGAAATCACGGCGTGTCGGATGCTCCGCCGAAGACGCTGTCGTCACGATTCCAAACCCTTTCATAAGCTGCAGCCGGAACCGCCCCGGTGACCGGGAGGCTGCCGGCGCCCGCGACCCCCGCGGCGGCAGAAAGACCGGCCTTTTCCGACCCCTATCGGCAAAAGATACAGTCCAGAATCGTTCTATTGGCACCCTTGCCGGAATAGCGCAAGCCCGCTATCGGCTGAGCGGCGTGCAATGCACTAATTACGCGCGGCACGGCGCTTTTTTGCATATTTCTGGTGTCCCGGTTCTGGCATCCGTATCTCGTCGCGAGCCGGGCCCCGTTTCGAAGGTCTGAAGCAAAGGGACACCGGCAAATATATGATTCTAGTGTGGCTTTGACTCTGGCGTTCCTTGTGAAACGGGCGTGACAGCGGCCAGTCAGGACACGGCGATTGGAATCGGATGCAGATCGCGCTTTACCAGCCCGACATTCCCCAGAACACCGGCACGATCTTGAGGCTCTGCGCCTGCATGGACGCGACCGCCCATATCATCGAGCCCGCGGGCTTTGCGGTATCCGATCGCAACTTTCGTCGTGCCGGGATGGACTATCTCGATCAGGTGAACTGGGTGCGCCACGATTCCTGGACGAAATTCGAGGAATGGCGCCGGCAAGGCGGCCATCGGCTGCTCCTGTTCACGACCAAGGGAGCCACCCCATATCTTGATTTTCGCTATCAGCCGTCGGACATCTTGTTATTCGGGCGGGAAAGCGCGGGCGTTCCTCCGGAGGTCGCCGAGGCCGCCGACGTGCGCCTCGTGATCCCGATCAAGCCTACTTTGCGCTCGCTCAATGTCGCGATGGCTGCGGCCATGGCATTAGGCGAGGCGCACCGGCAGACCGGAGCCGGACGGCCTCCGACAGATTAGGGCACGATCAATGGATGTTTCCAAGCTCGACGAACGCAAGGCCCGCGCAAGAGCCTGGTTCGAACGCTTGCGCGACGACATTTGCGCCGCGCTCGAGCGCCTCGAAGACGAGGCTCCGGCTGCGCTTTATGCAGGCAGCCCCGGCCGTTTTGTGCTGACGCCCTGGCAACGCACCGACCATACCGGCCAACCGGGCGGTGGCGGCGTCATGGGTATGATGCACGGACGGCTGTTCGAGAAAGTCGGCGTTCATTGCTCGACCGTTCACGGCGAGTTTGCGCCGGAATTCCGCGCCCAGATTCCGGGAACGTCAGATGATCCCGCGTTCTGGGCGACCGGCATTTCGCTGATCGCCCACCCGCGCAGTCCGCATGTCCCCGCGGTGCATATGAACACGCGCTTCATCGTCACGACGAAGGCGTGGTTCGGCGGCGGCGCCGATCTGACGCCGGTGCTCAACCGGCGGCGAACGCAGGATGATCCCGATACGGTGGCCTTCCACGCCGCCATGAAAGCCGCATGTGATGCGCATGCGGCTGTTGCGCCGTATGAAAAATACAGGAAGTGGTGCGACGAGTATTTCTATCTGCCCCACCGCAAGGAGGCGCGCGGCATCGGCGGCATTTTCTACGACCATCACGATTCCGGCGACTGGAATGCCGATTTCGCTTTCACAGAGGATGTCGGCCGCGCCTTTTTGAAAATCTACCCGGAACTGGTCCGGCGCAATTTCGCCGGCGCCTGGAGCGAGACCGACCGCGAGGAGCAACTGATCCGGCGCGGCCGCTATGTCGAGTTCAACCTGCTCTACGACCGTGGCACGATCTTCGGTCTCAAGACCGGTGGCAACGTGGATTCGATCCTGTCGTCCATGCCGCCGGAAGTGAAATGGCCTTGAGCCTTTCTTGAATCAAATCAGATGCCGTAACCCGGCCGACATCATGACGAGTCCGCCGGTGATCACGGCGGCATCGAGAATGGCCGCGTGGATGTGCAGAGGCATCCGCTCGACAAAACTTCTCGCAAAGAACGCGCCCGGCAGCGCGACGGCGCCGATCAGAAGCGCAAAGGCGATCACCTGAGGCGTCACGACACCGGCGAGGCCAAACACGGAGATCTTGATGACGCCAGTGGCAAGCGAAATCACGGCGTCGGTCGCGATCACGGCAGCGCCTTCGAGGCCCGACGCCATCAGCAGCGACAGCAGAATGACGCCCGAACCAGAGGTGCCGCCGACCACGACGCCATAAGCAACGGCGCTCAGGCCGAGTCCCGTTTCGTCGATCTTCAATTTCCGCCGCCGCGCAAAGCGCCGCAGTGGAACGCTCAGGATCAGCATGGAGCCGATCACGATCGCCGCACCGGCGCTGGTCAGCATCGTGTAGCCGTAAGCACCGAGCGCGGTCGTTAGCGCCGATGCCACGATCACGATGCCGGCGCGGCGGCGATCGGCGTAGCGCCGATAGGCGGCAGCGCGGCTGAAATTGCTGAAAATGGCCGATATCGCGATGATCGGCACCACCGGCTCCGCGCCGATCAACGGCACCAATACGAGCGGCATCAGCGCGCCGGTGCCGTAACCCGCCACACCGCCGACGACGGAGGCAAACAGGGCAACGCCGGCGACCAGCACGAGTTGGATAGCCGAAATGTCGGCAAAGCCGGACAGAAGATTCACGGCTTGCTGGTCAAGCGCGCCACGGCCTGATCGGCGATGGTATCTAGCGCGGCCTGGTCGAGCGGGAATTCCGCTGCGAGCCAGGCGTCCTCCGCCAATGCCAGCACCTGTCCGAGCTCTGGCCCCTGTGCAATGCCGCGCGCAAGAAAGTCGGCTGCTCGAAGCGGAAATTTCGGCGCCGTCCAGCGCGCCGGCAGGCTCGCCAGTTCTCGCCACGAGGTATCCTCGCTTCGCGCGCCCGATCGCGCCCAGGCCAGCAACAGCCGGTCGCGATAGCGCTCTTCACCGAGGCGATAGAGCCTGCGCCGCGCGCGCGCCTCGTCCATTCCGCCAAGCCGCCACCAGCGATGGCCCATGGAATCCAGCGCCTTGGTCTCAGCATTGGTCAGCCGCAGCCGCGAGGCCACGCGCCTTGCATCCTCCGTGACAGCGACCGCGAGCGCGCCGAGCCTGCGGATCGGATCGGGCGAAAGACCCAGCGCCTGTTCGATTCCGATGAGGGCCGCAAACGGCCCCGTGTAAGCGACGCCGCCGAAAATCGGCAGCGACAGGCCGCCCTCCACCATCGCTGTCACGCTGCCGGCCGCGCCGTCCGCGACCATCAACTTCAGGATTTCGAGACGGATTCGTTCTGCCGAAAGACCAATAAGTCCGGCGCGGCCGCCGATGCAGGCGAGATATCCGGCGCTATCCGGTTCGCCCGCGCCATAGGCGGCGTGAATCCGGAAGAAGCGGAGGATGCGCAGGTAATCCTCGGCGATGCGCTTTTCCGGCTCGCCAATGAAACGCACGCGCCGCGCCGCGATGTCATCGAGGCCGCCGACATAGTCGTGAACGTTGCCTTCCGGATCGACCGACAGGCCATTGACGGTGAAGTCGCGCCGCTCGGCATCGCGCACCCAGTCGCGGCCGAATGCCACCTTGGCCTTGCGGCCGAAGGTTTCGGTATCCTCGCGCAGCGTCGTAACCTCGAACGGCTTTGCATCGACCACGAGCGTCACCGTGCCGTGCTCGATACCGGTCGGCACGCACTTGATGCCGGCCGCCTTCGCGCGGCGCGCAACTTCTTCCGGCAAGGCCGTGGTTGCGATGTCGACGTCGCCAATGGGGAGATCAAGCAGCGCGTTGCGCACGGCGCCGCCGACCACGCGCGCTTCCTCGCCGTCGGTATTGAGCAATTTGAGCACGCGCGCTGCCGGGCCGGTCTTCAGCCACGGCGCGTTGTCCAATCGCCGCGCGCTCGTCATCGCTCGACCCCGGGAACGACCCTGCCGTTCTCGACATGCGCTGGAAAATAGGTCGAATCCGGCGGCGCGCCGGAGAACTGGGCGAGCAGGATCAGACTGACGAGAACGAGCAGCAGCGAGCCGACCAGCAATCGTCCAATGATCACCACGGGCCAGGAGGACGTTGCCAGCAATCCGGAACGGGTGGCGACCAGAAACAGAGCGTAGACCGCAAACGGGATCAGAAAGACTCCGATCTCGGTAAGGGCCGAACGGATCATGGGGTGAAGATCCGTTCGTACAGCACCCGCAGGATTCCGGCCGTCGCGCCCCAGATATATCGCTCGCCGTAGGGCATGGCGTAGAAAAAGCGCTCCATGCCGCGGAATTCCTTGCTGTGAAGCTGGTGGTTTGCCGGATTCATCAAGAACGCCAGCGGGACCTCGAACGCATCGTCGACTTCCGACGCGCTGATGCGCAACGTGAAGCCGGGCTTGACGCGGGCCACCGTCGGCAGGATGCGAAAGCCGAAGCTCGTTCCATAGAGATCGAGATAGCCGATCGGATCGATGAATTCGCGCGCCAGACCGACTTCCTCGCAGGCCTCACGCAACGCCGCATCGAGCGGCGAGGCGTCCGCCTTGTCGATCTTGCCTCCGGGAAAGGAAATCTGGCCGGCGTGCTCGTTGAGATGGGCCGAGCGCTGGGTCAACAGCACGGTCGGCTGCGGACGGTCGATCACCGGGATCAACACCGCTGCGGGGCGGATCGGCTGCTCGCGCGACAGAATCTCGAGCATCCGGTCGGTGCCCCGGTCGCCGCTCTCGGGAATCTGGTTCGGATCGGTCAGACCCGCGGGAATATCGAAGTTCAACCGCGCGTGCGCGCGATCGAAAAACTCCGCTGAACTGATTGTGGCGGGATCGTTTTCCGCCATCGCTTGATTCAAGGTAGTGCCCACTTTCCGAAGTTCGTGCTCCCTCGCAGCGCCCACCTTCACGAACTTCGGAAAGTTATGGGCACTACCAAACTTATTAAATCCAATACCGCTTTCGATCTGAAGTCCCCGAAAAAACCCGCAGCCCGCACCGCGGGGACTTCAGATCGGCGGTATTAGCCGCCCCTCACCACTTCCGCATCCGCCATCGCAAAGAATGCTCCTGACGATGCGACCCCGAACATCTCACGACCATCGACCATCCGCGCCTCGCCGATGTCAACCAGATCATAATAGAGCGCGCGTGTAACCTTTGCCCAAAGATCGGCACGGACATGCAGATAAGGCGTCAGCCCGCCCTCGGCAGAGGGCTCAAAACGCAGCGGATGCGCTTCATCGCACGCCACCCAGTCGTCCACATTGGTCCGAAAGCGCAAGGACCGGCCCTCCTCGCCCTGCTCCTTGACCATTTCGACCGCCAGGAACGGCGCATCGTCGACGCGAATGCCGACTTTTTCGACCGGCGTCACAAGAAAGTGCTTACCATCTTCGCGCTTGAGGATTGTCGAAAACAGCCGGACCAGAGCTGGGCGCCCGATCGGCGTCCCCATATAGTACCAAGTGCCGTCGGCGGCGATTCGCATATCGAGATCGCCGCAAAAGGGCGGATTCCAGAGGTGCACCGGAGGCAAGCCTTTTCCGGCAGCATTGCCATTCGCAGCGTCTTTTGCTGCGGCTGTGAGACCTTCAAGACTTTGAACCGGTTCCCGCCCTTGCTTCGCCATGGTTTGCCGTGAGTTTGAGCCTTGAGAATTGGAACAGTCGGGTTTCGGGACGCTTGGTTTTGGCACGATTGGTGCAAGAATCTGATCATTCGACGCTGGCAATGCGCGTCTGTCCTGAACGAATTCAACCGTATTCTTGCGGATCAAGTCGCCACATCGTGATGCGGTTCATACCCCTAAATGTCGATATTGTGGGGATAGTTTAATTCAACGGATACAGGGCCTTCGCGTGAGTTTAGCATGGACCCGACGAAATCGGCGGCCAACGAGCGGCGAACTTAAGGTTCAGGTTTAAGGAGAACGGAATGGCTGGCACTGACAGTGTCGAGAAACTCGAGGACGTCGTTGTCCGTTCGGCCGAACAAGTCGCGGGGCAGATCCGCGCCGCCAAAGAAGCGATTTCCACCGTTATTTTCGGCCAGGAACGGGTCATCGAAAACACGCTGGTCACGATCCTGTCCGGCGGACACGCGCTCCTGATCGGCGTGCCCGGCCTCGCCAAGACCAAACTGGTCGAAACCTTGGGCGTCACACTCGGGCTCGACGCCAAACGCATCCAGTTCACGCCGGACCTGATGCCGTCAGACATTCTCGGCGCCGAGGTGCTGGACGAGAGCAATACCGGAAAGCGCTCGTTCCGCTTCATCGCCGGACCCGTGTTCGCCCAGCTTCTGATGGCGGACGAAATCAATCGCGCCAGCCCCCGCACCCAATCCGCGCTGCTTCAAGCCATGCAGGAGCAGCACATTACGGTTGCGGGCGCCCGCCACGACTTGCCGAAGCCGTTCCACGTGCTCGCGACCCAAAATCCGCTCGAGCAGGAAGGCACCTATCCGTTGCCGGAAGCGCAGCTTGACCGCTTCCTGATGGAAATCGACGTCGACTATCCCGATCGCGATGCCGAGCGGCGCATCCTGTTTGAAACCACGGGCGCCGAGGAGACGCTGGCGAAAGCGGCGATGGACGCCGAAACATTGATCACGGCGCAGCGCCTGGTGCGCCGCCTGCCGGTTGGCGATTCCGTCGTCGAGGCGATCCTGTCGCTGGTGCGCTCGGCGCGCCCCGGTCCTGAAGGCGGCGAGGCCGGCAAGCTGATCGCCTGGGGCCCCGGCCCGCGCGCCAGCCAATCGCTGATGCTCGCCGTTCGCGCCCGTGCACTGCTTGACGGGCGTCTCGCGCCATCGGTCGACGACGTGCTCGACCTTGCCGAGCCGGTCCTCAAACACCGCATGGCGCTGACGTTCTCGGCCCGCGCCGAAGGCCGCACCATTGCCGACGTCATCAAACAGTTGAAAATGCGGATTGGCTGATGGCCGCAGCCACCGAGCACACCGCGAGGGAGGCAGTAGCAGTCCGACGTGCCGATGGCGAAAGCCGAACGCTCGCCGCATCGCTGCCGCGCCTTGTGCTGGAAGCACGGCGGATCGCAGCCAATGTCATTCACGGCCTGCACGGACGGCGGCGCGCCGGCGCCGGCGAAAGTTTCTGGCAGTATCGGCGCTTCGTGTCCGGCGAACCTGCCCAGCGCGTCGACTGGCGCCGCTCGGCGCGCGATGACCATCTCTACGTCCGCGAGCAGGAATGGGAAGCCGCCCACACCGTCTGGATCTGGCCGGACCGTTCGCCGTCGATGGCGTTTGCGTCACGGGAGGCGCGCGACAGCAAGCTCGAGCGCGCGCTGATCGTCGCCTTTGCGCTTGCCGAGCTTCTGGTCGACGGCGGCGAGCGAGTCGGCATCCCCGGCCTCGTCAGCCCGACCGCAAGCCGCAGCATCATCGACAAGATGGCGCAGGCGATGCTGCACGACGATGCGGCGCGCCTCAGCCTGCCGCCGTCCTTTGTGCCGTCGCCGCTGTCGGAAATCGTGGTGCTGTCGGACTTCTGGTCGCCGATCGAGGAGATCCGCGGCATGCTTGCGGGGCTGTCCGCATCGGGCGCGCACGGCACGATGATCCAGGTCGTCGATCCCGCCGAAGAAACCTTTCCCTATTCGGGACGCATTGAATTTGTCGAGCCGGAAGGCGGAAACATCATCATCGCGGGCCGCGCTGAAAGCTGGGCGAACGACTACGTCGCGCGCCTTGCGCTTCACCGCGAGCAAATCCGCCTTGAGACCGCCAAGCTCGATTGGCTGTTTTCCACCCACACCACCAGCCGCTCGGCGGCTGAACTGCTGCTGTTCCTGCATTCGGGCATGATGGTGAGCAAGGGAACTGCGCGCGGCGCCACAGTCAAAGCGGGGCGCAGCGCATGATCGCAGGTCTGCCGCTTTCCTTTATCGAACCGATGCTGCTGCTCGGCCTTTTGAGCCTGCCGGTGCTGTGGTGGCTGCTCCGCGTAATGCCGCCGCGGCCGCGGCGCATCGAGTTTCCGCCGACGCGGCTGTTGTTTGACATCGCCCCGAAGGAAGAGACGCCTTCGCGCACACCGTGGTGGCTGACGGCGCTGCGTCTCGCCGCCGCGGCTTTGGTCATTCTGGCTGCGGCGGGACCGATCTGGAATCCGCCGGTCGGCGCGACCACCTCGCGCGCGCCGCTCGCGATCGTCATCGACGACGGCTGGAGCGCGGCCTCCAGTTGGGATGCCCGCGTCAAGGCTGCGGACGAATTGATCGCAAATGCCGACAACGACCGGCGCGGCGTTGCGCTCATTCCGCTCTCGGAACCTGCGCGCGACATCGCCATCATGCCTGGCGGCACGGCGCGCGTGGCGTTGCGCCAGCTGTCGCCGAAACCTTATTCGATCGACAGGGCAGAAGCGCTTCCGATCATCGATCGCTTCCTGAAGGCGACCGGCGATTGCGAGATCGTCTGGCTGTCGGATGGTGTCGACAGCGGACACGGCGCCGAGTTCCTGCAGGGTCTGAAGAAAATCGTCGGCGACCGCGTCGTGACGGTGTTCGAGGGCGGAACGCCGCCCGCGCTCGCGCTTGCTGGGGCCGAAAATGCCGCCGCCAAGATGACGGTGAAGGTGCTGCGCGCCGGTGGCGACGTTGGCAGCGGCACCGTGCGCGGGCTCGACCAGAAGGGTTCGCCGATCGGGGAAGCGCGTTTTGCTTTTGCGCCCGGTGAGCGGGAGACCGAGGCTTCGTTCGACCTGCCGGTCGAATTGCGCAACGACATCGCGCGGCTGGAAATCTCTAATGAACGCTCGGCCGGTGCGGTGCAACTGCTCGACAAGCGATGGCGCCGCCGCGCCGTCGGCGTCGTCTCCGGTTCGAGCTCCGACACCGCGCAACCGCTGTTGGCGTCGACATTCTATCTCACCCGCGCGCTGGCGCCGTTCGCCGACGTCAGGCAGGGCGATCACGGCGCGCCGCAACAGGCGATCTCGCAGTTTCTCGATCAGAAGCTGCCGATGATGGTGCTGGCGGATGTCGGCACTTTGTCGCCGGAGCTTCGCGAGCGCATCAATGCCTGGATCGAACGCGGCGGCGTGCTGGTGCGCTTTGCCGGCCCGCGGCTGGCGCAAGCCGACGACGATCTGGTGCCGGTGAAATTGCGCCGCGGCGGACGCAGCCTCGGCGGCAGTCTGACCTGGGAAAAGCCGCAGCACCTTGCAGCCTTCGCATCCGATGGACCCTTTGCCGGGCTCGCGGTGCCGAAGGACGTCACCGTCAACCGGCAGGTCCTCGCCGAGCCCGACGCGGTGTTGCCGACAAAGAGCTGGGCGTCGCTGGAAGACGGCACGCCGCTCGTCACCGGCGAACGCCGCGGCAAGGGGCTACTCGCTCTGTTCCACGTCAGCGCCGACATGAAATGGTCCGATCTTCCGATGTCCGGCTCCTTCGTCGAAATGCTGCGGCGGATCGTCGACGTTTCCGGCTTCGCATCAGGCCCGGCTCCGGGCGCGACCAGCGACGCGAGCGCCGAGACGGTCGCGCCACTGCGCATACTCGACGGCTTTGGCGCATTCGGACCGCCGCCTTCGACGGCAAAGCCCCTTGCCGCCAATTTCCGCGATCGGGCGACGCTGGATCATCCGCCCGGATTCTACGGCCCGGCCGATGGGCCGCTTGCGGTCAACACGCTGGCGGCAACCGACCGCATCACGCCGCTCGATACGTCGGTCCTGAACGCGCGGCGGGCCAGTTACACCAATTCGGAGCCGCGCGATCTGCGCGGCATGCTGCTCGGCGCCGCGCTCGCGTTGTTCCTGATCGACGCGTTGGTAGTTGCCTTCCTCGGCGGCGGGATTGCCAGTCTGTTGCGGCGGCGCGCGGCGCCGGCGGCGCTCTTGCTCGCGCTGTTGTTGCCGCTCGGCCTGCCGTCGCCGACGAGAGCCGACAGCGCGGCCGACGAGTTCGCCATCAAGGCGACCACGCAGACGCGCCTCGCTTACGTCGTGACCGGCAATGCGGACGTCGATTCCATCGTCAAGGCAGGTCTGTCGGGTCTGACGCTGTTTCTGGCCCAGCGCACAGCGCTCGAGGCCGGCGATCCCGTCGGCATCGACCCTGCGCACGACGAGCTCGCATTCTTTCCATTGATCTACTGGCCGGTTGTTCCCGGCGCGGCGAAGCCGCCGCAGGAGGCGATCGACAAGATCGACGCCTATATGAAGCAAGGCGGCACAGTGCTGTTCGACACGCGCGATGCCATCGAGGCGCCGCCCGGCGACAACGGCGCATCGCAAACGCCTGGCATGCAAACGCTGCGGGAGATTCTTTCCTCGCTCGACGTGCCTGAGCTCGAGCCGGTGCCGCGCGAGCACGTGCTGACCAAGACGTTTTATCTGCTGCGCGACTTTCCCGGCCGGTTCGACACCGGGCAGACCTGGGTCGAAGCGTTGCCGCGCGACGAAGATGAAGACGCGGCCTCGCATCCGGCGCGCGGCGGCGATGGCGTTTCGCCGATCATCATTACGTCCAACGATCTCGCCGGCGCCTGGGCGATACGCCCCGACGGACAACCGATGCTGCCATTGACGCCGGGCGAACCGCGGCAGCGCGAATTTGCCTTCCGCGCCGGCGTCAACATCGTGATGTACACGCTGACCGGAAACTACAAGGCCGACCAGGTGCACGCCCCGGCATTGATCGAGCGGCTCGGACAATGATGACCGCGATCACGGACAGGTCCACGCCATGAACTACGGCATCGCGTTTACCCCGCTGATCCCCTCGCTTGTGCTCTGGACGGCACTTGTCGCGATCGTCATGATTGCGGCGTTGCTGTTCATCGGACGTCCGCGCGGCGCGTGGGTCAGGCTGCTCGCGCTGGGCTTGCTGTTGCTCGCGCTCGCCAATCCGTCATTCACCCGCGAAGAACGCGAGCCATTATCGTCGGTCGCCGCAGTGGTCGTCGACAAGAGCCCCAGCCAGAGCTTTGGCGATCGCACCAAGGAAACCGCCCGCGCGCAGCAGGCCCTGGTCGACACTTTAAAGAAAATTCCCGGCCTCGAAGTGCGCGTGGTCGAAGCCGGCCAGGCCGACGGCGAGACTGACGGCACCAAGTTGTTCGGCGCGGTGTCCTCCGTGCTCTCGGACGTACCGGTCGATCGCGTTGCCGGCGCCTTCCTGATCACCGACGGACGGGTGCACGACATTCCACCCAACGCCACCGCGCTCGGCTTTCAGGCGCCGGTCCATGCGCTGATCACCGGTCAAAAGAACGAGCGCGACCGGCGGATCGCAATCACGGCCGCGCCGCGCTTCGGCATCGTCGGCCAGGTGCAGACCATCACCTACCGGCTGGACGATCAGGGCGTCACCGGCCAGCGCGCCAAGGTCACGGTGCGCGTCGATGGCGAGACGCTCAACGAGCGCACGGTCACAAGTGGCCAGACCGTCAATGTCGACGTCGACATCAAGCATGCCGGCCAGAATATCGTCGAGATCGAGGCTTCGCCGCTCGATAGCGAGCTGACGCTCGTCAACAACCGCGCCGTGGTCGCAATCGACGGGGTGCGCGACAAGCTGCGCGTGCTGCTGGTGTCGGGCGAGCCGCATTCCGGCGAACGCACCTGGCGCAACCTGCTGAAGTCCGACGCCAGCGTCGACCTCGTACACTTCACGATTTTGCGCCCGCCGGAGAAGCAGGACGGCACGCCGATCAACGAATTGTCGCTGATCGCTTTTCCGACGCGCGAATTGTTCCAGCAGAAGATCAACGAATTCCAGTTGATCATCTTCGATCGCTACGCGCGCCAGGGCGTGCTGCCGATCGCCTATTTCGACAATATCGCACGCTACGTGCGGGCGGGCGGCGCGGTGCTGGTGTCGGCCGGTCCGGACTACGCATCCTCCACCAGCATCTGGCGCACGCCGCTGGATTCGGTGCTTCCGGCCGAGCCGGTCGGTGTCAGCGAGAAGCCGTTTTATGCCGTGCTCAGCGACTTCGGCAAACGCCATCCGGTGACGCGCGGCCTCGAAGGCTCGAACAGCGATCCGCCGCACTGGAGCCGCTTCTTCCGCGAGGTGGAGACGCGCAATGCGACGAGCCCGCCTGTCATCACGGGCGCGGACGGCAAGCCGCTGCTGCTATTGTCGCGCTTTGGCGAGGGCCGCGTTGCGCTGCTGCTGTCGGATCATATCTGGCTTTGGGCGCGCGGCTATGAAGGCGGCGGCCCGCATCTCGACCTCTTGCGGCGCATGTCACACTGGCTGATGAAGCAGCCGGATCTCGACGAGGAAGCGCTGCACTTGCAGGTTCACGGCCATGACCTCGTCGTGCAGCGTCAAACCATGGCCGACAGCGTTTCGCCTGTGACGGTGACCTCACCGTCCGGCGCCACCCGCGAATTGACCTTGAGCGCGGGCGAGCCCGGCGTGTGGACGGCGACGATGCCGGCCAACGAACTCGGCCTGTGGCAGGCGACTGACGGCACGCTGAAAGCGCTGATCAATGTCGGCCCGACCAACCCGAAGGAATTCTCCGAAGTCACCTCCACCACCGACACGCTCAAGCCGCTGGCGCAAGCGACCGGCGGTGACGTACAACGCGTCGTCAACGGCTCCAGCATCGATCTGCCGCGCATCGTGCCGGTTCGCGCCTCCAGCATTTTCCGCGGCGACGGCTGGATGGGCGTGAAAATGCGCGATGCCAGCGTCGTCCGGGGCGTCGGCGTCCTGCCGGTCTTTGCAGGCCTGATCGGCCTGTTGCTGCTGCTCGGCGCGTTTGCCGCGACCTGGGTGCGCGAGGGACGTTGAGCGCGGCCTAAACACGTTATAATATTCAGGTATTGCGCGGGGACCCTGATCCCCGGAGCGAGGCGTTTTTGGGATGAAGTGGTTTCGTTCGAACATCAGGCATGGCAGCCGGCTGGCGCTTCTCGCGCTGGCCGTTCAGTTTGCCCTGTGGTTCGGCCACGCCCACGGCCTAGCCGCGCAAGCGGCTCCGTCGATCCAATCCTCGCAGCATCAGCCGGCGCCCGGCCACGATTCCGATCAACATCCGGATGACTTTTGTGCGATCTGCGCCGCGGTCGCCCTGACAAGTTCGGCCATGGCCGCCGTGCCGCCGCCGCTACCGGTTCCGCAAGCTTTCGAAATCGCGCGCCTGCCAATCGGCGAGGCGATCGTCCATCCGCGCACCATGCGCGCGGCGTTTCAATCACGCGCGCCACCACTCTCCTGACATCGATCGGCCTTCCGCTGCAGCTAAAGGCGCGCCAAGCGACGCCGGTAGCTGTGGACGGAAAATAATTCAGCGCCAGCGACATGCCTCTCCAACTGGGAACAGAGGGCATTTGCCAGGCAGAAATCGATTCAGTGAAGAGAGAACAAGATGCAGCAAAGCACCATGAAGCATCAACGCGGCGGGATTTCGCATCGGCGAATAACCTACGTCGTGGCCGGCGCCCTTGCGGCCGGCGTCATGCTTCCGTCTTCCGCGCTCACCCAGGAAGCAAATCCACTGCTGCCGCACAACCTGTCGCCATGGGGCATGTTCCTCAATGCCGATATCGTCGTGAAAGCGGTCATGATCGGGCTGGCTTTCGCCTCGCTCGTCACCTGGACGGTCTGGCTCGCCAAGACCATCGAACTCCAGGCCGCAAGGCGGGCGGCGCGCCGTCGCCTTGCCATGCTGGAGCGTGGCGGCAGTCTTGCCGATGCCGCGCTCGCGTGCGCGAAGAAGCGGGACGCCGTCGCGCAGCTGATCCTCTCCACCGCGCGCGAGGCCGAGCTTTCCGATGGCATCGTCGACGACGGCTTCAAGGAGCGCGTCGCGCTGCGGCTGGAGCGCGTCGAAGCGGCAATGACGCGGCATCTATCGCGCGGCGTCGGCATACTTGCCACCATCGGCGCGACCGCCCCCTTTGTCGGGCTGTTCGGCACGGTGTGGGGCATCATGAATTCGTTCATCGGCATTTCGGAATCGCACACCACCAACCTCGCGGTGGTTGCGCCCGGTATTGCGGAAGCCCTGCTAGCAACCGCGTTCGGCCTTGTCGCGGCGATCCCGGCGGTCGTGATCTACAATCATCTCGCGCGCATGATCGGCGGCTATCGCACCCTGCTCGGTGACGCCTCCGCGCAATTGCTGCTGATCATCAGCCGCGGGCAACTGCGCCATACGGCGACGCTGCCGCGAGCGGCGGAGTAAGCCGATGGCCATGCGTCTTCCATCCGGTTCGAGCACCGACGAATTCGACGTACTGCACGAGATCAACGTCACCCCGTTTATCGACGTGATGCTGGTTCTATTGATCATCTTCATGGTCGCCGCGCCGCTCGCAACCGTCGACATCGGCGTCAACCTGCCGGCATCGACGGCGTCCGAGCAGCCGCGCCCCGACAAACCGGTGTTCGTCACCATCAAGTCCGACGCAACGATTGCGATCGGCGAGACCATCGTTCCGCGCGGCGAGCTTTCAAGCGCGCTCGACGCCGCCACCAACGGCCACAAGGACGAGACGATTTTCGTCCGCGGCGACAAGTCCATCAGCTATGGCGAGCTGATGGAGGTGATGAACGTGCTGCGCGACACAGGCCACCTGAAGCTCGCGCTGGTCGGCCTCGAGACACAAGCGGCAAAGCAATGAACGCGTTCGCGCTTTATCTGCCGGAACGGAACGGTGTGCCCCGATGGATGCTCGCGGGCATCACCATTCTCGCGGCGCATGCGGCCCTCATCAGCGCGATCGCATTCTGGTATGCGCGCCAGCCGGTCGAACAGAACATTCTACCGGCGATCGCCGTGACGCTGGCGCCGTTGGACGCCGCCGCGCCAACGCTCCAGGACCAGGACGTCGCCGTCGGACCGACCATGCAGGAGGCACCCGCGGTGCCAATGCAGGAGCGCAAGGTCGAGGAAAAGTCGACGGAAGAGGTGGTGCAGCCTCCACCGCCACCGCAGCAGGCAGAGGTGACACTGCCGCAAAAAGAGGCGAAGATCGAAAAGCCAGAGCCGATGCCCGTTACACCGGCGCCGGAGACGCGCGCGCTGCCGAAGAATGCGCGCATCGGCGAATTCACCGAGGCCGGCTCGAACGCCTATAACGCGCTCGTAGTCGGCCATCTTGAGAAATTCAAGCGCTATCCGAAGGACGCGCATGGCGCTTCCGGCACCGTGCTGGTGCGCTTCGCGTTGAACCGCGCAGGCGACGTGATTTTGAGCGAGGTGTCGAAATCCTCGGGCAACAACGTGCTCGATCACGAGGCGCTCGATATCCTGCATCGTGCCAGCCCGTTCCCGCCCTTCCCCGCTGCCAAGCCGGGCGCGCAGGAGAGCTACATCTGGCCGATGCACTTCGCGCGCTGATCAGTCGCGTGAGCGGCACGCGACGTTGCCGAAATTCCACACGCGCCGTGTCGCCTCGCTCTCACGAATTGTTTTCCGACCGGAGGAGTTGACATCGAAGCGTCGCGCTTGCGATGTTATGTTGTAACGTCGAAGCCACGGGGATGTAGCGGCTTCCGGCGTGGGGCACTATCGATATGCAATGGGTCCGGTCGAACATCAGACTTGGCGCGCGCGCAGCGTTATTTGCGCTCGTCGTCCAGTTTGCGCTGTCGTTCGGCCACTTCCATGCGATCGTGGCGCAAACAACGGCGCCGTCGCTCCAATCCTCCCAACAACTCCCTGCGCCGGTTCACGACGGGGATCATCATCCGGACGATGTCTGCGCGATCTGCGCCGTAGTCGCGCTGGCAAGCACGGCGATGGCCGCCGCACCACCGGCGCTGCCGCTGCCGCCGACGATCGAGCACGCGCATCTGACAACGGAAGCGCCAACCATCCATCCGCGCTCTGCGCGCGCGGCCTTCCAATCACGCGCACCTCCCATCTCCTGACATTGACTTGAACACTTCCTGGCGGGATTGGCCGTTTCATTCGTGGTCGATCCCCTGGGAAGACGAGGCAATCAGTTCGCCGCAAGTCCGCGGCAGCCGCTTTCGAATTCGCGCATAGCGATAGATTCGTTCGCGGCGTTTGTTGGGATCGAGACAATGCCAGTCGCAAGAAAAGTACCTATCAAACCCATCGTAGCCTTAAGCGTGGCCTCGCTCATGATCTGCACCTTCGCGGAGACCGCGCGATCGCAGACTGCAGAACCAACACCTGCGCCTACGCCATCTCCAACTCCGCAGAATACGGCACCAACGCCAGCGCCTGCGGAGAACGCCCCGCCCTCACCTTCGGCAAATGCGCCTGCGACGGTGCTGCCGCAAACCAACGTCCAGGCCCCGAAGCAAGCGGCCAGGCCGCCGAAGCAGAAGCCACAGGTCGTGACCCGTCGGGCCCCGGCGGCTCCGGTCGCACCTGCACCCGCGCCGCTCTCCCCGGCGGAGCAGGCAGCCGCCCGACTTGCCGCCAAGAATGCAACCTTCGATCAGGCGCGCGGCAACATCTTCACGACAACAGGCACGACCTCCGACACCATCAGCCGCGCCGCGATCCAGGATTTGCCGCAGGGCGATAATGCTTCGGTCGAGAAGGTGCTGCTTCAGATGCCCGGCGTCTCGCAGGATTCGGCGGCCAGCGGTTCGCTGCATGTCCGCAACGATCATGGCAACCTTCAATACCGGATCAACGGGATCTTGTTGCCTGACGGCGTCACCGGTCTCGGCAGCATTTTCGACACCAGTTTCATCGGCAGCATGTCACTGGTCACGGGCGCCTTGCCGGCCGAATACGGACTGCGCACGACAGGCCTCATCGACATCAAGACCCGCACCGACCTCTTCAACAACTCGGGCAGCGTCGGCGTCTACGGCGGCAGTTTTGGAACGATCCAGCCGAGCTTCGAATATGGCGGCACATTCGGCAACACCTGCCCTACCCCGACGCCGGGGGCTTATACCAAGGCCAATCCGGATTGCTTTGCCGGCGTGCAGTACTACTTCACCGGCCGCTACACGCAGAACTCAGTGGGCATCGAAAGCGCAACACCCACCTACAATGCATTTCACGATTTCTCGCAGCAGGACCGGGGCTTTGCCTATATGTCGGCCTACGTCGATCCGACCACCCGGGTCAGCCTGATCGCGGGCACGGCGTACAACAATTTCCAGATTCCCAACCGGCCTGACCAGCCGACGACTCTGGGCAGCGCCTTCGGCGTGTCCAGTTTCAACTCCTTGCTGCTCAACGAGAACCAAGTCGAGACCACGCAATTCAGTGTGCTGACAGCGCAAAAGTCGTACGACGGCTTCGACGGGCAATTGTCCTTCTTCACCCGCTACAGCAACCTCCATTATACGCCCGATCCGATCGGCGATCTCCTGATCAACGGCGTCGCTTCGGACATCAGCCGGCGGTCCCTGGTCAACGGCCTGCAGGGCGACGGCTCTTACAAGCTTGGCGATTCGCACACGCTGCGTGCCGGCTTCTCCGTCAGCGGCGAGCAAGTGTTCGTTGGCAATACCTCGCTGGTTGAGCCCACGGACATCAACGGCAACCCAATAGACGCGCCCTTCAACATCACCGACAATGTCTCCAAACTCGGCTGGCTCGCAGGCGTCTATGTTCAGGACGAATGGAAACTGACCAACCAGCTCACCATGAACTATGGCCTGCGCTTCGACCAGATGGATCAGTTCGTCACCGCCAACCAGTTCAGCCCGCGGCTCAGCTTCACCTACAAGCCGTTCGAGAACACCACGTTCCACGCAGGTTATGCGCGCTACTTCACGCCGCCGGTCCTGGTAGAAGCTGCACCGGTCAACATCAACGCGTTCAACAACACGACTGCGGCGGTGCCGACCAACCAGGGAAGCGATCCAGTCCTGCCGGAGCGCTCGCACTACTTCGACGCCGGTGTCGACCAGACCTTCAAGTTTGGATGCGGCTCGGACGGAAAGAACTGCTCCAGTCTCGATCTTGGCGTCGATGCCTATTACAAGATCGCGACCGATCTGATTGACAACGGCTTTTTCGGCCAGGCGCTGGTGCTCAGCGCCTTCAACTACGCGCGCGGCTACAACGAAGGCATCGAATTCAAGGGCAAGCTCACCAGCGGCAACCTTCAGCTTTACGGTAATGTCGCCATCGCCCAGCAGCGCGCGAACGACCCGGTGTCGAACCAGTATCTGTTCGGCAACACACCACTTCCAGATCTCGGCGGGCTCACCGAGTTCCAGTACCTGCAGTCGCACTTCATCTATACCGACCACAACCAGTTCGTCACCGCGTCCGCCGGCGCGAGCTACAAGTTCTGCGGCCGGCCCGCGACCGCAGCCGAGGCATTTGGCGATAACGGATTGTCGTGGTGCGGGGTCACGCTGAGCGCCGACGCGATCTATGGCAGCGGCCTGCGCAACGGTGACGCCAACATCGGCTCGGTGCCGGCCTACACGCAGGTCAACCTAGGCATCAAGCGCGAATTCCTGCTGCCCAACGATCTGAAGCCGATGACCATTCGCTTCGACGTCGTCAACCTGTTCGACCGGATCTACGAGATCAGGGATGGCAGCGGCATCGGTGTGTTCGCCCCGCAGTTCGGACCGCGCCGCGGCTTCTACGTTGGCATCTCAAAGAAGATATGAGGTGCGGGCGATCATGCGGGATCGAAATTTCGATCCCGCTATTTCGCGAAATCCCAGTCCGGGCGGACGGCGCCGGAGACATTCTCGAAAGCGCCCTCGGCGAGTTCGGCGACCAGAAGGCGCTTATAGTCGACGGGTCCGGGCATAGTCACCCGCCCCTGCGGCACGGTCTTGAATCCGGCACGACTATAATAGGGCTCGTCGCCGACCAGCAGCACCAAACGGTGCCCCTTGGTCTTGGCGTCGGCAAGCGCACGCTCGAGCAACAGGCGCCCGACACCACGGCCGCGAAACGGCGGCTCGATCGTCAACGGTCCGAGCAGCAGCGCCTTGGTATTTCCGATCGTGATCGGCAACTGGCGCAACGAGCCGACCAACAGGGTCCCGATCCAGGCGGTGAACGACAGGTCGAGCACATGATCGACGTGCTCGCGAATCCGGTAGGCGCTTAAGGTAAAACGGCCGGGTCCGAACGTTCGCTCATGCAAACGCTCGATCGCCTGCGCGTCATTGGCGGTTTCGGCCAGGATGGTCAGAGACAGATCGCTCATGACCCCCTATCCACACGCGATTGCGTGAGCCGTCAACCCTTCTCGAAAGGGTGCTGCGCGAGATAGGCCAAGAGCTTCATCTCCCGCCGCCCGCGCGTCACCGTGTCAAGCACCAGACCGGACGACAGCGAGAGCATCGCCATGATCATCAACCCCATCGACAGCACCGCCGTGGGCAGGCGGGGGACGACGCCTTGCTCGAGGAAGGTCACGAAAACCGGAATCGCAAGGCCGATCGACACCAGCGCAAGGAACATGGCAATCGCAGTAAAGAAGCGCAGCGGCTTTTCCGAGCGATAGAGTTTTATGATAGTGCCGAGGATCCGAAAGCCGTCGCGCCAGGTATTGAGCTTGCTGACCGATCCTTCAGGCCGGGCAAAGTAGGGCGTTTCGATTTCCGCCGTCGGGAGCGAGAGTTCCAGCGCATGCACGCTCAGCTCGGTTTCGATCTCAAATCCGTCCGACAGCACCGGGAAGGATTTGACGAACCGCCGCGAGAACACGCGATAGCCGGAGAGAATGTCCTTGAAGGCCCTGCCGAACATCGAGGCCAGAAAGCCGGTCAAAAGCCAGTTTCCGGTACGATGTCCCGGCCGCCAGGCAGCCTCCGCCTGATCGACCCGCAGACCCACCACCATGTCGAGATGCTCCGACTTGAGCGCCTCGATCATTTTCGGGGCGCTCGATGCGTCGTACGTGGCGTCGCCATCGACCAGCAGGTAAATGTCGGCGTCGACATCGGCGAACATGCGGCGGACCACATGGCCCTTGCCCTGACGGCGTTCGCTGCGAACGATGGCGTCAGCCTCGCGCGCCACCGCGACCGTGCGATCCGTCGAGTTGTTGTCGTAGACATAGATTTCGGCCGACGGCAGCGCCTTGCGAAAATCGGCGATCACGGTTGCGACCGCGGCCTCCTCGTTGAAGCACGGCACCAGCACGGCAACGCGCGGCTGTGCAGGCTGGCTTATCGGAAATTCCGATCTCGCAAATTCAGCCAGCGCCTCCGCCATCCCGGCCAGATCGCCGCGAGGCTTTGACGGGCGCATGGATTGCGATACGGCGCTCATGGACCAATCCTTAACGATCGTTAGGGTTTGCGCCCGATCATAAGGACCTATCGCTAACGTTCTCTAACGCCAGGTCGCGATTTGCGGCTTGTTTTCGACCACTTCCGCGATCCGCAGCCGCGTTCCCACAGTCGTATCCGCCGGCAGGGCCCGCGTATCGAAAAAGCCGCAATCGATGATCTCGCGGTTCGGTTCCGGCAGACGATCCTGCTTGAAGTCGCGGACCAGATACACCGCGACGTGATCGCGCCTGGAAACGTGGCTGTTCAAATAGACGCCGAAAAACGCAGGCTCGCCGGCGAGTTCGATGCGTCCCTCCTCGATGAGCTCCCGCCGCAGGGCTTCGCGCAAGGTCTCGCCGGTTTCCACTCCGCCGCCGGGCAGATGCCAGCCGCTGACATAGCTGTGCTTGACCAGAAAGACGCGGTTTTCGCTGTCCAGCACAACGGCGCGCACGCCGAGCGTCATGCCGCGCGCAAATCGCCAGTAGAGGTGAAAGAGCCGCCGCAGCGCCGGCTCAAGACGCGTTCGCAGCCGCTGTACGGTCGTCGTCACGGCAATCCTTGCAACTCCCAAGGTTACGTTTGATCCTTGCATCCTCCCTGCCAGCTTGCCAATACGGCGAGTGGAGTGGATTTGAAAGCGGGATATCCATCAATGGCGGCCTTCACCCTCGCCCATGTGTCCGACCCGCACCTGCCGCCGCTGCCGCACCCGCGGCTGTCCGAACTCGCGGGCAAGCGCGTGCTCGGCTATCTGAACTGGACGCGAAACCGCCACCGCTATCATCGGCGCGACGTGGTCGACGTGCTGATGTCCGACCTGCAGGCGCAGGTGCCGGATCACATTGCGGTCACCGGCGATCTCATCAACCTCGCGCTAGAGGCCGAGTTTGCGCCGGCGCTGGCCTGGCTCGAAAGCGTCGGCCCGCCGGAACGGGTGACCCTCGTTCCCGGCAATCACGATGCCTATGTTCGCACGACCGCTCATCGATTTGCCGAGGACTGGAAAAGCTACCTCGCCGGCGACGCGGCGCCGGATCCTGATGCGATCTTTCCGTCGCTCCGCCGGCGCGGCCCCCTCGCGCTGATCGGCGTATCCACGGCAGTGCCGACGCCGCCATTCATGGCGACGGGCTGGCTCGGCAAAAGCCAGATGGAAGCGCTCGAGCGCCTGCTCGCGACACTCGCGTCAGAAAGCGCTTTTCGGATTCTGCTCATTCATCATCCGATCCGCTCGAACGCGCGGGCCAAGCGTCTGACCGATTCATCGGATTTGCGTGCGCTGTTGAAACGATACGGCGTGGAAATGATCCTGCACGGACACGATCACGTTCACTCCACGAACTGGATCGAGGGGCCGAACGGATCGTCGATACCGGCGATCGGCGTGCCGTCGGCATCCGCATTGGCGCACGGCCATTATCCTCACGCGGCCTACAACCTGTTTTCGATCGCGCGCGACGGCAACGGCTGGAGCTGCCGGCAAATGGTGCGCGGCATCAACGACGCGCGTCAGGTCAAGGAAATCAGGCGCGTGGAGCTGCTGTAGCGCCGGCGCGATAGCGATCTAGATGCTGCTCAGGCTCGCAAACAGCGCGAGGCCAAACAGCGCCAGCGCGCCGAGGATGAAGCCGAACGCAAACGGCCAGAACCGGCTGCGGCGCGGCTCTTCAGTCGGAGCCGGTATGGCAACCGGAGTCGCGACCAGCGCATGTTCGCGCTCGACCATGCGGCGCGCGACATAATCCGTGACGGCATCGACAATGACCGGCACGTCGTGCGATTCCGCGATCAGGATGCGGCCGAAGCGGGTGTCCTGCACGAAGCGATAGGCACGCTTGTCGCGGCCCATCACGATGTGGGCGACCACGTCGATCCACAGCCGCGGCGTCTCGCCCTGACTGATGCCGCGGTCGAACAGATCGACGGTGTCGGGAATTTGAGCAAACAGCGGATCCAGCGCCTCGCTCAGGATTTCAAGGCGCGCGACTTCCGCATCGCGCAAGTCGACGACGACGCCGGTACGATCGGCAGCCTCGATCCGCGCCTTGCGGAGCGCATCGCGCAGCCGAGTGGGCCGCACCTCACTGGCCTCGTCTCCGATATTCTGTGCCTCTGCCATCGGCCTTGCGTCCCGTCCTCACCCCCGGAAAGTGGTATTAACCTATCAGTAACCTTGGCCTCCGCAAAGAGACGTTTGTTCCCAAAGGCTTATGCTCCCCAGAAACGAACGCGGCCCCGCCGTCCCTTAAAGGGACGAAGAGGCCGCGGCCGCCCTTGGACGCCTTTATTGGGGATCAGGCCATCACGCGGGAAGGCTCTTCCACGATCGAAAAGCGCACGCCGGCCTTGTGGCGGTTTTCTTCCGAAACCTCGCGCCAGCATTGTTCGGCTTCCGCCCGGCTCTTGAAGGGACCCTTCACCTGAGCGGAGCCTTCGACGAGCTTGTGGAAGTTCATCGAGCCGAACTCGCCACCGATCACCCAGAAATTGCTGCCTGCGGTCATTGTCAGTCCTCCTCTAGCCGAACTGGTTCATCGTGTTGTGGGCGCCGCCCGCCTTCAGGGCGGCTTCGCCGGCGAAGTACTCCTTGTGATCGTCGCCGATATCGGAGCCGGCCATGTTCTGATGCTTCACGCAGGCGATGCCCTGACGGATCTCGGCGCGCTGGACGTTCTTCACATAGCCGAGCATGCCCTGCTCGCCGAAATATTCCCTCGCCAGATTGTCGGTCGAGAGCGCTGCCGTGTGATAGGTCGGCAACGTGATCAGATGGTGGAAGATGCCGGCGCGCTTCGCTGAATCGGCCTGGAAGGTGCGGATGCGTTCGTCGGCTTCCTTGGCCAGCGGCGTGTCGTCGTATTCCGCCTTCATCAGCTCGGCGCGATTGTACTTGCTGACATCTTTGCCGGCTTCCTTCATCGCATCGTAGACCTGCCAGCGGAAGTTCAGCGTCCAGTTGAAGGACGGCGAGTTGTTGTAGGCGAGCTTCGCGTTCGGGATGACCTTGCGGATCCGGTCGACCATCTTGGCGATCTGCTCGATATGCGGCTTCTCGGTTTCGATCCACAGCAAGTCGGCGCCGTTCTGCAGCGAGGTGATGCAGTCGAGCACGCAGCGATCTTCGCCGGTACCCGGACGGAACTGGTAGAGATTAGAGGGCAGCCGCTTGGGGCGCATCATCTTGCCGTGACGGTTGATGATGACGTCGCCGTTCCTGGCATTGTCCGCCGTCACTTCCTCGCAATCGAGGAAGCTGTTGTACTGGTCGCCGATGTCGCCGGGCTTGTGGCTTACGGCGATCTGCTGCGTGAGGCCGGCGCCGAGCGAGTCGGTGCGGGTCACCACGACGCCGTCTTCGACGCCGAGTTCAAGGAACGCGTGGCGGCAGGCGCGAATCTTCGCAAGGAAGACATCGTGCGGCACGGTCACCTTGCCGTCCTGATGTCCGCACTGCTTTTCGTCCGAGACCTGGTTTTCGATCTGCAGAGCGCAGGCGCCCGCCTCGATCATCTTCTTGGCGAGCAGATAGGTTGCTTCCGCGTTGCCGAAGCCGGCATCGATGTCGGCGATGACGGGCACGACGTGGGTCTGGAAGTTGTCGATCTTCTCGATCAGCGCCTTCTCCTTCGCCTTGTCGCCTTGCTCGCGGGCAGTATCGAGCGCGCGGAAGATATCGTTCAGCTCGCGCGAGTCGGCCTGACGCAGGAAGGTGTAGAGCTCCTCGATCAGGGCTGGCACCGAGGTCTTTTCATGCATGGACTGGTCAGGCAGCGGTCCGAACTCGGAGCGCAGCGCCGCGATCATCCACCCCGAGAGGTACAGGTAGCGGCGATCGGTCGTGCCGAAGTGCTTCTTGACCGAGATCAGCTTCTGCTGGGCGATGAAGCCATGCCAGCAGCCCAGCGACTGCGTGTACTTGGTGGGATCGCCGTCATAGGCGGCCATGTCGGCCCGCATCAGCGCCGCGGTGTAACGGGCGACGTCGAGGCCGGTCCTGAAACGATTCTGCAGGCGCATGCGCGCGACAGCCTCGGCCGTCACCCCGTTCCAGGTCGGCCTGGTGTCGAGCAGCGCCTGGGCCGCCTCGATCTGGCTCTGATACGAAGCCGGCCCCTGGAGAGCCTGATCACTGATCCCGCGTGGCTGGTAGTTCATGTTCGTAATCCTTCTGAAGATGCGACGGGCCTGAAGGACGGTATCGCCGCCTCAGACATTCGTGACAGTGCATTGCAAAATGCTCGTCAGGAGATAAACGCGACTCCCGTCAAATCGTAAATACTGCTTGATTTCGAATGGTGATGTCATGTAACACGCATACATGTGACATAAGTTATCTTGTAAATTTTGTCATAAGACGGCACGTTTGCGCGCCGTTTTCGTGTAAAGACTGGGACAAGCGGCCCGATTTCGGCCGCGCGCGATGTAAGGGAACAACGCCATGCCCGCGGATTCCGGAAAGAAGCTGTTTGTCGGTCCCCGCTTCCGGCGTATCCGCCAGCAACTCGGGTTGTCGCAGACCCAGATCGCTGAAGGTCTCGGCATCTCGCCGAGCTACATCAACCTGATCGAGCGCAACCAGCGCCCGGTGACGGCACAGATCCTGTTACGCCTGGCGGAAGCTTATGACCTCGACCTGCGCGACCTTGCGACCGCCGACGAAGATCGCTTCTTCGCGGAACTGAACGAGATTTTTTCCGATCCGTTGTTCCGGCAGATCGATCTGCCGAAACAGGAACTGCGCGATCTCGCGGAACTCTGTCCCGGCGTCACGCACGCGCTGCAACGGCTCTATGCCGCCTACACCGAAGCGCGCCGCGGCGAGACCATGGCTGCGGCGCAAATGGCCGATCGCGACGAGGGCGCGCGCTTTGAGGCCAACCCGATCGAACGCGTGCGCGATCTGATCGAGGCCAATCGCAATTATTTTCCAGAGCTCGAAACGGCGGCGGAAAATCTGCGCGACGAACTCAATGTTCCCGCCGAAGAATTATTTGCCGCGCTGTCGGCGCGCCTACGCGAAAAACACTCGATCCTCACCCGCATCATGCCGGTCGATGTCATGCGCGAGACGCTGCGCCGTTTCGATCGCCATCGCCGGCAACTCTTGATCTCGGAACTGATCGACGCGCCCGGCCGCGCCTTCCAGCTCGCCTTTCAGATTGCCCTTACCGAATGCGCCAGCACGATCGAGACCATCATCGGCCGCGCCGGCCCGCTCGATGACGCCCCACGGCGGCTCTACCGCATCACGCTCGCCAATTACTTCGCCGCCGCCGCCATGATGCCGTATCAGCCGTTCCAGACGGCAGCCGAAGCGCTCGGCTACGACCTCAACATCCTGTCACAGCGCTTCAACGCGGGCCTCGAGCAGGTGTGCCATCGCCTGACGACCTTGCAGCGGCCCAATGCGCGCGGCGTTCCGTTCTTCCTGCTGCGCGTCGACAATGCCGGCAACGTCTCGAAGCGGTTTTCCTCCGGCACCTTCCCGTTCTCGAAATTCGGCGGAACCTGTCCATTGTGGAATGTGCATTCGACCTTCGACACGCCGGATCGGCTCTTGAGCCAGGTGATCGAATTGCCCGACGGCACGCGCTACTTCTCGATCGCACAAACCGTGCGCCGTCCAGCGGCGCCGTATGCGCAGCCGCAGCCGCGCTTTGCGATCGGACTCGGATGCGAGATCCGCCACGCGTCGAAACTCGTCTACGCGAGCGGGCTTAATCTTGAAACTTCAGAGGGCACGCCGATCGGCGTCAACTGCCGGCTGTGCGAGCGCGAGAATTGCAGCCAGCGCGCCGAACCGCCGATCACCCGCACGCTGATCCTGGACGAAAACACGCGGCGGATGTCGTCCTTTGCCTTCTCCAACGCGCGTGAATTGTGAACGCAGAGCACGCTGTTTTGGGGCTTGCGCCGGTTGGCTAATCCGCCGGACCCGGTATGGTGGCCGCAAATATAGCGGCTCCCGCCTCAAAGACTGGATACCCCGACATGTTCGTCTCGTTCTTCCCTCGCCCAAGGCTGTTCTTCTGGTCGGCACTTGTTTGGATAGCGCTGTCGATGGCGCTTTGGTACGGCTATGCGGAAGACCTCGTCGCGCCGTCCAAGACGATCGGCGTGTCATTGTTTTGGTCGGCGGCGTCGCTATGGTTCGATCTCTATTTCCTGATCGCGGTCGCAATCTTCGCTGGCTTCTGGCGAGTGTTCGCACCGCATCGGTGGGCAGGATGGTCGGTTTGGGGTTCCGCGCTGATCCTGTTCACCTCGTACTTCCAGGTCCAGGTCAGCGTCGCCATCAATAGCTGGTACGGGCCATTCTACGATCTGCTGCAAGCCGCCCTTTCAAAGTCGCGGGCCGTGACGGCCTGGGAGTTCTACGCTGAGTTATCAACCTTCGCCGGTATCGCCTTTGTTGCGGTCGTCGTCGGTGTGATGACTCGATTCTTCGTCAGTCACTACATCTTCCGCTGGCGAACGGCGATGAACGACTACTATGTCGAGAACTGGCCACGCCTGCGCACCATCGAAGGCGCCTCGCAACGCGTCCAGGAAGACACCATGCGATTCGCGACCACGACGGAGGGGCTAGGCGTCAACCTGATCAGCGCCGTGCTGACGCTGATCGCATTCCTTCCGCTGTTGTTGCGGTTATCGGAAATCGTCACCGAACTTCCGTTGATCGGTTCTATCCCCTATCCGCTGGTGATCGCGGCGATCGTTTGGTCAATTGTCGGCACGGGAGGGTTGGCTTTGATCGGCATTCGACTGCCCGGCATCGAGTTTCATAACCAGCGCGTCGAGGCTGCTTATCGCAAGGAGCTGGTGTTAGGCGAAGACAATCCGGCTCGCTCCGATCCGCCGACGCTGGCCGAACTGTTCGCCAATATTCGCCGCAACTACTTTCGGCTTTATCTGAATTTCATGTACTTCAACGTCGGCCGCATTGTCTATTTGCAGACTGACGTCGTCTTCCCTTACATCCTGCTGGTGCCGACGGTCGTTGCCGGCAAGCTCACGCTGGGACCGTTCCAGCAGATCCAGAATGCGTTCGCCCAGGTCCGCCAATCCTTTCAGTATCTCATCAACTCCTGGAGCACGATCGTCGAGTTGATTTCGATTTATCAGCGCTTGCGCGGCTTCGAGGCCAAGATTCACGGCGACCCGCTGCCGCCGATCGAATCGGAGGCCAAACCGCAGTCGGCTTGAACCTCGGCGACGCCTTCGCGCCAGCGGAAGGCGCGTGTTTCTGCGCGCCCGGCGAACCCTAAGCTATATTTTAGGTTCCTCGCAGGCTCCTCGTTAGCAACGGTTCGGCGTCGCGACCGTTAACTCGTCAACAACCCCAAGGATGCAGAGGAGGTTTTGATGAGGAAACAGATATTGATCGGGGCGATGGCGCTTGCGCTTGCCGCTGGCACCAGCACTAGCGCGATGGCCTTCCGCGGTGGTGGCGGCTTCCATGGCGGTGGTTTTCATGGCGGTGGATTCCATGGTGGCTTTGCCGGAGCCCGCAGTTTCGGCGGCGCCCGGTTCGCGGGCGTTCGCGGCTTCAGCGGTTGGCGCGGTGGCGGATGGGGCGGTCGACGGTTCGTCGGCGGCTGGCGCGGCCGGCGCTTCGTCGGAGGCGGTTGGGGCTGGGGCGGCGGATGGGGTTGGGGTGGCGGATGGGGTTACCCGTATGATGCCTATGCGGCAGACGTGGGTCTCGTCGGTCTGGGCCTTGGGCTCGCTACCGTAGCGACGGGCTATTGCGACCCCTTCTATGGCTGCGCTCCAGGCTGGGGCTGGGGTTACGGTACGCCGATCGACGCCTGGACCTGGTAAGCTTCGCAATTCTGGACTCGATCGAAGACCCGTCCGGGAAACCGGGCGGGTTTTCATTGGCTCGATCATGCAGCGGCCGCGCGCCACCTTAGCGTTCGGTCCAATCGGCAACAAGCCGTGGCAGTTCGGTATCGGCCGAACCATCCGGGACCGCGTTTGCATTAGGGTCGGCGCGTTCAATTCACCCACCGAGGGCACTTGCATGAAGCGCTTACGCGTCGATCCGATCTCGAGCTATGTCGAACGTCGCCGCAAGGGACCGATCTGTCCCGTCGCGATGGCAAACGGATTTGTGTTTCTTTCAGGACTACCACCGTTCGATCCCGAGAGCGGCGAAATCAAACGTTTCCCGTTCGAGAGACAATCCGAAATTGTTATCGAACAAATGAAGCTTTGCCTGGAGACCGCCGGGTCCTCGCTTGCGAATATTCTCAAGTGCAATGTCTATTGCACCCCGGATCCGTCGCATTATGACCGCTTCAATGCAGTCTGGGATCGCTATTTTATCGAGGGGTCCCCAACCCGGATTTTGCTGCACGTCCCATCACATGCGGGTCCCTTCGACATCGAGATCGATTGCATCGCGACGGTCTGACTTTCGTCATCCGGGGAGCAACACATGCCCGCCTACTACATCGCCGAACACATCATCACCGATGCCGTGAAGTTCGAGGACTACCGGATCAAGGTAGCCCCGATGATAGCAAAGCATGGTGGTCGCTACATCACGAAGACGGGAAGCCATCAATTTCCCGAAACGCCGCACTGGAGACCGGAAAGGGTCGTCATCATCGAATTTCCGGATATGGAACGGCTCAATGCCTGGTACCGATCCGCCGAATACCAACCGCTGGTCGCGTTGCGCAAACAATCCACGGCGGAGGCCGATATGATCATTACCCTCGAAGGCGCATAGCCGATGACTGCCATGACCGGGTAGCCATTTTCGCGCAGCCCCGTTGAAGGATGATACCGGAAGGGCCATTTGCCTGGGACCGATAGCGACGCGGAGAACCCCTGATGAAAGCACCCATTCTTGCAATCGCAACGATGCTTGCGCTTGCTGCCGGGATGACCGCCGGCGCAATGGCTTCGAACCACAAGACCGGCCGTGGCCACGTCACGCGTGTCCACGCCAGCGCAACACACGGCTGGGCCAGGCACGACCGCGGGTATGCCGAGGCGGCCGGCAACGCCTACGACGATAGTGCGCCCAAGAGCCTCGGCCCTCTCGGGTTTACATTCGGCTGTGTTCACGGCTATTGCGGCCAAGGCTACTCGATGCCGGCCTGGACGTACTGAGCGCCGTTTTCGACTTTGATATGCGCAAAGGCCCGGGCATCCAGGCTGTCCTTTTCTGATGAGGTTCCCAAATCGATGACGCGGCACTGACAGCCGCGCCAAAAGGATGCTAGTGGATTTCCTCTCAGGGGGAATCCAACATGCGGCTACCAGCGAAACTCTCACGCGTGCTCGGCGCGATCGGACTTGCGACGCTGACAAGTTCGGCATGGGCGCAATCCGTTGCGCCGGGATTTCCGGCGCCGACACGCGCAAAAGCGGCTCCCGTCCCCCGCGCGGCCAGTTGCCATAACGGTGCGAGCTTCGATCGCTTCCTCGCTGATCTGAAGCAGCAGGCCATCGCTGCCGGGGTCTCGCAGCGCGCGATCGACGACGCTTCGCCCTACCTCGTGTACGATCAGGGCATCGTCAACCGCGACCGCGGCCAGCGCGTGTTCGGACAGGTCTTCACCGAATTCTCCGGCCGCATGGCAGCGCCCTACCGGATGCAACAGGGTCAGGCGCGGATCAAGACCTATGCCTCAGCGTTCGCTCGCGCCGAGAAAGAATACGGCGTGCCGCCGGCAGTGATCGCCGCATTCTGGGGACTTGAAAGCGATTTCGGCGCCAACATGGGCAACCTGCCGACACTGCGTTCGCTGGTCTCGCTCGCCTATGATTGCCGCCGCTCGGAGCGCTTCGTCGGCGAAACCATCGCCGCACTGAAGATCATCGACCGCGGCGACCTGACGCCGGATGAAATGGTCGGCTCCTGGGCCGGCGAGCTTGGCCAGACGCAATTCCTGCCGACGCATTATTTCAGCTATGCGGTCGACTATGGTGGCCGCCGCAATCTCCTGTCGAGCGCCGAGGACGTGATCGGCTCGACGGCGAATTACATCGCGACCGGATTGAAGTGGCGGCGCGGCGAGCCCTGGCTCCAGGAGGTGCGCGTGACGGCGCCCGCCAATTTCCCCTGGGACCAGGCCGATCTGACGATCAAGATTCCGCGGTCGAAATGGGCGCAACTCGGCGTGAAATATCCTGACGGCAGGCCATTGCCTGACGACGACATGCCGGCCTCGCTGCTGCTGCCGATGGGCCGTAACGGGCCGGCATTCCTCGCCTATGCCAATTTCGCCGCCTATACCGAATGGAATAATTCGCTGATCTATTCGACCACCGCCGGCTATCTCGCCACCCGCATCGCGGGCGCAGCCCCGATGCAGCGGCCGAGCGTGCCGGTAGCGCAACTGCCGCTGAACCAGCTGCGCGAACTGCAACAGCTGCTCGTGCGCGCCGGCTACGATGTCGGCAAGATCGATGGCGTGATGGGCCAGCAGAGCCGCACCGCGGTCAAGGCGATGCAAGTCAAATTCGGCTTGCCGGCAGACTCGTGGCCAACGGCCGAATTGCTGGCGCGGATGCGCGGCCCGAGCGCGCAGCCTGCCGCTGCGATGGCGCAGCCGCCAAGATAAACCTCGAGATAAAAATCAAGGCAATTATTCCGGCCAGATTCGAGGCCTGGCAGAGTTGTATTGTCCTACGGCCAATCCCATCTGTGGCACACGCCGTTCGGCGGTCAAAATTCCACGCCACGAAAGAGCATCACATGTCCTTTTACGACGCCACCGTCCCCGCCTTCCTCCAGATCCTCGGCAGCCTGTCGGGCATTCTCAAGAAAGCAGAGGCGCACTGCGCCGCAAAAAATATCCAGCCGGAGGTATTGCTCGCCGCACGGCTCTATCCCGACATGCTGCCGCTGTCGAAGCAGATTCAACTGGTGTGCGATTTCGCCGGCAAAGGCAGCGCGCGGCTGGCCCATGTCGACGTGCCGTCGACACCTGATACCGAAAAGACCTTCGGGGAGCTGCAGCAGCGGCTGGCAAAGACAATCGACTACCTCAAGACATTCACACCCGCGCAGTTCGAAGGCGGAGACAGCCGCGAGGTGACCTTCCCGATCGGCCCCGACAAAACCCTGACGCTCAAAGGCCAGGAATTCCTCAACCGCTTTGCCTTCACGAACTTCTATTTCCACGCCGCGATTGCCCATGGCATCCTGCGTCACAGTGGCGTCGAGATCGGCAAGCGGGATTTTCTCGGCGTTGCCTGAGCCATCGGGTACTTCCAGGCCGGAGGCAAGTTTGTCAAAATGGGCGGCGAATAAAGGATGATCGTCATCATTTCGTGCCCGTTTGCGGCAAATCTTACCGGCTTGCGATTTCGTGATTGCGAGCGTCTTGCCGCAGCAAGCGGGAATGCACACGTCGATAGCATTCCCACATGCCTCCCCCTTTCACCGAGATCACCCAAATGAGCACCTCAATACTCTTCGAACCGTACAAGCTTGGCCCGATCACGCTTGCCAATCGCTCCGTGATGGCGCCGCTGACCCGCAACCGCGCTCTTGCGGGCCTGGTGCCCAATCCCTTGGCGGTGGAATATTACGGACAGCGCGCTTCTGCGGGCCTCCTGATCAGCGAAGCCACCCAGGTCTCGCAGCAGGGCCAGGGATATCAGGACACCCCCGGCATCTACTCGAAGGAACAGATCGCCGGATGGCGCAAGGTGACCGACCGCGTGCACGCCAAGGGCGGACGCATCTTCCTCCAGCTTTGGCACGTCGGCCGCATCTCGCATACCTCGCTGCAGCCGAACAACGGCGCCCCGGTCGCGCCGTCGGCGATCACGGCCAAGACCAAGACCTTCGTCAATGGCACCTTCGCCGATGTGTCCGCGCCGCGCGCGCTCGAGCTCGCCGAAATCCCCGGCATCATTGACAACTTCAGGCAGGGCGCGGCCAACGCGATCGCAGCCGGCTTCGACGGTGTCGAGATCCACGGGGCGAACGGCTATCTGCTGGATCAGTTCGCCAAGGACGGCACCAACAAACGCACCGACGCCTATGGCGGCTCCATCGAAAACCGCGCCAAGTTGATGCTCGAAGTCAGCAAGGCGGTCGTTTCGGAAGTCGGCAGCGAGCGTACCGGCATCCGCATCTCGCCGGTGACGCCGGCCAATGATGTCTCCGACTCCAACCCGCAACCGCTGTTCGACTATATCGTCGATCACCTCAACGCGCTGAGGCTCGTCTATATCCACGTCATCGAGGGTGCGACGGGCGGTCCGCGCGACGTTGCGCCGTTCGACTACCACTCGCTGCGCAATCGCTTCAAGGGCGCCTATATCGCCAACAATGGCTATGACTTCGAGCTCGCCAACAAGGTGCTGTCGGCGAACGAGGCCGACCTGATCGCGTTCGGGAAGCTGTTCATTTCCAATCCCGATCTGGTCGAACGCTTCAAGCGCGGCGCGCCGCTCAATGCATTCGACAAGGCCACCTTCTATGGCGGCGGCGCCAAGGGATATACGGATTATCCGGCGCTTGAATCCGCTGCTGCAGCGGAGTGACGGGCTACCTGCCGGCGAAGCGTAGGCCGCGTTCGTTGCCAGCCCAATCATGTTGGTCGGCAGACAGCGCGGGCCTACGCCGTCTGCCGATCGCCGCTCGGGCTGCGCCACAGCCAGATCATCAGCGAGCCCGAGCGTCCGCGGATCTGGGTTTCCGTTGGCCCGGCTAGATCACCTGATTTGAACAGAGCGCAATCTTGTCCGGCAGCTTGAAGCAATTCGTCGCTCACTGCGAGCTCTGCGCCGCGACTTGCCGCGACTTCCATCAACCGGCTCGCCACGTTCACGGTGTCTCCCGTTGCCGTGATATGATGATAACTTCCGCCGCCGAGCCTTGAGGTAACGACAAGGCCGAAGTGACCGCCGACCTTGAATCCGAGCTTTGAGTGGATTGCCGGCCGCACCGAAGCGAGCCATCGTCCAACCTCGCTGCAAAGCGTGAGCGCGCACTGCGCCGCCCTTGCTGCATCGCTAATGGTCGGTTCGGGCAAGCCGAACAGAATCATCGCGCCGTCACCCAGAAAGCTCGTGATCATCCCACCGCAGGCGACCGCCTCCCGGTCGACCAAAGCGTGAAACTCCTTGAGCAGATCGCGCGTAAGATCTGGATCGAGTTGTTCGCTTAGCGATGTGAAACCGGACAGATCGATAAAGACGACTGCCGCATTCTGGCGGACCGGCTCGGCAAGAAAGTCCGGATCCCTCGCCAACCACTTCTGTATCGCCGGCGCCTGAAACCGCTCCAGCAATTCGTTCCTGGCCGCGAAATATTGCGCCTGCCGCCGTCCGGACCACAGTTGGAACGATCCAAACAGAACCACCGGCACGGTGGCAGCAGCGAGTGGCACAGCGGCGCTCAGAACTATTCCGGACGAGAATGCGAGGAAATTCGTCGCTATCCAGGTCACAATCACAACCGCAGCAGCTATGAGCCCCACAGCGCTGCGCCGCCACGCCAGCAGACCAACAAGGACCGACGGCAACAAGACTGCGATCACGCCGTCGGCCGTGCGAACGGTCTGGTTCCGCGACGGACCATCGCCGGCCACAAGATGACTGATGGCCGTGGAAATGACTTCCACGCCCGGCATCAACCGATCAAAAGGGCTGGAGAAAAAGTCGCCGCCGCCGGTGACGGCCGCACCGATAACGACGATTCGATTTCGGATATCGTCCGGCGATATCTCGCCGACAAGGACGGACGCCGCGCTGATCGTTCGAATCGTGCGCCGAGGTCCATAAAAGGCGATAGGAAGGGCGTGATCGACATCGGTTGGCACCGAAAGTTGACCAAGCCTCAAGCGGTCCGGCTCGATCACGGGCTCTTTTCCGACGGCCAGCGAGGCAACGCGGAGCGGAAATGACAGCTCGACCGTATCACCCGTGCGAAACAGCATGGGAATCGATCGAGGCGTGCCCGCTTGATCGGTCGCGACGTTCGCGATGCCAATTGCGGCATGGTCGGCGAATTTCTTCAGGGGCAACAGGAATCGCTCAGCCGTCGGCAACCGGGCGAGCGGCCGCCGGTCATTCTCCCAAGAGATCGATTGGCTGGCTTCCGGGAAGATTGCGGCGGCCGCGATGACCGCCGGGCGCGCTGCCAGCGAGTTCGCGAGCGCTTCATCGGCATCGGCAATGCCGCTGTCGACCAGGAGAAGATCGACCGCGATGACTTTCGGTTGCAGCTGAGCGACGGCATCGACGATTTTGGCAAGGTCGGTCCTTGGGAGCGGGTAAGCGCCCCGTAACTTCACGACGTTATCGTCAATCGCGACGATGGTCACGAGATCGGGCGGCGTTTTTCTGCCGCGGCCAAGTGTCTTGAGATCGATCGCCGTGGATTCGATGCGATCAAGAAACCGCAATCCTCCGCGGCTGTGCTCGAAATAGACAGCGAAGCCCCAGATCGCCGCCAGTACGACGGCGAATGATGTGCGGATATGGCGCTTGATCATTGCGCCTTACTGTCCGAGGCGCGCCATCAGAGCCGATACGCGAGCGGCGGCCCAGCGCTTCACCGTCAGGGGCGCGCCCGGCTCGACGTCAACGCCTTCGCCAGACCCAAGGACCACAACATGGGTGCCGGTTCGGCGTCCGACGCTTACCCGCCCGTTGACGACGAAGACGGAGGTCTTGTCTCCGGCAACGTCAACCGCCCATTTCGTGCCGCGGACCGCTGCAATTGCCTGCGGTGTAATGACTTGAAATCCATTTCCGCCGGATTTCGCGGGAACCTCGATCAACAACGCCTTGCCATCGAGCTCAACTCCCTCAAGTCGGCCCTTCCGCTCGCCTTGCACGGTAAAGCGAGCCCCTTGTTCGGCGATGATCGTGATCCCGGCGCCGCAGTGTAGCGTTTGTGTGTTGCCGACCGAATTTTCCGAGGAGCAGCCCTGAATTGCAGGCTGCGCGGCCACCACTTGAATCGAAACCAGCGTGCATGCGAACCAGAAAAATCCCGCCTTGAACAATTCCTTCATAATAGCTCCTCCTGACGGCAATCTTATTTTTGCAGGGGGCGTGGCCTATTGTGCCACGTTGTCATCGGCAGGGTAAGGGAAAGCGCCGGCCGGGAATGCGGCGGAGCGGCGCAGAAAACAAGGCTGGAAACGGTAGGATTACGCCGAAACCGGTGATCTAGTGGTTCGATTCTAACATTCGCATCCCTTCGCAGCGGCTACTGTTGCGAATGTTAGAATCAAAGGACCACCAGCAATATATATTTCTAGTGGAGTTCAGGATTTGACATTCGCTTTTCGAAATTTGCGGCTAGGTTTGTAGCGAATGTCAAATCCACTCCACTAGTCGTGCGCAATGGCCTGCGGGCGTCCTTCCTCGTCGATGGCGACATAGGTGAAGTTGCCGTCGGTCACGAGAATCGACTGCATTTCCTTGCGGCGAAGCACCCATGCCTCCAGGTGCACCGTGATCGACGTCTTGCCGATCCTGACCAGAGTAGCGTGCACCGAGACGAGATCGCCGACATAGACGGGTTTACGGAAATTCATCGCGTCAATTGCAACCGTGACGGTGCGGGATTTCGCCGTCTTGGACGCAAACACGCCGCCGCCGACATCCATTTGGGCAAGCAGCCAGCCGCCGAAAATATCGCCGTTCTGGTTGGTATCGGCCGGCATCGCCAGGGTGCGAATACAGAGATCGCCGCACGGCTCGGTCTCAGTGACTGTCGGGGCGTGAACGGCTTGCGGATCGGTCATGTCAAGGGAGCTCGTACGAGGATAGAAATTACCTGAAAGTATCCCAGCCGGCATCCGGCGCGAACCGGCCGCCGAATTTCGTGGCCAGTTTCTGCAACGTCGCAGCGACGTTTTCGACCCCGCGCGTCCGCGCGTAGTTGAGCGGACCGCCGCGGAATGGCGCGTAACCGGTGCCGAAGATCATCGCGCCGTCGACCATGTCGGGATCGTCGACAATGCCCTCGCGCAGGCAGGCCACGCAGACATTCGACATCGGCAGGATCAGCCGGTCGATCATTTCCGGATCGGGCTCCGCGCCAGATGCCGGCTTCGTCTTGTCCGCCTTGCCGTCTTTCCAGGTGTAGAATCCCTTGCCCGTCTTGCGGCCGAGTTCGCCCTTGGTCACCTTGTCGCGCAGCCATGCCGGCGTCGGCGGCAACAGATCGCCGAATTTCGAGCGCAGCATGTCGCCGACAGCAAGACAAATATCAAGCCCGACCTGATCAGCGAGTTCGATCGGTCCCATCGGCATGCCGAACTTTTCGGCCGCCGCGTCGATCACGGTCTTGTCGATGTTCGCGTCCAGCATCACCATCGCCTCCAGCATGTAGGGCGTGAGCGCGCGGTTGACGACGAAGCCGGGCGAGCTTTTCACCGGAAGCGGCAGGCGATCGATCGCGCCGACAAAGGCCAGCGCTTCTTTCAGGAGCTCTGGGTCAGTGCCATCGTGACTGACGACCTCGACCAGTTGCAGGCGCGAAACCGGATTGAAGAAATGCAGGCCGAGCAGACGCTCCGGCTTTGCCAGCGTCGTGCGCAAATCCTGCAAGGGAATGCTCGATGTGTTGGTGGCGAGGATCGCGCCCACCTTCATCCGAGGTTCGAGACCAGAGTATACCTTCTGCTTCAGCTCCAGCTTCTCCGGCACGGCCTCGATGATGAGATCCGCGGTACGGGCACCCTCGCCGTCGAGATCGGGAATCAATCGGTCGAGTGCGTCACGCACGTCGGTGCGCTTGCGAATGATCTTGCCGAACAAATCAGCCGCGCGCTTGATCGCGCCCGCGATCGGCTCAGCCTTCATGTCGGCCAGCGTCGCCTTCAATCCCTCATTGGCGCACCAGGCCGCGATGTCGCCGCCCATCGCGCCGGCGCCGATCACATGAACATGCTTGATCTTGTTGCCAGTGCCGGCATGTTTCTTCATCTGATCGCGCAGAAAGAACACCCGAATGAGGTTTTGCGCCGTGGACGTCACCATCAGATGCGCAAATGAACTCTTTTCGGCCGCCAGCATCGCGGCTTTGTCGCCGCCATGCTTTTCCCAGAGATCGATCAAGCCATAAGGCGCCGGGTAATGTTCGGGCGAAGCCGCCTTGGCAGCTTCGCTTCGCATGCGTGACGCGAGAAAGCCGCGCACGGGGCCGGCATTCAAGAGCTTGTTCAGGTAACCGGGCTTGGCGCGCTTGAGCCGGCCGAACACCGCATCCTTTGCGGCGTTGCGGACATGCCGCTCTTCCGTCACCGCGTCGACGAGGCCGAGCGACTTTGCGCGGCGCGCGTCGATCGTCCGACCCGTGAGCATCAAGGTCATGGCTTGCGTCGGATTGATCAGCTCGGTGAAGCGGGCGGTGCCGCCGAGACCGGGATGCAACCCCAGCATCACCTCGGGAAAACCGAAGCGCGCATTCGAAATCGCGATACGCGCCTGGCAGGCAAGAGCGACTTCGAGGCCGCCGCCGAGACAGAAGCCGTGGATGACGGCAACGGTCGGAAATTTCACCGCTTCCAGGTGGTCGATCACCGCATGCGCGCGCGCAATCTGCACTTCGACTGCGGCCGCGTCGGTCGCGCCGCGGAATTCATTGACGTCGGCGCCGGCGATGAAGCCGGAGGTTTTGGCCGAGCGAATGACGAGCCCTGTCGGACGCTCGCTTTCGAGCGCGGCGAGCACGGTGTCGAACTCGGTCAGTACCTCGGCCGACAGCGTGTTGGCGCTGGCGCCATCGCGGTCGAACAATAGCCAGGCGATGCCATCGCTGTCGCGCGTCAGTTTGAAATGACGATAGGGCCCACCGGCCGGCTTCGGACCGAGTTCGAGCACGCGATCTGAGAGGACGTCGAGCATATGGCTTTCCATGACGCTTCCCTCACACCGTCTCGATCAACATGGCGCCGCCGAGCCCGCCGCCGATGCATTCGGTGGCGATGCCACGTTTGGTGCCGAGCCGTTTCATCGCGTTGACGAGATGCAGCACGATGCGATTGCCGCTGGTGCCGACGGGATGGCCGAGGCTGATCGCGCCGCCATCGACGTTGAGTCTGGATTGATCGAGTTGGCCTGCGGCGCCGTCGAGGCCCAAGACCTCGCGGCAAAACTTCTCATCGTTCCAGGCTGCAAGACAGCCGAGCACTTGCGTCGCAAAAGCCTCGTTCAATTCCCAGGTCTCGATGTCGCCAAGCGCAAGCTTGTTGCGCTTCAACAGTTCGGTTGCCGACATCACCGGCCCCAATCCCATGATCGAGGGATCGAGCGCCGCCCATTGGCTGTCGACAATCATGGCCTTTGGCATCAGGCCGTGTTTTTGGACGGCCTCCTCGGACGCGAGAATGACCCAGGATGCCCCGTCCGTGATCTGCGAGGAGTTGCCCGCAGTGACTTGCCCCCACGGCCGCTCGAATACCGGCTTGAGGCCGGCCAATTTGTCCATCGAGGAATCCGGCCGCACGCCGTCATCGTGATCGTAAAACTTGCCGTCGCGTGCAAAGGCGGTCTCGACTTCGCCTTTGAGGAAGCCGCTCTCTTGCGCATGCGCCAGCCGCTTATGGCTTTCCACGGCGTAGGCGTCCGACTGCTCGCGCGTGATGCCGAAGAAATGACCGACCACTTCGGCGGTCTGCCCCATGTTGAGCTCGGTGATCGGATCGGTCAGGCCGCGCTCAAGGCCGATGACCGGCTTGAAATAGGCCGGGCGCGCCTTCGCGATTGCCGCGAGCTTGGCCAGAATTCCCTTTGCCGTCACAAGGCCTGCAAACCAGCGCACGCCTTGCGCCGGCCACACCAGCGGCGCGTAGCTCAATGCTTCCGTTCCGCCGGCGAGGATCAAATCCGACACGCCCTCGCGGATATAGCGATAGGCCGTGTCGATCGACTGCATGCCGCTGCCGCAATTGATCTGCACGGTGAACGCCACCATCCGCTCGCCCATGCCGAGCCGCAGCGCGGCCACTCGCGCCGGGTTCATCTCGTCGGCAATGACGTTGACGCAGCCGAGGATGACCTGATCGAAGCTATCTGCCGCAAAAGGCTGGCGCGCCAGTAGCGGCCGGCCGCATTGAACGGCGAGATCGACCGGCGTGAACGGTCCGGGACCGGTGCGCGCCTTCAGGAACGGCGTGCGGCTGCCGTCGACGATAAAGACCGGTCGCGCCATCAGCTTGCCGCCCTCTGATCACCGAGATCCTGGAAGAACTGGTGCACGTTGGGCTTCTTGTAGATCGGCGACAGCGCTTCGGGTGCGAAATCGTCGACCTCGATCACTTTTGCAACCGCCTCATGCGCTGCTTTCAGCTTTTCACCCTCTCCATCCGTGATCACGCCGCGCTTCACGGCCTCCTGCCAGTCATGCAGGTGCGCCGCGCGCATGCGCCTGGAAATCTCCTCCGCGTCTGTGACGAGGACAAATGCCTTCTCCAGCCGCGCCACGCCGCCGTCGTCGTCGACATGGGCGAGATCCGGCGTCAGCCGGTCACGCACCGCCGACGGCTCCAGCACCATCTGGGCGCATTCATGCACCACGCGATCGGAAGGCCCGAGCACGCGCGCGCCGAACGGCTGAACGACGAGCGTCAAAATGAAGGCAACAGACCGATTGGGCAAGTTCGCCAGGATTTCCGCAAAGCGGTTCTCGATGGTGCGGAAGCCGCTTGCCATGCACCATTCGAGCGCCGCGAAATCGGCGGCCTGCCGTCCCTCGTCCTGCCAGCGCTTCAGCGCCGCCGACAAGAGATAAAGCTCGGACAGGATATCGCCGAAGCGTGCGGAGAGCATCTCCTTGCGCTTGAGCGCACCGCCGAGCGTGAGTAGCGCCATGTCGGCACAAAGCGCAAAGGCCGACGAATAGCGCGACAGCTGGCGATAGAACTTCGTCGCATCGCTCGCGTCGGGCGCAGGTGCAAAGAGCCCGCCGGTCCAGCTCCGCCCGAGAGCGCGGAACAGCGTCACCACGCTGTGGCCGACATGCTTCCAGAACGCGTCGTCGAACGCGTCGAGACCTTTGGCATGGTCTTCCTCGCCGAGCGCGTTCATCTCCTGCAACAGATAAGGATGAGCGCGGATCGCCCCCTGCCCGAACACGATCAGATTGCGGGTCAAGATATTGGCGCCTTCCACCGTGATGCCGACCGGCACCGAACGATAGAGATTGCCGATGTAATTCTGCGGTCCGTCGATCACCGCCTTGCCGCTGTGGATGTCCATGGCGTCGTCGATCGCGATCCGCATGCGCTCGGTGGCTTGCAGCTTCATAATCCCGGAAATCACCGCGGGATGATGGCCCTCATTGAGCGCAGCACAAGTCAGCCGCCGGGCCGCATCGAGCAGATAGGCGGTGCCGGCGATGCGGGCGAGCGGCTCCTCGATGCCTTCGAACTTGCTGATGGAAATACCGAACTGCTCGCGGATGCGCGCATAGGCGCCGGTGGTGCGGGCCGCATAGGCTGCGCCCGCGGCAGACAGCGACGGCAGCGAGATGCCGCGGCCTGCGGCCAGCGCCGTCATCAGCATCTTCCAGCCCTGGCCGAGACGCTCTTGTCCGCCGATGATGTAGTCGAGCGGAATGAAGACGTCCTTGCCCCAGTTCGGGCCGTTCTGGAACACCTGCATGGCCGGCAGGTGACGATGGCCGATGGAGACGCCGGGAAGATCGGTGGGAATGAGCGCCACCGTGATGCCAAGGTCATCCTGGGTGCCGACGAGATGGTCGGGATCGGAGGCCTTGAAGGCCAGGCCCAGCAAGGTCGCGACCGGGCCGAGGGTGATGTAGCGCTTGTGCCAGTTGAGACGAAGGCCGAGCACCTCCTTGCCTTCGAAAGTGCCCCAGCAGATCACGCCACTGTCGATCATCGAGGCAGCGTCCGAGCCGGCCTCGGGGCTCGTCAGGCCAAAACAGGGAATGTCGCGGCCGTCGGCGAGCCGCGGCAGCCAGCGCTCCTGCTGCTCCCTGGTGCCGAAGCGCATCAAAAGCTCGCCCGGTCCGAGCGAATTCGGCACCATCACGGTGACGGCAGCAACCAGCGAGCGCGACGATATCTTGCGCACCACTTCCGAATGCGCGTAGGGCGAAAAGCCAAGTCCGCCATGCTCTTTCGGGATGATCATCCCGAAGAACTTCTTCTGCTTGATGTAGTCCCACACCTCGGGCGGCAGGTCGCGCCATTCCCAGTTGATCTTCCAGTCGTCGAGCATCGCGCAGAGCTCGTCGACGGTCCCGTTGAGGAAGGTTTTTTCCTCCGCGGTCAGCGTCGCCGGCGCCTGCTTGAGCAGCTTCGACCAATCGGGATTGCCGGTGAACAGGTCCGCATCCCACCAGACGTCGCCGGCCTCGAGCGCCTCGCGCTCGGTATCGGACATCGACGGCAAGACGCCGCGAGCCCAGGAGAAGATCGGCTTGGTGATAAAATCGCGGCGGAAGGAGCTCATGGCGATGTCCTTGATTCGGCGGCGCGCGCCCTAATTCTAACGAAAGAAACAAGGTTCGGGTGAACACTTCGCCGGGAAAAAGGGACAAATTGGACCCGTTACGAGCGGAACGATTACTGACGCTCGTGACCAGAAATGCCCGATTTTATTGGGCTTTCGTCCTATAGCGGACCGCGGCCGCGAACCTTGAGCAGGATCTCAATCCGGCCGCGTCATCTCGAACATGGCGTCCTGGCGGATCTCGAAATAATCGCCCTTGCGACCCGCGCGCACGATGGGACGGGCGAGCGCCGTCTGATACACGCCGTCCTTGATCATGGCCTTGTCGATATGGACGGCAACGACCTCCCCGAGCGTGAGCCAGGCGTTGGCCTTCTTGCCGTCGGCGCCCTGCAACTGAATGACCTGGGTCAGCTTGCATTCGAACGATACCGGGCTTTCGGCAACCCTTGGCACATTGACGAGCTTGCCGGGAACAGCCGTCAGGCCTGCGATCGAGAACTCGTTGACCTCGTGAGCGACATGCGCGGCGGTCGCGTTCATCTGCCTTGCCAGATCCTTGGTCGCGAGATTCCAGACGAACTCGCCGGTCTCCTGGATGTTGGCAACGCTGTCCTTCCAGGAGGTCGAGGAAAAGCCGATGATCGGAGGCACGTAACAGAAGCCGTTGAAGAAGCTGTACGGCGCCAGATTGATGTTGCCTTTGGCGTCTCGCGAGGAAATCCAGCCGATCGGACGCGGCGCGACGATGGCATTGAACGGGTCGTGCTTGAGGCCATGGCCGTTCTTGGGCTCGTAAAAGTGCAGGTCTTTTTCGGTCACGCTGGAATCATCCTGTCAAATGCCGTTATTCCGGGTCCGCGCGTTTCGCGCCCCGAAATGGCAATATACGGGCAAAATCTGCGGAGGGCTATTTCCGAACCGAGAGCCCGACGAGCATGAAATCGATCATCTGCTCGATCTCGGCGTGAGGCTTGGGAAAGTTGATCGCCTGGGCAATCATCTGCGGATGAAAATAGCCGAGCATGCCCTGGCAGATGCAAAGGGCCGCGGCCGGGACATCCGGCGCGTCGAATTCGCCGGAGGCGACGCCTTGCGCGACCACGCCGGCGATCGACTCGACGATGGTCTGCATGTGCGCGACGCAGACTTCCCAACTCTCTTGCATCGCGATCTCGACCATCTCATGCAACTTGGAGTCGCCGACAAAGCGCTCCGAGTTCATGCGATGGATCGTGGTCAGCAGCTCTCGCAGACGGGGCGTCGCAGGCCCGGGCTTTGCCACAAAGGCCTTGGCCGCAACTTCCACTTCACCCATCAGCGCGCGCGCGACGCCCTCGTGGATTGCCTTCTTCGAATCGAAGAAGCGATACACATTCGCCGGGCTCATATGCAGCTCTTTGGCGATGTCGCCAACGGTGGTCTTCTGGTAGCCGATTTGGCGAAACAGCCGCTCAGCCACCTCGAGAATGCGTTCCCGGGTATCCGTCTCGGTATGTTCGACAGTCAGCGTCATTTCTTTTAACTCAGCTCACCCTGCTCGATTCTGGATCGAGCATGGGCCTTTGCAAAACAACATCGCACCTGCGTCGATGTTCAAATCATTCCGCGGCCTCAGCCAATGGAAATGCGGGCTTGTGGACGCCCTCTTGCTGCGGCGCAAGGCCAACATGAACGCTTCCGCCGCTTTCTTCAAGGCTTTTGCGGAACCAGAGCGCATAGAGGCCCGGCAAATACAGCAGGGTCAGGAAGGTCGCAACGAACAGACCTCCCATGATGGTGATCGCCATCGGTCCCCAGAAGGCGGAACGCGATAGCGGAATCATTGCGAGAATCGCGGCCAATGCCGTCAGTACCACCGGCCGGGCGCGCCGGACGGTCGCCTCCACGATGGCTTCGCGGCGGGTCAGACCGCTGGCAACGTCGCTCTCGATCTGATCGACCAGGATCACAGCATTGCGCATGATCATGCCGGCGAGCGCGATGAGGCCAAGCAGCGCCACGAAGCCGAAGGGCTGGTTGGCGACGTTCAGGCCGAGCGAGGCGCCGACGATGCCGAGCGGTGCGGTCAGGAACACCAGCGCCAGCCGCGAAAAACTCTGCAACTGGATCATCAGCAGCGTCAGCATCACCATGACCATCAGCGGGAACAGCACGAAGATCGAGGCATTGCCCTTGGCCGATTCCTCGAACGCGCCGCCCGGCTCGATTCGGTAAGCCGGCTCGAGGTGGTCGCGGATATTCTGGAGTTTCGGCCAGATCTGGTTGGTGACGTCAGGCGCCTGCACGCCATCGACGACGTCGCCACGCACAGTGATCGCCATATCGCGGTTGCGCCGCCAGATGATCGGCTCCTCATGGTCGTATTCGATCTTGGCGATTTGCGTGAGCGGCACTGCAACGCCGTTGCGCGAGGTCACGGTGAGATCACCGACATGGCCGAGGTCGAGCCGTTCGGATGGCACCGCGCGCGCCACCACATCGACCTTTTCGATACCGTCACGCACCGTCGTCACCGGCACGCCCGAGATCAGCATCGCAAGCGCCTGTGAGACGTCCTGCGGGGTCAGGCCGAGCGCGCGGGCGCGGTCCTGATCGACGACGAGCTTGAGGTACGGCGACTGCTCGTTCCAGTCGAGCTGAGGATCCTTGATGTTCTTGTTCTCCTTGACGACGTCACGCACCTTGTAGGCGATGTCGCGAACCACCATGGGATCCGGTCCGATCACGCGGAACTGCACGGGGAAGCCGACCGGCGGACCGAAATTGAAGCGATCGACGCGCACCCGCGCCTCTGAGAGATCGCCCTCTTCGACCGCCTTCTCGATTTTCGCCTTGATGCGCTCGCGCGCCTCGACGCCCCTGGCGACGATCACGATCTCCGCGAAAGCCTCGTTCGGCAGTTGCGGGTTAAGGCCGAGCCAGAAGCGCGGCGAACCCTGACCGACATAGGAGGTGTAGGTCGCGATATCCTTGTCGCCCTTGAGCAACTCTTCCGCCTTCTTCACGGATTTTTCCGTGACATTGAAGGCGGTGCCTTCCGGCAGCCGAAGCTGGAAGAACAATTCGGGGCGCTCGGACAGCGGGAAGAATTGCTGCTGAACGTGGCCGAAGGCGACGATCGAAGCGAAGAACACGGCAACCGTCGCAAGCACCGTCTTGACGCGATGATCCACGCACCACTGGATCACGCGGCGAAGCGAGCGGTACATGCGGGTCTCGTAGATCGCATGCGGATCGTGATTTTGGTGGACCTTGATGTTCGGCAGCAGCTTGACGCCGATATAGGGCGTGAAGATCACCGCGACGAACCAGGACGCGACCAGCGAAATCGCCACGATCCAGAAGATGCCGCCGGCATATTCGCCAACCGCCGAATTGGCGAAACCAATGGGCAGAAAACCGGCCGCGGTGACCAGCGTGCCGGTCAGCATCGGAAAGGCCGTCGACTCCCAGGCAAAGGAGGCCGCCTTGATGCGGTCCCAGCCCTGCTCCATCTTCACGACCATCATCTCGACCGCGATGATGGCGTCATCGACCAGAAGGCCGAGCGCGATGATCAGGGCGCCGAGCGTGATGCGGTGCAGGTCGAGCGACATCGCGTCCATCACGATAAAGACGATCGCCAGCACCAGCGGCACCGACAACGCCACCACGATGCCGGTGCGCCATCCGAGCGCGATGAAACTGACGAACAGCACGATCGCGAGCGCCTCGACGAAGGAATGCACGAATTCGTTGATCGCGTGCTCGACCACTTCCGGCTGGTCGGCGATGCGATCGACGTTGATGCCCTGCGGCACCGCCTTCATGAATTCGGCTGTCGCGGCCGTCACGTCCTTGCCGAGTTCGAGAATGTTGGCGCCCTTGGCGGTGACCACGCCGATGCCGATGGCAGGCTTGCCTTCCTGGCGCACGACGAAGCTCGGCGGATCGACGAAGCCATGGCTGACCGTTGCGATATCGCCAAGCCGGAACACGCGACCGTTGCTCTCGACCGGCGTCTCCGCCACCGCCTTGACGCCGTCGAGCGCGCCGGTGACGCGAAGCGGCACGCGCTGCGCGGACGTCTCCACGGTGCCGGCCGGCACGACATTGTTCTGCTTGGCCAGCGAATCGAACAGCGCCTGCGGCGTGATGCCAAGAGTTGCGAGTTTTGCGTGCGAAAATTCGACGTAGATCTTTTCGTCCTGCGTGCCGTAGATGTCGACCTTGGTCACGCCGTTGACCTTGAGCAGACGCTGGCGCAACCCTTCGGCAGCCTTCTTGAGCTGCGCGTAGTCGGCGCCGTCGCTCGTCATCATATAGAGGATGGAATCGACGTCGGAAAATTCGTCGTTGACGACGGGCCCGAGTAGCCCTGCGGGCAACTGGCTCTGCACGTCGACGAGCTTCTTGCGCAGCAGATAAAACAGATAAGGCACATCCTTCGGCGGCGTCGAATCGCGGAAAGTAACTTGCAGCGCGGTAAAGCCAGGCTTGGAGTAGGTCTGCACCTTCTCGAAATAGGGCAGCTCCTGCATCTTCTTCTCGATGGGATCGGCGACCTGTTCCTGGATCTCCTTGGCGGTCGCACCCGGCCACATCGCCGAAACGTTCACCACCTTGACCGTGAAGAACGGATCCTCGGCCCGGCCGAGTTTCTCGTAGGAGAAGAAGCCGGCAACGCCGAGGGCGAAGATCAGAAACAGCACCAGCGCGGGATGGCTGACCGCCCAGGCCGACAGATTGAAGCGCTTCATCGGACTCTCCAATGCCAAAACCGACTTTCCGCGTGATCGTCATTGCGAGCGAAGCGAAGCAATCCAGTTAAAAGGATCGACAAGCTCTGGATTGCTTCGTCGCTTTCGCTCCTCGCAATGACGGCGAATTAGAACGACAGCGACGACACGACCCGGACCTTCTGGCTCGGATCGAGCTTCTGCACGCCGAGGGTGACGATCTTTGCGCCCTCGTCCACACCGCCCGAAATGACGACGCTATTGCTGTCGTAGGATTTGACGGTGACGGGCTTTAAGGAAATCGCGCCTTTGTCGTCGACGACATAGACCGAAGGATCGCCACCCTGGCTGTACAGCGCCGACAGCGGCAGCCGCGCCACCCGCTCGGTCCGCGAGTCCGACAACGTCAGCGTCGCGGTCATGCCGAGCGAGACATCGTCGCCGGCATCCGGCAGGGAGAATTTCGCGAGATAGGTTCGCGTCGCGGGATCGGCCGATGGCGCGACCTCACGCAGCTTCGCGGCGTAGGTCTTGCCCGCCTCCGACCACAGCGTGACCGTCGCAACGCCCGACTTGGCGCGATTGAGAAGCGTCTCGGGGACAGCGACGACCGCTTCTTTCTCGCCAAGCCGGGCGACGCGGATCGCGGCCTGACCCGCGGCAACCACCTGGCCAGGCTCGATCATGGTCGCCGTGACGACACCATGGGTGTCCGCCACGAGCGTTGCATAAGAGAGGGAGTTGTTGGTCAGTTCGACCGAACGCTCGGCGCGATTGAGCCGCGCGCGTGCTTCGTCGGCGGCGGCCTTCGCGGTGTCGAGCTGCGCATCGGTGGCCCAACCTTTGCCGCGCAGGTCCTTGGCGCGCTGCTCGGCAGCGCCCGCCTGCGCCAGCACGCCCGTCGCGGCGCGCTGTTCTGCCTCGGCCTGCTCGGCCTGCAATTTCAGATCGACTTCATCCAATGTGGCGAGCGACTGGCCGACTTCGACCGTCTGGCCGACTTCGACCAGCCGCTTCGCCACCTTCCCGGGCACACGAAAACCCATGTCGGACTCGATCCGGGGCCTGATCGTGCCGACAAAGCTGCGCTCGGGAGATTGGGCTTCATAATGGGCGGTGGCGACCAGAACCGGGCGGGTTTCCGCGGGCTTGTCGGCCACGGCGCTATCGCAGCCACCTAACGTGACGGCCAGCGCTGCCAGCGAAATTCCGGCCAAGAGCCTGGAATAACTCGAAAAAATCAGGCGAACCAACATCGGACCCTCCTCACGGCTCCAGCCATATGGGGAGTGTGGATTGTTGACTGATAAATGTCAATATTCGTCAGTAATCATGAAATTGTGATCGCCGGCTTGGCTGGAAAAGCCGTGGTCGCTCCGAGGGATAGACTTGGGAAGAGAAAGCGGCCTAAGCCGCCTTTTCCGAATTGGCGAACTCCGCCATGGACTCGTGGCCGCCCAAAAACACCAGGAGCCCGCCGATCAGGGGAAGCACCGCCAGCACGAGCAGCCCGGTCGAGGTCTGACCTGTCGCCTCCTTGACCCAGCCGATCAGATACGGCCCGCCAAAGCCGGCAAGATTGCCGATCGAATTGATCAGCGCGATCGCACCGGCTGCGGCCGTGCCGGAAAGCCAGGCGGTCGGCAGCGTCCAGAACACCCCGAAGATGCAGAACACCCCGATCGCGGCGACCGTCAGCACCACCATGGTCATCGTCGGATCGGTGATGAAGGCGGAGGCGCCAAGCGCCAAGGCCGTCACAAAGAACGGCGCGCCGACATGGGACACCCGTTCGCGCGTGGCGTCCGAATGCCGTGCCCACAGGATCATCGCGATGGTGCCGCACAGATAGGGAATTGCGGTGACGAAGCCGGTTTGC
>NZ_DASREO010000078.1:0-37302 GCF_035652035.1 Bradyrhizobium sp.
CGTCTCCGGAAAGTGGTTCAAGGCCGCGCACTACACGGTGCGCAAGGATACCCACGTCATCGACATGGACGAGGTCGCGCGGCGCGCCGAAGAGGTGAAGCCGAAGCTCATCATCGCCGGCGGCTCGGCCTATGCGCGCCATTTCGAGTTTGCGCGCTTCCGCGCCATCGCCGATGAAGTCGGTGCCTTTTTCATGGTGGATATGGCGCATTTCGCCGGCCTCGTCGCGGGTGGCGTCCATGCCAACCCGGTACCGTATGCCCACGTTACCACCACCACCACCCACAAGTCGCTGCGCGGCCCGCGTGGCGGCTTGATGCTGTGGAACGATGAGTCTCTCACCAAGAAATTGAACTCGGCGGTATTCCCGGGCCTGCAGGGCGGGCCGCTGATGCATGTGATTGCCGCGAAGGCCGTGGCCTTCGGCGAGGCGCTGCGGCCGGACTTCAAGATCTACGCGAAGAACGTCGTCGAAAACGCAAGAGCGCTTGCCGAAAGCCTGCGCGCCCACGGCCTCGATATCGTCTCCGGCGGCACCGACAATCACCTGATGCTGGTCGACCTTCGCCCAAAGGGGCTGAAGGGCAATGTTTCGGAGAAGGCGCTGGTCCGCGCCGCCATCACCTGCAACAAGAACGGCATCCCGTTCGATCCCGAGACGCCGTTTGTCACCTCGGGCCTTCGCCTCGGCACGCCCGCCGCGACCACGCGCGGCTTTGGCGTGGCCGAGTTCAGGCAGGTCGGCGGCATGATCGCCGAAGTGTTGAATGCGATCGCGCAAGCGCAGGACGGCAAGGCCCCCCTGGTCGAAGCCGCCATCAAGGAACGGGTGAAGGCGCTCACCGATCGTTTTCCGATCTATCAGTAAGGCGTTTTTCGGATGCGTTGCCCGAGCTGCAACAGCCTCGATACCCAGGTGAAGGATTCCCGTCCGACCGAAGATTCGTCGGTGATCCGCCGGCGGCGGGTGTGCGTGTCCTGCAATTTCCGCTTCACCACCTTCGAGCGCGTGCAGCTTCGCGAGCTCACCGTGATCAAGCGCAACGGCCGTCGCGTGCCGTTCGATCGCGACAAGCTGATGCGCTCGGTGCAGGTGTCCTTGCGCAAGCGTCCGGTCGAGACCGAGCGCGTCGAGAAGATGGTCTCCGATATCGTGCGCGAGCTCGAGAGCAGTGGCGAGGCGGAGGTTTCCTCGGAGACGATCGGCGAGATCGTGATGGAGCATCTGCGCCAGCTCGACGACGTCGCTTATGTTCGCTTCGCCTCGGTCTATCGCAATTTCCGCGAGGCCAAGGACTTTGAGGCCGTGCTCGGCGAGCTCTCCGGCGAGGACGATGCGCGGATCACGCTGCTACGAAAATGATCTTCCGTATCCTGGAAGAACAACTCGCACAGAAGTCGAAGGATTCGAAGGCGGCTGACCGGCGCTTCATGCAGCTTGCGCTCGCGCTCGGCCGCCGCGGCCTCGGGCGTACGTGGCCCAATCCCGCGGTCGGGGCGGTCGTGGTCAACGACGGCGTCATTGTCGGCCGTGGCTGGACGCAGCCCGGCGGGAGGCCTCATGCGGAGCCGGTGGCGCTGGCGCAGGCGAGCGAAGCTGCGCGCGGCGCCACGCTCTATGTGACGCTGGAGCCTTGTTCGCATGTCGGCAAGTCGCCGCCCTGCACGGACGCCGTCATCGCGGCCGGCATCAAGCGTGTGGTGTCGGCGATCGAGGATCCCAATCCGGAGGTCGCGGGGCAGGGCCATGCGAAGCTGCGGAATGCGGGGATTACGGTCGATGTCGGGCTGGAGGCGGAGGAAGCCGCCCGCGCCCATGCCGGTCATTTCCGTCGGGTCCGCGACGGGCGCCCACATGTGATCCTGAAACTCGCAGTTTCCAGCGACGACAAGATTGCCGGGGCGGGACACAAGCAGGTGTCGATTTCAGGCGAGATCGCCAAATCGCGCGTGCATCTGCTCAGGGCCCAGTGTGACGCCATTCTGGTCGGGATCGGCACGGTGCTGTCGGACGACCCGCTGTTGACCTGCCGCCTGCCGGGCATGGAGGCGCGGTCGCCGGTTCGCGTTGTGCTCGATCGGAGCTTGCGGATTCCGCCGAAAAGCCGACTGGTTCATTCGGCGCGCTCGACGCCGCTTTGGGTCGTCACCTCAAACCGGGCCGAAGCGCCTGCGGCGGCGATACTGGGCGCTGCCGGCGCGCAGGTGATCCGGGTCGCATCGACACCGGCCGGGCTTAATTTGCCAGCCGCCCTGCATGCGCTCGCTGAGCGCGGCATCACCCGGCTTCTGGTCGAGGGCGGCGCGCGCGTGGCGTCATCTTTCGTTGCCGCCGGCCTCGTCGACGAATTCTGGCTGCTGCGCGGCCCGAAACCGGTCGGCACCGATGGCGTTCCGGCGCTGGATGCATTGCCGCTCGCCACAATCACCCAGTCGTCCGCCTTTCGCGTTCGTGCTAGCGAGAGCCTGGATTCCGACATCCTGACCGTTTACGAGCGCGCCTGAATGTTTACCGGCATTGTCACCGACATCGGCGAAATCATAAGTCTGGCGCAGGTCGCGCAGGGACAATTGCATCGCATGCGCATTGGTTGCCGGTATGACCAGGCTGGAATCGCGGATGGCGCGTCGATCGCCTGCAACGGCGTCTGCCTCACGGTCGTCTCGTCCGGCGTCGATAATGGCAGGACCTGGTTCGACGTCGATGCCGCCGCCGAAACGCTTTCGCTGACCACCGCGAAGCATTGGGCTGTCGGTACCCGGCTCAATCTGGAACGGGCGCTCAAGATTGGCGACGAACTCGGCGGCCACATCGTCGCCGGCCACGCGGATGGCGTGGCCACGATCCTCAGCCGTGAGGACTTGCCTGACATGGCGCGGTTTGAACTCGATACCACGCGGGAACTCGCCCGCTTTATCGCGCCGAAGGGCTCGATCACGATCGACGGCGTTTCGCTCACCGTCAACACGGTCAAGGACACCGCATTTTCCGTGCTCATCATCCCGCACACGCTTCAGGTGACGACCCTGGCGTCCTGGCGAGCGGGCAGCGAGGTCAATATCGAGGTCGATCTGATGGCACGTTATGCGGCGAGATTGACGGAAATGAAATGATGGCTGACGCATCCCGCGATGCCCTGACGGTTGCGCGCATTGTGAGGGTGAATCACGCCGGCGAATTTGGTGCGATCAGAATTTACTCCGCTCAGCTTTTGGTCGCCCGACGCTTGTGTCCGGACTGCGTGGCCGCCTTGTCGGAAATGCTTCGGCACGAGCAGACGCATTGTGCCTTGTTTCGGGCGGCGATGCCGCAACGACAATCGCGGCCATGCCGCGTCATGCAGCTCTGGAGCTGGGGCGGGTGGCTTTTGGGTTTCTTGACGGCGTGCCTCGGCAGGAACGGGATCTGGGCCTGTACTGCCGCGGTCGAAGCAGCAGTCCATCGCCATCTCGATGACCAGCTCCATTTCCTCGAGAAACGAGACACCGAACTTCGGGACATTATCCAGTCGATACGAGTCGAGGAACTTGCGCATCTCCACCACGCCGAGCAACAGCTCCACTCCAATGCGATAAGGTTGCGGCTACTTCGGCAAACGATTTCAGCTATGACCGACGTGCTGATCTGGCTTTCTACCTGGGGAGATTCAACGCTAATGGCGCGTGTTTTGGCGGCTTCCGCTGCGCGGCAATCTTAGGAGATTGGGCAGGCAGTCTTGGCTTGGAATTGTTGTCGGGGCCGACTACAAAGGCCGAAATTCAAGGTCGCGAGTTGCATTTCGCGGACCTCAAAAGGATAGATGATGGCAGACGCGCGACGCGCACCCTTAAAGGACCAGACCGACATTTCCGGCGCACGGGCGCTGATTGTCGAAGCGCGTTTCTATGACGACATTCAGGATGCGCTGCTGGAAGGCGCAGTCGCAGAATTGAAGTCGGCCGGTGTCGGCCACGACGTCATCACGGTTCCCGGCGCGCTGGAAATTCCGGCCGCGATTGCGATTGCACTTGAGGCTGCGGAAAAGGCCGGCAAGCCCTACGATGCCGCGATTGCGCTCGGCTGCGTCATTCGCGGGGATACCATCCACTTCGAGATTGTCTCGATGGAATCCTCGCGCGCACTGATGGATCTTGCCGTGGCGAAAAAGCTTCCGCTCGGCAACGGCATCATCACCGTCAACACCGAAGCGCAGGCATGGGCTCGGGCGCGCGCCTCCGAACTCAATAAAGGCGGCGATGCCGCGCGCGCAGCAATTGCGATGTTGCGGATCAAGCGCCGGCTGGCAAAAAACTGATCATGATCGAGAACAAGAAAAAGCCCGCGAAGGGCGCAGATAAAAAGGCCAACCGGCGCGGCGCCGCAAGGCTCGCCGCGGTGCAGGCGCTCTACCAGATGGACATCGCAGGCGCCGGCATCAACGATATTTTCGCTGAATTCGAAAGCCACTGGCTCGGTAACGAGGTCGAGGGCGACAAGTACCTGCCGGCCGAAGCCGCGTTTTTCCGAGACGTGGTGTCCGGAGTGGTGCGCGATCAGGCCAAACTCGATCCCCTGATCGACGAGGCGCTCTCGAAGGGTTGGCCGCTGAAGCGGATCGACGCGATCCTGCGCGCGGTGTTGCGTGCCGGCGCTTATGAACTCGAACATCGCAAGGACGTTCCAGGCCGCGTCGTGGTTTCGGAATATGTCGATGTCGCGCACGCCTTTGTCGAGGCCGAGGAGACCGGCATGGTCAACGCAGTGCTCGATCAGATCGCGCGCCAGTTCCGCGGCAGCGAATTCGCGCGGGCCGGAGGCTGACGTGAGCGCCCCCGGTGCACATGCATCCGGTGAGGACTCTCTGATCGCGCGCTACTTCAAGCCGCTCGCGACCGATCCCGGCGCGTTTGGCTTGACCGACGACGCGGCCATTCTCAAGGCGCTTGGCGGCGACATCGTCGTCACCACAGATGCGCTCGTTGAAGGCGTGCATTTTCTCCCCGATGATCCGCCCGATACCATCGCGCAGAAAGCCCTACGGGTGAACCTGTCCGATCTGGCAGCGAAGGGCGCCGATCCCGCGGGCTTCGTGCTTGCGCTGGCGCTACCCAAGGTCGATGAGGCTTGGTTGGCGGACTTTGCGCGCGGGCTTGGTGCGGATGCAACCAGCTTCGGTTGCCCGCTGCTTGGTGGCGATACGGTTTCGACACCGGGCCCCCTGATGATTTCGATCACGGCTTTCGGCCGCGTCCCTCCAGGCAAGATGGTTCATCGCAGCGGCGCGAAGCCCGGCGACCAGGTGGTTGTTACCGGGACGATCGGCGATGCCGCGCTCGGTCTGGATATCCTGAAGCGAGGAAAGGTAGCGGCGGCGCTTGCCGGCGATGCTTTATCTCGCGAGCTGTTGGTCGGCCGCTACCGCGTTCCGCAGCCGCGCAACGCGCTCGCTTCCGCCATCCGCGCGCATGCCCATGCGGCCATGGACGTATCGGATGGGCTGGCGGGCGACCTCGCCAAGCTCTGTGCAGCATCTGGCGTATCGGCCGTGATTGATCTGAAGTCGGTACCGCTATCGCCGGCCGCGTCGAAGGCCCTTGCGGCCGGCGCCGTCGGCCTCGCCGAGATCGTCTCGGGCGGCGATGACTATGAGGTGCTTTGCGCGGTTCCCCCGGACGCAAGCGAGCAGTTCAGCCGCATGGCTGAGGTCGCGGGCGTCGCCGTCAGCCCGATCGGGACCATCATCGCCGGCGAATCTGCCCCGAAATGGCTGGATGAGGAGGGTAAGGAATTGCCGCTAGCGCATACGTCGTACAGCCATTTCTAGGAATTTCATGAAAATGGCCTGTTTGGTTGCAAATAGCTTTCGAAATCGGCTGTTTTTCCAGCCCTTGGCGTTGCGCCGGGGGTGCGATTTTGGCATGGTCCCGGCCGATTTCAGGCCGCCCGTTGGGCAGGGTGGGCCTGCTTTTTGTGCGCCGGCCGCGACCGCGGCCGTTGCGTGGGGGCCATCTTTAGAGATCTGAGGCAACTTCAATGACAGCATTATGGTTGATCGTGCTCTGCGGCGCACTATCCATCGTCTACGCCATCTGGGCGACCTCGTCGGTTCTGAAATCCGATGCCGGCAATCCGCGCATGCAGGAGATTGCGGCCGCGGTGCGTGAGGGTGCGCAGGCCTATCTGCGGCGCCAGTACACCACGATCGGCCTCGTTGGCATCGTGATCTTCGCGCTGCTCGCTTACTTCCTCGGCATCCTCGTTGCGGTCGGCTTTGCCATCGGTGCGATCCTGTCGGGTGCGGCCGGCTTCATCGGCATGAACGTGTCGGTGCGTGCCAACGTGCGCACCGCGCAGGCAGCGACCACCTCGCTCGCCGGCGGCCTCGAGCTTGCCTTCAAGGCGGGCGCGATCACCGGCCTTCTGGTTGCGGGTCTCGCGCTGCTCGGCGTCACGCTTTACTTCGGCTTCCTCACGTTCTCGCTGCACCTGCCGGTCAACGACCGGACCGTGGTCGATGCCATGGTCGCGCTCGGCTTCGGCGCGTCGCTGATCTCGATTTTTGCCCGTCTCGGCGGTGGCATTTTCACCAAGGGTGCTGACGTCGGCGGCGACCTCGTCGGCAAGGTCGAAGCCGGCATCCCCGAGGATGATCCGCGCAACCCCGCAACCATCGCCGACAACGTCGGCGACAATGTCGGCGACTGTGCCGGCATGGCGGCCGACTTGTTCGAGACCTACGCGGTGACGGCGGTCGCCACCATGGTGCTGGCCGCGATCTTCTTTGCCAAGGCACCAGCCCCGGTTCTCGCCAACATGATGACGCTGCCGCTCGCCATTGGTGGCATCTGCATCATCACCTCGATCATCGGCACGTTCTTCGTCAAGCTCGGCGCGAGCCAGTCGATCATGGGCGCACTTTACAAGGGCCTGATCGCTACCGGCATCCTGTCGCTGATCGGCGTCGCCATCGTCATCCACCAGCTGATCGGCTTCGACAAGCTGCCCGGCGTCGACTACACCGGCTTTGCGCTGTTCGAATGCGGTGTCGTCGGCCTCGTCGTCACCGGTCTGATCATCTGGATCACTGAATACTACACCGGCACCGACTATCGCCCCGTGAAGTCGATCGCGGCGGCCTCGGTCACCGGTCACGGAACCAACGTGATCCAGGGTCTGGCGATCTCGATGGAAGCAACCGCTTTGCCAGCCATCGTCATCATCGCCGGTATTCTCGTGACCTACAGCCTTGCCGGCCTGTTCGGCATTGCGATTGCAACAGCGACCATGCTTGCGCTGGCGGGCATGATCGTTGCGCTCGACGCTTTCGGTCCCGTCACGGATAACGCCGGTGGTATCGCCGAAATGGCCGGTCTGCCGAAGGAAGTGCGCAAGTCTACCGACGCGCTCGACGCGGTCGGCAACACCACCAAGGCCGTCACCAAGGGCTACGCGATCGGCTCCGCCGGTCTCGGCGCGCTGGTGCTGTTCGCGGCCTATAACCAGGACCTCCAGTTCTTCATTGCCGATGGGGCGCACCACGCCTACTTCCAGGGCATCAAGCCGGATTTCTCGCTGAACAATCCTTACGTGGTTGTCGGCCTGCTGTTCGGCGGCCTGCTGCCCTACCTGTTCGGCGCGATGGGCATGACGGCCGTCGGTCGCGCAGCCGGCGCGATCGTCGAAGAGGTGCGCCGTCAGTTCCGCGAAAAGCCCGGCATCATGCAGGGCACCGACAAGCCCGACTACGGCAAGGCGGTCGACCTCCTGACCAAGGCCGCGATCAAGGAAATGATCATCCCATCGCTGCTGCCGGTGCTGTCGCCGATCGTGGTCTACTTCCTGATCTATGCGATCGCGGGCGGCGGTGCGGCCGGCAAGTCGGCGGCGTTCTCCGCGGTCGGCGCGATGCTGCTGGGTGTGATCGTCACCGGCCTGTTCGTGGCGATCTCGATGACCTCGGGCGGCGGCGCCTGGGACAACGCCAAGAAGTACATCGAAGACGGCCACTACGGCGGCAAGGGCTCTGACGCCCACAAGTCAGCCGTAACCGGCGACACTGTCGGCGACCCCTACAAGGACACGGCAGGTCCCGCAGTGAACCCGATGATCAAGATCACCAACATCGTGGCGCTGCTGCTCTTGGCAATCCTCGCGCACTGAAACGCGACTGTCTAAATGAAAAACCCCCGTGGCTCTGCCGCGGGGGTTTTGTTTTGCGCCAGCCGCGTCGCAAAGCGCGCACGTCGCGGCCACCGACCTTATTATTTGTCGCCCTGGCCGATATTGAGCGCCTTGAACAGCGGCGCGACATAGTTGATTTCCTGGCCCGAGGTCGGCGTGGTGCGGCTGATGAAGTCGAAAATCATGCCGTCTTTCATTCCATAGTTGGCAAGACGCCGTACCTGGCGGTTCTTGTCGAAGTAGACGGCGATGACGCGCTGATCGGTGATGTGGTCGCTCATGAACGCAAGCCGCCGCTCGGCGCGCTGCGAGATATAATAGAAGACCTCGCCGTTGAGCGTGGCGACGGTCGACGGCGTTCCCATCACGATCAGGACCTGATCCTGACTGGCGCCAATCGGGATTTGTTCAAGCGCGCCCGGCGGCAGGATGTAGCCCTTCTGGAATTGTTCTCCGCAACCGCCGACCACGGCGCATACCAAAACGACTGCGGCCGCGGTTCGTAGACCGCGCCAGCCGGAGCTGCGTGCAAAACCTGTCAGACTGGACTTGATCATCCCCGAATGGGTCCCCTTGCGTCAGGTGCGGCCTTGGCGTACCCGGCAGTGCGCTTGATTGCAACAAAGTCCCAGCGGGTCACAATGCTTTGGCCGTTCAACCACTTCAGCAAACCCCGGCTCGCGCGCGGCACCATTGAGGCCATCTATGGCATGATCGTGACGCAGACGCGAGAACCGGTGTTCTACCGGGAACTCGGTGTGGCCGATACCGTTAATGGCCGTTTCGACCTGCTGTTGCTGCATTTGTGGATGGTTTTGCGGCGATTTCGCTCCGCGGGAGGCGCGGGCGATCTCTCGCAGGCCCTTTTCGATCATTTCTGCGCGGACATGGACGCCAATTTGAGGGAAATGGGCGTCGGCGACCTCGCCGTGCCGAAGCGAATGCAGGCCTTTGGCGAAGCGTTTTATGGCCGTGCCAACGCCTATGACGCCGCATTTGCCGATGACGAGGCGTTCGCCAAAGCGCTCAGCAGGAACGTCTTGAACGGCGAGGGCATGGAAAATGCGAGGTGGCTGGCCACTTATGCAAAGTCGGTGTTGGCCCGCCTCGACGGCGTTGACGATACCGCTCTTCTCGCTGCCGCGTGGACTTTTCCTGTGCCGGCCGACGCAGGCAAATCTCATTCCTGAACGGTGATAGCTAATGAATCCCGCTGACCCCTGGCGTGTCCCTGTCATTGTCGCGCAAATACCGGATACTGGTCTGCATCGCGCCTTTGAAGCGAGCGACGCATCGCGCGCGGCGATGGCCAAGATTGCGGGACTGCGCGCGGTGTTATCGGCGAGCGCTTCATTCGACCTGAAGCTCAAGAGCAATGGGCGCGTCCACGTCACGGGCGAGGTCCGTGGGCGGATCGGACAGACCTGCGTCGTGACGCTCGAGCCGATCGAGAACGACATCACAGAGGTGGTTGACCTGATGTTCGCGCCACCGGAGCAAATTCCAACGCTTGCGGCTTTGGTCGATGAAGCTGCTCAAAGCGAAGATGAAGAGGTCCCTGATCCGCCCGAGCCGATCGTCAACGGCGTGATTGATCTCGGCCGGCTTGCCACTGACGTGTTGTTCTTGGCGATCGACCCTTATCCGCGGAAGTCCGATGCGGTGTTTGAGGCGCCGGCAGAAATCGTCGACCCCGCCGATCATCCGTTTGCTGCACTCAAAGCGCTGCAAACAGACCAGGGCGCTTCGACGACCAAGAAAGGTCCCAAGGACGGCGGTGGCAGCAAGGCGGGATGATTGCTTCCGCGAATTCCAGTGGAACCGGTTCCTCGGGCAATGGACTTAAGCAACTGAAATAATTTATATTATTTGGCTGTTGCGATTCTGCTGCAGTGGCATTTGTGCCGCAAAAGGTGGCGGTCAAGAGGTTGTGTCGGTATGGGGAAACGCTATTGTCGCGGCCCAGACCGGCGCGGTTTGGTGCCTTGCCGATCTCCGCGACCGTGGTGGTTGTCGGGGTTGGCAGTTCAAGTCCGATGAGAGGTCGGTTTCGGGACGTTCATGCCCAAAAAGGTTCGAATAGCGCTTGACGCCATGGGGGGTGACGTCGGCGCATCAGTCGTTATTCCCGGCGCCGCCATCTCGTTGACCCGACATCCCGACACGGAATTTCTCCTGTTCGGCGATCGGAGTGTGATCGAACCGCAGCTCGCCAAGCATCCGGCGTTGAAGGCGGTCTCGTCCGTCATTCACACCGACGTTGCCGTCAGCATGCACGACAAGCCGAGCCAGGCCTTGCGGCGCGGGCGCAAGACTTCATCGATGTGGCTGGCTATTGATGCCGTGAAGAAGGGACAGGCTGACGTTGCGATATCCGCCGGCAATACCGGCGCCCTGGTGGCGATGGCGCGGTTCTGTCTGCGTATGCTGAACGGCATCGATCGGCCGGCATTGGCGGCGATCTGGCCAACCAAGCATGCCAAGGCCGTCGTGCTCGATCTTGGTGCGACCATCGGCGGCGACGCGCGCCATCTTGTGGCGCTCGCCGCAATGGGAAGCGCGATGGCGAGTGTTCTGTTCGACAAGGCGCGCCCGACCGTGGGCCTCCTCAATATCGGCGTCGAGGAAATGAAGGGCCACGAGGAGATTCGCGAGGCGGGGGAGATGCTGCGCGCGATGAACTTGCCGCAGCTCGACTATATCGGTTTCGTCGAAGGCGACGGGATCGGCAAGGGGGCGGCTGACGTCATCGTCACCGAAGGATACAGCGGAAATATCGCGTTGAAGGCCGCCGAGGGAAGCGTGCGCCAGATGATGGATTTGCTGCGCAGTGCCATCGAGGCGAGCTGGCTCTCGCGCATCGGCTACGTGCTCGCGCGAAGCGCCTTCCGCTCGCTGCGGGAGAAACTCGATCCACGCAACTACAATGGAAGCGTGGTGCTCGGCCTCAACGGCATCGTGGTCAAAAGCCATGGCGGAACCGACGCAGACGGCTTTGCCTATGCGGTCGATGTTGGGTATGAAATGGCCAAATACGATCTCCTCAACAAGATCAACCAAATGCTTAAAAGCGACGGTGGCACGCTGGTCCCAGCCTCTGCCACGCAGGAGGCTGTCTCGTGACTGCAATACGCTCGGTCGTGCTCGGCTGCGGCTCTTATCTGCCGCAGCGGATCTTGACCAATGCCGAATTGGCGACACGGATCGACACTTCCGATGATTGGATCATCCAGCGCACCGGAATTCGTCAGCGCCATATCGCTGCCGAAGGCGAGTTTACGTCGCACCTGGCGGTCAATGCCGCACGCGCGGCCTTGGCCCATGCCGGGGTCGATGCACAATCGATCGACCTGATCGTTCTGGCGACCTCGACGCCCGACAACACCTTTCCGGCGACGGCGGTGGCGGTTCAGAACGACCTCGGAATTCATCACGGTGCGGCCTTCGATTTGCAGGCGGTATGTTCGGGCTTCGTGTTCGCACTTGCCACGGCCGACAATTTCCTGCGCAGCGGCGCGTTCAAGCGCGCGCTCGTAATCGGCGCCGAGACATTCTCGCGAATTCTCGACTGGAACGACCGCGGCACCTGCGTGCTGTTCGGCGACGGCGCCGGCGCGGTGGTACTGGAAGCCCAGACGCAGCCGGGAAAGGCCTCCGACCGCGGTATTTTGACGGCGCATCTGCGATCGGACGGGCGGCACAAGTCGAAGCTATATGTCGACGGCGGTCCGTCCTCGACCAAGACCGTGGGCCATCTCAGGATGGAGGGACGGGAAGTCTTCAAGCATGCGGTCGGCATGATTACTGACGTGATCGTCGATGCTTTTGAAGCGACCGGGCTCACCGCCGACGATATCGACTGGTTCGTCCCACATCAGGCCAATAAGAGAATCATCGATGCATCCGCACACAAATTGCATATTGCGCCGCAGAAAGTCGTGCTGACTGTCGATCAGCACGGCAACACGTCCGCGGCATCGATTCCGTTGGCGCTGGCGGTGGCCGTTGCCGACGGCCGCATCAAACAGGGCGATTTGGTGTTGTTGGAGGCCATGGGCGGCGGCTTTACCTGGGGATCGGTGCTGATCCGGTGGTGAGTCCCCGCAAATTAATCCCGAATTTTACGTGTTTCTTTCGTGTTATGAAGCTAGGACGGCAGTTGACCGTTAGTACGTAACCTCCTAATTTCAGTAGCGAATATGTGTTCGCCGAGAGTGGGGCAGGCGATGACTGGAACCGGAAAAACCGTAACGCGAGTTGATCTGTGCGAGGCCGTCTACCAGAAGGTGGGGCTGTCGCGCACGGAATCATCGGCGTTTGTCGAGCTGGTATTGAAAGAGATCACCGATTGCCTGGAGAAGGGCGAAACGGTGAAGCTGTCTTCGTTTGGCTCGTTCATGGTGCGCAAGAAGGGCCAGCGGATCGGCCGAAATCCGAAGACCGGGACCGAGGTGCCGATCTCGCCCCGCCGGGTGATGGTGTTCAAGCCGTCGGCGATCTTGAAGCAGCGCATCAATGGTCATGGCGCCGGGAACAACGGCAAGGCCGAATAGGCGAGCCGTCTCGCCAGAGCGAGGATAGAGGAGCGAGCATTTGGACAAGGCGCCGGATGCCTTCCGAACCATCAGCGAGGTCGCCGACGACCTCGACATTCCGCAACATGTGCTGCGGTTCTGGGAGACGCGCTTCTCCCAGATCAAGCCGATGAAGCGGAGCGGCGGCCGCCGATATTACCGTCCCGACGATGTCGACCTGTTGAAGGGGATCCGCCGTCTGCTCTACGGCGAGGGCTACACCATCCGCGGCGTGCAGCGCATTTTGAAGGAGCACGGCATCGGATCGGTGCAGCGGCTCGCAGATGCCAACGCCATCGCCTCGTTCGGCGCGATCGAGGAGGTGGTCGGTCAAAGCATTCTCGAAAATGGCGATGACATTGCACCGTCGATGGACCTCGACGACGACGACTATGACAGCTCCGAGGAGAGCGGTATTCCCCGCTTTGCCGAGCGCCGCAGCCGGCGGGAGCGGGAAGTCGAAAGCTACGAAGAGGAGGAGGCGATTGCGGGCGTCGCCGATATCGTCCCGATCGTCGATGTGGCGCGTCTGAAAGGCGTGCTCGAAGACCTCATCGCCTGCCGCCGCCTGCTGGATGCCGCGCTCAAGGACGGCTGAAAGCGGTTTTCGCAAAATCCGAGGTAACCGGCTTAACCAATTGATGGACCGGGCGATCGCCCGGCCCGCCGATCACCCACCTTGCGCGACCGGCTGATCAAAGCTAAGGGATCGGGCGTCGGAGCGTGGCGCAGCCCGGTTAGCGCACTAGTCTGGGAGACTAGGGGTCGGAGGTTCAAATCCTCTCGCTCCGACCATTAATGAAGGGTCCATTCCGGGCACATGGGTTACATTTCATTGCGAAGACATAGGTAACACTCTCGGTCCGAAGGGATTTGCAAGGGGTTCGAGCCTGCAAGTCTCGTCGTCGAAGTAGCCGAGATCATAGTCTATGAAGCTGACGAGCCAAATGCGGTCGTCGGTTTGCTTGATGCCGACGGTCTGGCCAGCGAAGACCTGACTGAGATTAATCTTCTGGTTATTGAAGCAGATGCGGCCGCAGGTGGTGACGGTGGCTGCCTTGTCATGAAGCGGATAGTCGAGGTCCGGCAAGCCGCGATATGGCCGTGACGAGGGCTGATAGCGCTGTGCGGGACACTGCATGTTGAGCGCCTGGTGGGGTCGCTCGTTGTTGTAGCCGTCGATGAAGTCATCGAACCTGGCCTGCTGCTGCAGGAAGTTTTTGGCGGCCGGCTTGGTGGCTTCCAGCTTCAAGGTCAGATGCATGCGCTCATGGCGGCCGTTCTGCTGGGGATGGCCGGGCTTGATGCGCTCGATCTCGATGCCGAGTCTGAGCCACCAGACGGAGAGCTTTGAGAGATTGAACAGGGAATTGGGACTGGCAAAGGGAACGCCGTTATCGGTGCGGATGGCCCGCGGCAGGCCAAATTCCTTGAACACGCTTTCAAACACCGCGAAGGCATAGAGCTCCTTGGTGGTGTGCAAGGCTTCGCAGGCAATGAGATAGCGGCTGGCGAAGTCGGTGATGGTCAACGGATAGCAGTATCGTCGATCAGCAAGCATGAACTCGCCCTTGTAATCGGCACACCACAGTTCGTTCGGTTGGGCCGGACGGGAGAGTGAAGTGCCCTGGGCCCTGTTGCGTCGTCGGGTCTGGCGCTTGACCAGGCCATGGCGGTCGAGCACCGCGTGCACCGTGCTGATCGCGGGCGCGTGCACATCAGGATAAAGCCGGGAAAGCCTTTCCCTGATCTTCGGGGCTCCCCAACTCGGCTTGTCCTGCTTGACGCGCACGATCAGCGTCTCGATCTGGACCGGGAGCTGATTGGCATGGCGGTAGGGCCGGCGCGAGCGGTCCGTGAGCCCTTCTAGGCCTGTCGCGTTGTAGCGTGTGAGGATCTTGTAACCGGTCTTGCGGGAGATGCCGAACTCTCGGCACAGCGGCGCCATCTGCTCTCCATCCAGCAGCCTGGCAATGAACCTCAGTCGTTCGTCCATGGGTTTACACACCTTCCAGGGCATCTTGCGCTCCCCGCAAAAGGCCCAATTGTGTAACCCATGTCTCCGGAATGAACTGTCACCCCTCTCTCAGGAAGGGCAAAAGACTTAGATCGGGGTTCGTGCTCCTCGCGATCTCGTGAAGCGGTTTCTTCGCAGCGGGGCGGCGAAACCAAATCTCAGCCCCACGCAGCCGTTTTTTATAGCTAGCGACGTTGGCCGGAAACGAAGCGTGCTCAACCTGGACATCACTGATCAACAACGGAGTTCGATCGTGACCAAGTCAATTTGCAAGCCCGCTTTGATTGCAGCGTTCGTCATTTCCTTTTCGATGTTGCCGACCTCAAGTCACGCCTACAGCCCGGAGGCGCAGCAGATGTGCACCGGAGACGCTCTCCGGCTTTGCAGCTCCGAGATTCCGGATATTCCCCGGATCACGGCTTGCATGATCAAGAACCGCGCAAGCCTGAGCTCTGGCTGCAGGTCCGTGATGGACAACGATCAGGCCGAGCAATCCAGATAACGAGAGAGCCGTCCGCGAGACGTCTTGGGATGTCGTGGCAGCTTCTCCTCCTGCAACCCGGATTGACCGCGAGCGTTACCTTTGGAAGGTTGGAGGCGCTCATGGCCAAGCACGGCATAGAGACGCGGGATATTCGAAGCGGGACTTACGATCCCATCAACAGGGACGGTCGCCCGCAGTCGAATCAAGTGCGCGACAAGGCGACGCCACACGAGAAAGCCCAATGGGGCGCGGATGTCAGGGCCGATCCTCTGCCGGGAACCGAACCCGTCTTGCCAGAGGGATTGGTGAGGCCGCCCGCCGGGCCGCTCAATCCGCGAACCGGCCGGAACAAGACGAAGTAGCGCCGTCATGTTCCGTCGGCCTGGAATCGCTAGGCGCGGATAAAATCCAGGGTCTCCCTCATCACCTGATCTTCATGGGTCAGCACCAGGCAATGTGGCGCGCCCGCGATAACAACCAGTTTGCTGCCGGGTATGAGGCGGGCTGTCTTGGCGCCGGTGATGGGCAATGGTGCGCTTGCATCCTTGTCGCCGTGAACAATCAAGGCGCGCCGATCGATCTTTCCCACCGCGCTGCGCAGGTCCGTCGACGCGATGGTGGCGCGACAAGCGAGAGCAACCTGCAACGAGACGTCAAGCATCATCGTTTTGATCCAGTTGCGTGTCGCGGCGATGGTCTGCGGTGTAAAGAACGGCGCCTCGTTATCTGCAATCCATACGGGGAAATTGCTGGCGATGGCGCGGTATTGCGCTTCGATTGCGGCTTTCGGCACGCCATCGGCGTTGTCGTCCGTCTTCGTCAGATAGGGTGTCACGGGCGCGAGAAGGACGAGTTTCGATATTCGGTCCGACCCATGGCGAGCCAGATAATTGACGGCTTCGATCGAGCCCATGGAATGGGCGACGAGGATTGCGTCGCGCAAATCCAGCTGATCGAGTACAGCAGCGACGTCGTCGGCAAGGCTATCGGCATCGTAGCCGTTCGACGGCGCATCGGAGCGCCCGTGACCGCGCCTGTCAGGCGCAACGCAACGGAAGCCGCTTTCGTTGAAGGACGCGATGTGGCTGCCCCAGACATTCGAATTGAAGGTCCATGCGGCCAAAAGGACGATCGGGCGACCGCTGCCCCAGTGCCTGGACGAACAATCGGGTTCCATCCTTGGCCGTGACGAAGCAGCGCGATGATGCCGTCGTGACGGGTGGTGCCGGCCTCGTTTGCGCGACAGCGGTCTTGATGGCCGCGGGCGAGCTACCCAACGTACCGGCGGCTGAGGCGCCAAGGATGGGCGTTCGGCGATTCATCTGAGGATCCCCTTCATGGAAGAACCGCACGGGCTCTTCGAGTTGCAACGTTTAAGGCTTGGGCGCGGGGAAGACCTCGCACCCCTGAGGCATTCGTATCGGGTGCCTGAAGATCAGCTCAGGTCGAGGCCGGCACGAGGTCGAGAAAGCCGGTCACGGTCGCGATCTTGTCGCCGTCGCGCGCGATGAAGTCGGTGCCTTTCACGATGGCGGCGCCACCTTTGGGACCAAGCGCCCACGAAAATCGCACAACGTCTGCGTGACCATCCGCCTTTCCGGACAACGAAAAAGTCAGGCCCCGGAATCGCTCCTGCACCGAATTGATGATGCTGTCGATTTCGACGAGACCGGCGGCCTGTGCCATCGGATCCAGATAAGTCGCGGCCGGCGTCCAGGTCGATTCCAGCAAGGCGCGACGGCGTGTGGCGTCGCGCTCGTTCCAAACAGCGATATAATCTTCTGCGACATTTGCAGCGGTCCTCATCTCACGGCCTCCGTTGGGTTTGGCGTTTGAACAGCAACATCCTGCGTCGCGTCGCCGCGTCATGCCATGAAGTGGGAGGTAAAGGCGGGCTGGAATTTTTCCTCTTTGCCACGCAATATCCAGTTGTGCTGTAACCGTGATCTAAAGGGAGACCATGGAGACCCTCTCGCAGACTGAATCGCCACTGGCTTGGCCCGCAGGCGTGCGTACCGAGCAGATGCGTGTCACCGATGGCACTCAATATGTGCGCGTCGCTGGCAGCGGCCCGACTGTCCTGTTGCTTCATGGATTTGGCGACACGGGTGACATGTGGGTTCCGCTCGCCAAAGTCCTGATGAAGGATCATACCGTGATCGTCCCCGATCTGCGCGGCATGGGCCTCTCATCGCATCCGGAGGGCGGTTACGAGAAGATGGCGCAGGCGCGCGACCTTGCTCATATCCTGGATCAGTTGCGGATCACACAGGTTGCATTGGTCACGCATGATATCGGCAACATGGTCGGCTATGCATTCGCCGTGCAGTATCCCGAGCGGACGACGAAGTGGGTCGTCATGGATGCGCCGCTACCCGGCATCGGACACTGGGACGAGCAGCTGAAGAACCCCAAGGTCTGGCACTTCAATTTCCGCGGCCCGGATGTCGAGCGGCTGGTTGCGGGAAGAGAACGTATCTTGCTCGATCGCTTCTATAACGAACTTTCGGCGACTCCCGCCAAAATCGACGAGGCGACGCGTAACCATTACGCGGCGCTTTATGCGCTGCCCGGTGCCATCCACAACGCTTTAGGTGGTCAGTTCGCGGCCTTTGCCCAGGATGCGATCGATAATCAGAAGCTGTTGGCCGAGAAAGGCAAGCTTGCGATGCCGGTGCTGGCGATCGGCGGTGACCACTCCTATGGCGCCTACCTCGCAACGGAGATCGGTTTTGCAGCTTCCAATGTTCAGACCGGCTTCATCACCAATTCCGGGCACTGGATCATGGAAGAGCAGCCTGAACAGGCGATCGCGCTGATCCTGCCGTTCCTGCGAGGGGCATGAGGCGCCGACCTCGCGTCAGGCTCAGCATCCGCCCGGCGAAAAGCCGTCGATCACGGTGATGTTCGCCGAGCCGCCATCGGTCGTGGGGATCGAAGGCGGACAGATGGTCGATGGGACGCTCGGCGCTGCTGCGGTCGTGCCCGCCGATTGCGTCGCGTTGTCGAGCCCTTCGCCTGGCAGCTGCCGGGGCACCTGCGAACTGCGCGAGGCCGGTGCGCTTATTCCGCTCGAGCTGCCGCCCGCTGGTCCCGATGTTGACGATCCGCTTGTCGCAGCGGCGGATGTTCCCGCGAAAAACGAACTGAACGGCAGCGGCGAGGTCGGCACGCTCAGCGGATCGGTTGCAGCGCCCGTTGCGGTTTGGGCATGGGCCGTCGTGATGATGCCGAGAAGGACAGCCGCTGTGAGGATCGAGCGTTGCATGGCGTTCTCCTGCCTGGCGACAAATCGCAGATCCAATCTGCGCTGCAAGACAACGCCCGATCCGGCGAAAAGAAAAATGAAGTTTAGGAAAGGTGCAGCGGGAACCGCGCGACGCTGATTTCAGAAGATGTCGCGGCAACAATCGTCGTTACGTTGCCACGCGGCCGGAACATGACGGCGCAGTGCGATCATCGGCGATGTCGAATGCGACTTGTCCGAAGCTGTTGCCGTGCTGCCAAATGCAACGGCAAATTCTGCGCAAGAATCAGACGCCGCCCGGCGCGACGTAGCAGTAGACGTAATCTCCCCTGCTCAGGAAGATGATGCCGTGACCTGTCGGATTGGACTGGTCGTATTTCAGCTTGTGGTTTGGAACCACAATCCTGGTTCCAATGTCGATATGCTTGCGACGCAGCGGCTCGTCGGGCCGGGAGTCCGTAATGATGGCGACGTATTTGTCGCCATCGACTTCGAACGAGTCCGCCCAATAAGCATCCGCTTCGCCGCAACACGAAACAGCGGGATTGTCGGGCTGCATCAGCGCCTGGTACCATTGGCGAATGAGCGGGTCTGTGGCTTCCCACTGCCCGAAATCACGGGCGCTCGCTACGCTCATCAACAAACCGAACGCTGTACAAAGGACGAGGCGTTTCATGCCGCACTCCTGTGTTGTTCCAGCCGTGTCGTTCGAAGCAATGTTCGTGCCGCGAATCGGTTGATGGTGATAGTCTATGTTAAAAAAATGCGACGCGTTGGCTGCGCAAATAATCCAAGTCGAAATGTTGTCAGCTGTGGCTTGGATGCACGGGAATCGGAGCATCTTGTCGTCAGATGCTGGCGGCTCGCGTGCTCTTCACGATCGATTGCGACGATGACGGCGCGGATTAGATTGTCGTCGCAGCAATCGTCGCCTTGCCATCCTGTTAATTCCCTCACGATGGGTTTCGCAGATGACCATTTTAAGGCCGGGCGATCTCGTCATCTTGAAATCCGGCGGCCCCGTGATGACGGTAGATGCGGTCAACACGGACATCTTTGACGACGACAAGGTCACGGGTGTGTTGTGCGTCTGGTTTGTCGGGAACAAGCTCGAGCGGGCGCGTTTCGATTGCAACGCAATAACTCATCCGCCGCCGCAAGACGTCTCTTCCGATCAAATGGAACCGCAGCCACCGGAGGCTGCCGGCGAATACAAGGCAATGATCGACGACATGATGGCGGCGATGAACGACCTGGCGGAGGCGTCGGAAAAGGTGTCGGGAGCTCCGCCCAGCAGGCCGAGGCGGGCGTCGGCCACGAAGGATGCCGCTGAGCCAAATACGCCGGCGCCGCGGCGTATGAACTAACCGGATGCCGTGCAGGTCTGCCGCCGGCGAAGGCGGGCGATTTCCTCTCACGAGGCAAGCGTCAGGCGGCGCGAACGCTGTCGAGGAATTCTTCGACGGCATCGCGCAGGTGGATGCTCACCTCGGAAAGCGCCTTGGCGGATTGCAGCATCTGTCCAGAGGTCGCCTCTGTTGCGTCCGCATCGCGGGCGACGCGCTCGACATTCTCAGCCACCTCGATCGTGCCGCCGGCCGCGGCCTGCACGCCATGCGCGATGTTCTTGGTTGCGGTGCCTTGCTCCTCGACGGCTGCGGAGATCGATGCGGTGATTTCGCTGATGCGCTCGATGGTCTGTCCGATCGCCTTGATCGCCTCGACCGACTCGCCGGTGGCGCGCTGCATGTTGACGATGTGCGAGCTGATTTCGTCGGTCGCCTTGGCGGTTTGACCGGCAAGATTCTTGACCTCCTGCGCCACCACGGCAAAGCCCCGGCCGGCATCGCCGGCGCGCGCGGCCTCGATTGTTGCGTTGAGCGCGAGCAGGTTGGTCTGTTCCGCAATCGAGGTGATCAGTTTCACGACGTCGCCGATTCGGTCGCCGGCGGCCGACAATTCCGCCATTCGTTGGTCGGTGGCGCCGGCTTGCTTGACGGCGTCGGCCGCAACGGTGTTGGAATCCTGGACCCGGCGGCTGATCTCGGTGATCGACTGGGAAAGTTCGTCGGACGCGGTCGCCGCGCTGCGAACGTGCTCGGAGGCCTGCCGCGAAGCGTCGGCGGAGTGGCCGGACATCTCAGCCGTGGAGCGCGCGGTCGTTGAAAGCTGCTGGGCATCCTGTTCGAAGCGATGGGACGAATTCAGCACCTGCTCGATAATTCCGCCGATCTTGGTGCGGAAAGCCTCGACGAACTGGTTGAGCTCCTTCTTGCGCTGTTCGGTCGCCGCTTTCTCCGAATTCCGCCGGTCAGCCTCGAGCTGATGGCGCTCGATCCGATTGCTCTTGAAGACGTCGATGGTCCGCGCGATGGCGCCAATCTCATCGGCGCGGTCGGCATACTGAACCTCGACATCCGTTCTGCCGTCGGCAAGCGCGGTGAGCGTGTCGGTCACGGCGTTCAGCGGTTTGGTGACCCGGCGAACCATCATCAATGTCGCGCTGAGGCAGAGCAGGACTGCGACTCCCCCGGCAATCGTCATGGCCCAAATCGCCTGATGCAGCATGCCGTCCAGTTCAGCCGTGGCAATGCCGACATAGATGATGCCGATCACCTTGCCGGAGGGGTTAAAGACCGGGTGATAGGCGGTATAGAACCGGCTTCCGAACAGGACCGCCGGTCCCTTATAGGCTTCGCCCCGGCGAATAATGGCTTGTCCGGGATGGTCTTCCGCAAGGTGCGTGCCGACGGCGCGGTCGCCATTCTCCTTTTTTACGTTCGTCGTTCGGCGCACGAACTGGTCCTTCGCGTCGTCATAGACGAAAAGTGTGGCATTGCCGCCGGCATAGGAGACCGCGCGGTCGACAATGCTGTGATCGGTGAATTCCGGCATCTTCGAAATGACAACGCGCTCGACGACGCCATCGCTGCGCAGCGTGATCTTTGCGTCAGGGTAGGCTTCGCCAAACGCCAGCGTGAGGGTGCGAAGGCTTAAGTCGATATCGCGAACGGAGCGGAGGTTGAAGTTGCGTGTCAACGACCAGTATCCGGCGCCGACCAGGAGCGTCGTGTTGATCACAATCAGAAGCGCGGCGCTCAGGACCGCCTTGGGCCCAAGCTTCAGCCGCAGGAGCGAGAAACGACTCCAGCCAGATTGGAACGTCATGAAAAATCCCCCAAAATACGGGGGTGATTCTACGGCCGTATACTTAAAATAATATTTTCGTGATCCTTTTAGAGGAAAAATCCTATACTATAGTACCGGAATTCGAGACAGCTGAGCGTCCTGTGCTCATTTTCGCAGCAAAATCCGGGGCCGAAACCCGGCCGGTCATGAGGCCGAGATGGCCATCAGGTAACGGATTCGGCTGCGGCAATTGGCGCTCCGCCGGCTCCCAAAATTTGCCGGAGAGTCCGGGCAACCATGCTGTTGGCGACGCTTTGAGCGCAATGTTATGAAGGGAATCAAAGGGAGTCTTTGGGGATGAGAGTTCTTCGTGCCGCGGCCTTATTGAGCGTTTTGCTCGCCAGTCCCGTTTTTGCGCAAGGGATCAAGCCGTCGGCGCCGACCGACCCGCCAAAGGGGCCGGGTGAACTCGAGACGGAGAAAAACACCAGCGAGGCCTACAAGAGGTCGCTGCGCAATATCCCCGATAAGCCTCCGGCCGACCCGTGGGGCGGTGCGCGCGCAATTGATGGATCGTCGTCAAACAGTACGACGCCGCCGCCCAAGCGAACCAAGGCCAGCAGCGGCACGAACTGATTTGACGAAACGGGCGACAGAAGCGAAAGCTTCTGTCGCCCGTTTCGATTTTCGGCGGCCTTCTAGAGCGTTTTCAGATATTCGATCAGATCGGTGCGTTCCTCTTCCAGGAGCAGCCGACCGATGACGCCCGGTTTTCCGGGGCCGGGCTTGCCTTCGAGCGAGTGGCCGAGATTGCTGTTGCCCGGGATCGGCAGCCCCTTCGAATCGACCGTGGAGAACCGGGTTTCGCCCCTGGCACAGGTTTGCTTTTGTCCGGCGTCGACATGGAAGCCAACCTGCTGCGGATCGAAATCGCGCGTGCCGATGCAGAATTGCTTCGGCCGTTGCGCGGCGGGCGTCAGCATCCAGTAGAGCGACGGCACCGAGCCATTGTGAAGATAGGGCGCCGTGGCCCAAACGCCATTCAACGGACGCGCGCGGTAATGGGCTTCCTGGGCATTGCCGGGATTGGGACAGTTCTTTCGCGTTCCCCATATCGCGTCGCGCGCGTCAGGCGAGAGTTTTTGCTCGTCCATCTTCGCCTTCGCCGTGCGGTCGACCGCGATCATCAGCGCCAGCGCATACGGCATTTCGGCGGAAGGCCCGGGCATGTTGGGGCATGCAAGATCGCGCGCCGGCTGGAAGTCGAGGAAGCCGGGCACCTCGACCGTGCGTAACATCAAGATATGGGCCTGGCCGGGATCGGTGCCCATTCCACCGACGCCCTGCTGAACTTCCTCCAAAACGACACTATCCCCGTCCTTTTTCCAATGAGGGTCCTTCCAGAAACTTTTGTCCGGATACTGCGCATCGAACTCGGGATCGTTGACCGGCCCGAGATGGCATTCGACGCAAATCTCGGCATAGATCTTCCGGCCATTCTTGACCTTGTCGGGATCGATCTTCCAGGCGTCTTCGTCGGGGAACATCTCGGACGGCCATTTCGGCGACTTCAAACCGCCAAAACCCTTTGGCGTCTGCTCAAACGGGTTCGATCCCTTCAGCATCTTCTCGATGGCGTCGAGATTTTCGACGTCGACAGAGGAACGAAAGAGCGTTTTCGGCGAATAGTCGGGCGAGACATTGAGCAGCGCGGACACGCCGAGCGCCTCGCCGGCGTTGCGAATGAGCGGCTGCTGGATCGATGCGTCATACTGCGCCCACATGAACCACGGCACGGTCCAGATCGGCGGGAAGCTGACCGGCGCGTCGCGCACGCGCATGTTGTTGTCAGAGACGGCGACGCCGCTCAGCATCATGTCGGTATAGAAAACCTGATTGCCGATCCGGTTCAGCGCATCGAGGCGGCCGTAACCCTCCTCAGTGTCTTGCTGGTGCACTCTGTTGAACAGATTTGTTAACGTGTCCGCCTGCGCCTTCACGAAGACGCCTGCGTCAGTCAGCCCCTTTTTCAACTCAGTACGCTGCGCCTCCGTGGCGTTAGCGCCAAGCACGCGCCTGGCGAAACGATCGAAGCGGCAGGGAAGCAGTGGAACGCAGGGAAGCAACGTATAAGCGATGGAAAGGCCCGTCGCCTTCTCGAGATTCAGCAAGTTCACCATCGCCGGACCGCCGTCATAGCGGATGCTAGTGCCTTTGTAATGAATGCTGCCGGTGTGGCAGGCAGCGCAGGTCAATCCGATCAGATCGGGTTGAGAAATACCGGTTGCGGGGTCGGCCGCACCGACGAGACGCGCAAAGCCGACCGGAAGGCCGTCGGTGTTTTCGACCGGCCACTTGTCTCTCGCCGATGGCGCCGACGGCGGTGCAGTGGAGGGGTCCGCATAGCCGTAGCGAAGCAACGTGGCTTCGTCGGTATGGATGGTCTTGGGACTTGGGATGAAGCCAAAGCGCTCGAGATAATTGGTGGCGCTCAAAAGACCCGGCCGGGTAAACAGATGAATCCGCGGCTGCTCCAGCGCCACGAACCAGGCATAGGGCACTGGAAACGTCTTGGTGCCCTGGCTCACATGGTGAAACCAGTGCCGCTCTTCAGTCGACCAGTTTTGATCGAGCCAGCGCGCCGCCTTGACGGGCGGCATGTTCGGCAGAGGAGGGGGCAGCAACTGCGCGAGCTGGTTCACCGGCCCCGGCAACGCCGCCAGGAACGTCTGAAGTCGGTCCGGAAACTGGGTAATCGCGAGCACGAGCGCCACAAGCACAAGGACAAGCACGGCAGCGGCTCTCTTGACGAACGTGGCAAGGCGGCTCGGCGCCGGCGCAGGTTGCTTCAGCCGCAGCACGATCCGCTGGGGAAATAGCCGCTCCACAAACAGCGTCTTCACTTCCGCGACGCTGAGATAGCGGTTGTCGCCTTCGCCCTTGCCCATGATCTTGAGCAGAACCGGCCATTCGCCTTTCATGAAGAGGCGATAGATCGGGCGTTGATTCCCTACGGCGCGATCGAAATTCGCGTTCATATAGTTCGTGATTTGCTGCGCGTTCAGCCCGCGTTCGCTGCCACCGCCGAACGGGTCGGGGTAATCAGAACCGAATTCGGCAAGGCGCGCGATCTCGGACAAGTCCACCTGACCGTTGACTTCGAGGATCCGCGAACCGGCGCCGTGCTTGTCCAGCGGGCCGTCGCGCAATTCGTCCAATACGGCGCCTGACCACCAGCTCTTGAACAGGCGCAACGGGCTGAGCCCGTTCGCGATCAGCGCAATCCCATAGATTTCCATCCCGGCAAGGCGCTCCTTCACGCCTTTTTCGCCGGTCGCGGATTCAATCGTCGAGGTCAGTTTCGGCAACGGGACGACGTGACCGTCGACATAGCCGCCGGCGACGAGCCCGCGCAAAAACGGGCACGGATTGTCGGGCGATACGGGGATTTGGGAATGGCCTGCGGATGAATCGGCGGGCTGGTCTTGCATGGCCTTCAATCCTCAAAATATGGCGTCATCGAAAGAGGCTGCCTTCGAATGGAAGCCCGAAGAAAGAAATCAAACCGCTATCAGCGCTGCTCTACCTATGGGTGTGGCGGAGCTTTGGCAGAATCCAATCTCGTGTCAACTCTACGCAGGCAAATCGCGGCGCGCAATTTTTCGAATGGTCGCACCGTCTTGCCTGCTCGGTCTATTTGATTTCGCTCAGGCGGAGCCCTTCGGTGCGGTCTCGGCGAGGCTAAGCTCGTCCACTGGAACGCCCGCTTTCAACAATCCTTCCCGATAGTGGGCAATGTCGGCTGCGTTTTTCCAGCGGAAGTTCCGCAGGTGTCGGTCGACAGTCAGGGTCGGGAAGCCGTTCAAAAGAACCGCGGTGGCTTGCGCTGCCTCATCGGTTCGGCCGGATTGCGCCAGCGCTGCGGCGCGCACCGAGAGAAGCTGAAGGTGATTGGGGGTGAGATACATGGCTTCGCGCGCCCATGACAGGCAGGCGTCATATTGCTTTAGCATGTAGTGGGCGAAAGCCAGCAGCGTGCCCCACTTGTACCGCGGGTCGCTGTTGCCACGTTGCACAGCCGTGGAAAACAGCTCGATCGCCTGTTGATACTCGCCGCTCCAGAGATAGCATATTCCAAGTACACCCCGCGCGCCCATGTCATACGGGTTGAGACTGACCGATCGTTTGGCGGCCTCCATGGCGATGTCGTGATTTCCTTCCATCGCGTGCATGTACGCCAAAATGCCGAACGTGTAGGAGGAGCGGGGATCAAGGCGGACGGAGCTTTCGGCCAGGCTCATCGCCTCAGCCCACAATTCCCGGGTGCTCTTGATCCATCCATATTGCACGCCCTGCACCATGATCGTCGCCAGATAGGCGCGTGCAATCGCAAGCGATGGGTCAAGCACGGTCGCTTGCTTGAAGAGATCGATCGATTTTTCGAAATCGGATTTCGTATGCCTGTAATAATGAGACAGGCCCTTAAGGAAGCGGTCCCACGCGGTCGGATCGGCCGAGACGCGCGCCGGGGCCGACGCCTCGGCGCGGAAAATTTCAGGCGCGATCGCTGCCGACAGGTTGGTGGTGAGTTCGTCCTGCATGGCGAAGATGTCGCCGATGTCGCTGTCGTAGCGGTTGGCCCACAGTTGCTCGCCACTTTCTGGAGCGATCAGTTCTGCAGTCACGCGGATCTTGTTGCCGGCGCGCCGGACTGAACCCTGGATCAGATAGGTGGCGTCGATTTCCCGCGCGATCAGCCGCGTCGAGAGGTTCTTGCCTTTGAATGAAAACGTTGCGTTGCGGCTCAGCACGCGGAAGAACGATTGCAGCGACAGCGCGTGGATCAGGTCTTCGGTCAGGCCGTCGGAGAAATACTCCTCCGTGTGGTCGCTGAGATTGACGAACGGGAGCACGCCGACAATGGCGGTGCGATATTGGGCGGGGAGGTTCGATTTGTCGTGAAGGGCGTGACCATTGGTTTCCGATCCGCTCGGATCCCAGGTCCACACGCTGATCGCTTCCTCGATGTTCTTGAAGCGGCGGCTTCCGGCATCGAGCAGGGGAACGTGGATGTGCTTGTTCGCTTCCTGATAGGCTTTGCCGGAAACCGCGACGCCGCCGGGCGTCGCGACCGATTCAAGGCGAACGGCAATGTTGACGCCGTCGCCGAACACCTCGTCCTCGTCGGCCATCACGTCGCCCATGTGGACGCCGAGACGAAATTGCATGAGCCGGTCGGACGGCAGCTGGCTGTTGCGCTCCGCCATCAGGTTCTGGATTTCGATGGAGGACTGAAGCGCGCCGACGACGCTGGGAAATTCCAGCAGGAAGCCGTCGCCGGTGTTCTTTACCAGGCGGCCGCCGTGATTGAGGATGATCGGATAGATCGCGCTGCGATGGGCCTTGAAAGTCGCATGGGTGCCTTCTTCGTCAGCCCCCATCATCCGGGAGTAGCCGGCGACATCCGCGCAAACAATGGCGGCCAGGCGTCTTTCCATCCTTGAGCCTATTCTTCCGGGATAGCAGTCCCGCCGGGGCCAAACTACGCGGTCGGGGGGCCGAATCCAATGCCTTATATAGCGCGAAGATTGGCGCTCTAATGTTCAACCGTGCACAATTGCCTTCGCAATCATGCAATGGATTCCCTTGGATCCGTTAACCGTCTGCGTCACGCGCAGGTCGGCCGCGAGGCTGCAAAGGGTATAGGCATCCTCGCGTGACAAATTCCGCTTTTCACCGATCAACACAATCATTTCACGCAGCGCCCGCACGACGCATTGGTCGAGATCGGGATCCATGGCCATCGTCATATAATGGGTCGGGGTTTCGGCGCGGGGATAACCGAAGCGCAAATCCTTCCGCAGCGTCAATTTGAACCGCCCCTGGAGCGCAGTCTCGATTGCGGTGACGCAAACCTCGCCGTCGCCCTGGACGCCGTGGCCATCCCCGCAGGAAAACAGAGCGCCCGGTACGAACACCGGCAAATAGAGCTTGGCGCCCGGCGTCAGCTCCTTGTTGTCGAGATTGCCGCCCATGGCGCGCGGGATCAGCGAGGTGATGCGGCCCCAGGCGGGCGGCGGCGCCACGCCCATCACGCCGAAAAACGGTGCGAGCGGCAGTTCAAGTCCCCACGGCAACCGGCCCACCATCCGCGTACTGTCCAGCGGAATGTTGATTGACCGTGGTTCGGGGAAATCGTCCGGCAGAGTGCCGGCCAGCGGCCGGATCAGATTGTAACCCCAGTCCTGGCGCAACTGGATGTCGAGGATGTCGACTTCGAGCACATCCCCGGGCTCGGCGCCCGCAACGGCAACCGGTCCGGTCAAGATGTGACCCGGCACCATGCGCTCGTTCTTGGCGTGAACCTCACTCAATTCCGGTGGAACGTGAAAACGGCTGCGATCCGGCACCACCTCGGGTCCGCCGCTGATGGTGTCGATGGTGACCTCGTCGCCACTCTCGATGGTCAGAACGGGTTTCAGCCTGGCTTCGAAAAAGCCCCAATGGCAGGTTTCGGGGCTGGAATGCAGATGGTGTTGCTTCATGACCGGACTTCTCGACTGGAGCTAGTGGTCTCAGCGGGCAGCGTCGCGTATGACGCTCGCGTATGATGCTTGTGGCTAGGCGGGTAGAGAATGTCAAATCTGCGCCGCCAGGAGGGGTGCCTTGTTTTTCGTTCTGTCAAAGACCATCGGCACCATGTTGATGCCGGTCAACTTTCTGATCGGCATCGGGGTGTTGGGTGCGATCCTTCTGCTCACACGTTGGGCGGTACTTGGCCGCAGACTGCTGGTCTTCTCGGCGTTGCTGCTGGCGTTGTGCGGATTTTCGCCTATCGGAAGGCTTCTGATCCTGCCCCTGGAAGAGAGATTTCCACCGTGGGACGCCTCGCACGGCGCGCCCGATGGAATCGTGGTGCTTGGCGGGGCAATCGATCCCGATTTGTCGGTAGCGGTTGGCAGAACGGCCCTCGGCAGTTCGGGCGACCGCATTGTCGCAACCGCTGAGCTTGCCCGCCGCTATCCAAACGCTCGCATCATTTACTCCGGAGGCAACGCCAATCTGATTGGCGATGCCTCTCGAAAAGAAGCCGACTATGGGCTTGCCATGCTCGAAGAGCTCGGCGTCGCGAAAGCGCGCCTGACCGCAGAGCGGCAGTCACGCAACACGGTTGAAAATGCGGAATTCGCCAAAGCCGTCGCCAGGCCCAAGGAAGGCGAGCGCTGGCTACTGGTGACATCTGCCTATCATATGCCGCGCTCGATGGGCCTGTTCCGCAGAGCGGGATTCAAGGTCGAGGCTTATCCAGTCGACCGGCGCGCGAGCAGATCCGAGGCTTTCTCATTTTACTCCGTGGCAATGTACGGCCTGGAACGCACCGATATCGCCATGCGCGAATGGATCGGCCTCACGGCCTACCGGCTGACCGGCAAGATCGATCAGTTCTTTCCTGGACCGACAGAAAAATAGCTGCAAAAGCCAGTGTCGCAACGACCCGCCAATCTGATTAGGATGCGCGTGGCACAATCAAGAATGCCGATCGCAGGAGCAGCCGCCATGCAGCAGCAGAAATCATCGGAGACGTTCGATCCCACCGCCATGGTGGCTGATCTCAACAGCCTGCTTCGCCTGAAGACGACGGTGATCGGCATCAAGATGTTTGCGACCGTCGAGGAAATGACGGCGATTCCCAAGATCAGACGGCCGACGGCGATCCATACCACCGACCAGATCGTCAGCATGGCCTCTCGCCTCGGCTGGACTGTCGGCATCACAGGCGACGATCTCGTCGGTGCGCAATGCCGCGCGGTGATCGGCTTGGGTCCGCAGGACGAGAAATGGCTCGCCGGCGCGAACTACGTCGGGGTGTGGCACGGCACCGCGGAGGATGCGAAAAAGCGTCAGCAAGCGCTCGATGTCGTGCCGTTCGGCCGATATCAGGCGATGGCGGTGAGCCCGCTCGTGAGTGGTCGGCTGAATCCGCCGGATATCTGCCTCGTCTACGCGACGCCTGGCCAGATGATCATCCTGATCAACGGGCTGCAATATACCGGCTACAAGAAGTTCGAATGGGGCGTCGTCGGCGAGACGGCGTGCGCGGATTCGTGGGGGCGGGCGCTCAAGACCGGCGAGCCCTCACTGTCGCTGCCGTGTTTTGCCGAGCGCCGTTATGGCGGCGTGCCCGACGAGGAAATGCTGATGGCGCTGAAGCCCTCCGACCTCGCCAAAGCCATCGCCGGGATGAGGCAGCTCGCCAAGAACGGTCTGCGCTATCCGATTGCGCCCTACGGCATCCAGAGCGACGTGCGCGCCGGCATGGGCGTGTCGTACGGGAAGAAATAGCTTGTCATTGCGAGCGAAGCGACGCAATCCAGAATCAGGAAGAGAGCTGGATTGCTTCGTCGCTGCCGCTCCTCGCGATGACTTTGGTTAAATGGAAGCATGAAATGAGCGTATCGAAAAAATTCGACATCGTCGTTTATGGCGCAACCGGATTCACCGGCCAGCTCGTCGCCGAATATCTGGCCGCGCACTACAAGAACGACGCGTCGTTGAAATGGACGATGGCAGGGCGCAACCTCGACAAGCTCGCCAAAGTGCGCGACGCCATCGGCGCGCCTGCGGATACGTCGTTGATCGCAGCCGACGCCAGCGATCCGGCGTCGCTGAAGGCGATGATCGATCAGACGAAGTCGGTCATAACCACCGTCGGTCCATATCAGTTCTACGGAAATGAATTGGTCGCGGGCTGCGCGGCCTCGGGCACCGACTATTTCGATCTTTGCGGCGAGCCGGTGTGGATGCGGCAGATCATCGAGGCGCATGAAGCCGTCGCAAAATCATCCGGCGCCAGAATCGTGTTTTCATGCGGCTTCGACTCGCTGCCTTTCGAACTCGGCGCGTTGTTCGTGCAGGAGGAAGCCAAGCGGGTCTTTGGCGCCGCCGTCTCGCGCGTCAAAGGGCGCGTACGCGACATGCGCGGGACGCTGTCCGGCGGTACGGCTGCGAGCGCCAAGGCGACATTTGATGCCGTCGCGAAGGATCTCAGCCTTGTCGCCATTCTCAATAATCCGTTCGCGTTGACGCCGGGTTTCGAGGGACCGAAACAGCCGCGCGGCAACAAGCCGATCTATGAGGAGGACCTGAAATCCTGGGCCGCGCCCTTCATGATGGCTCTGATCAACACGCGCAACCTGCACCGCTCCAACATGCTGATGGGTTTTCCTTACGGCAAGGAGTTCGTCTACGACGAAATGGTTTTGACCGGACCTGGTGAGAAGGGGGAGGCGATCGCCAAGCGCGTCATGGCCGCCAACACCGAGAAGACTGGGCCGAATGCGCCGAAGCCCGGCGAGGGGCCTTCGAAAGAAGAGCGTGAGAACGGCCGGTACGATCTGCTTTATGTGGCGACCGCCGCCGACGGCCGCCAGGTTCGCGCATCAGTCAAAGGCGATCGCGATCCCGGCTACGGGTCGACGTCGAAGATGATTTCGGAATGCGCGATCTGTCTGCTGCGTGATGCGCCCGATGTTCCCGCCGGGATTTGGACGCCGGGCGCGGCCATGCAGCACAGACTGATCAAGCGGCTTGTCGATCACGCTGGCCTGACGTTTCAGGTCGAGGCCTAGACCCGCGCCCCGCGTCATAGGCGTACATGAAATCCATCCCTCGTGACGTGACCGGGATCAGCATCTTGAGCATCCGGTCGCGGATCCAGGCGCCTGTCGCACTGAATTCGCGCTTGCTGTTGCCGTTGCGGCGGGCGATCGCGACGATGCGTTCCGCGCGCGGCCGCCGTTCCTCCTCAAAAGCCTGGAAGTTCTGGCCGAGTTCGCGGCCTTCGCGTATGAGGCAGCCAAGCTTCATGGCGTCCTCGAGCGCCAGCGATGCGCCCTGTCCCGCATGCGGGCTCGTTGCGTGCGCGGCATCGCCAATCAGGAGCGTGCGGCCGCGCGACCACACCGGCAGTGTGGCGACATCGAGCGTGTCGGTGACGACGATGTTTTCAGCGGCGTGCAGAATGCTCGGGATCGGTTCATGCCAGCCGGCATGGAAATCGAGCAGGTGACGCCGGATCGCTTCCTGGTCCATCGCGCGGTAGGCCACAGCGTCGAGACCATGGGACGGCTGCGTGCTCCACCACATTGCGCCGTCCTGCGGGTTCGGACTGCAAAAGCCGTAACCGAAGAAGCCGCTCTTTCCGAAGGTCGCCTCGACGCGCTGCCCGATTCCGGTACCCTCGATCAGCGCCCGCGGCACAAAGCCGCCGAAGCCGATCAGTCCGGTGTCGAACGGTCGCGGCCCGTCGGGGAGGACATGCTGGCGGACGATCGAGTGCACACCGTCGGCGCCGATCAGAAAATCGCCTTCGGCGCTGCTGCCATCGGTGAAATGCGCGACAATTGGCCGGTCGGCGCGGTCCTCGATGCGAGCGAGCCGCTTCTCGAAGCGCAACTCGACGTTTTCGCACCAGGCCTTGTTGACGAGCGCTTCCAGCAGCTCTGATCGCCGCATATTGACCGCGGGCCGGCCGAAGCGCTCGACCATGTTGCGGTTGATCGAACCGATCTTGCGGCCGGATTGCGAGCGGAAGTCGAAGGACTCCGAAATCGAGCCTGCGGCGATCATGTCGTCGGCAATACCAATCTCGGCCAGAACGCGCATGCCGTTGGGCGCGATTTGCAAACCTCCGCCGATGCCGGTCGAATAGGGCCAGGCCTCGAACAGTTCGGCGTCGAAGCCGGCACGCTTGAGAAGGATCGCGGTGGCGGAGCCGGCAATGCCGGCACCGATAATCAATGCTTTACGAGGACGTTGCAGCATGACTTGCTCCTGATGTCTCAGCGAGGTAAGAATGTAAGGCGGCTGATTATCTTATCTTACGTACTAAGATATCAAGTTGCTAAGAGAGTGGATCGGCTTTGTCAAGAGGAAAAGTGCGCACCGCGCTGATGCAGGAACTGGAGCACGCGATGCGGCGTGCCTCGGGGATCGGCGCTATTTTCAGTCAGGCCGTTGCCGACTACGCGGGCATTTCAAGTTCCGATCTCGAATGCCTCGATTTTCTCAATCTGGAAGGGCGCGCCACCGCCGGAAGGCTGGCCGAAGTGACGGGCCTGACCACCGGCGCCATTACGGGTGTGATCGATCGGCTCGAGAAAGCCGGTTTCGTCAAGCGAGAGCGTGACGAGCAGGATCGGCGCAAGGTTTTCATCGTCCTGATCCCGCAAAATATCGCGCGGATCGGCGCCCTCTACATGCATATGCAGCAGGCAATGCTGAAGAACTGGGAAAGTTACTCCGACGATGAGCTGCGGCTGTTGCTTCGATTTGCCACGCAGGGCTACGAGACGATGCTGGCAGCGGCCGAAGAGCTCAAGAAAACGATCGCAAACGAGCCGGCGAAGGGCCGGTCGGCTAGGAAGCTGCGGCCGAAGAACTAGGCTGTAACGCAGGTGCAGCCTTGTAAGCCTGCGCTGCTGCGAACATGCCCCACATCGTACCTAGCATCATCCAGAAGTGACGCCAGTGGTCGGTGTCGATGATGAACGCTTCGCCGGCGGTCCCCAGGAACGCCGCTAAGATCGCCAGATACATGCGCTGCCAGGGCACCGGCGTCAGCACATGGCGAAATCCCATGATGACCGTCACCGCGATCAGGGTCGGGTAGCAAATCCCCGACAACCATCCGCCCGACATGAAGGCGTTCAGATAGGAGTTGTGGGTGTCTTCCGGAAAGTAATTGTGGAATTGCAAGGGACCGATGCCGAACGGCAGGTCGAGCGCCATCTGGGCGCCGAGAATGTGCCGGCCGAAACGGCCGAAGCGGCCTTCGTCGTAGCTCTGATCGAAGCTTGCGCGCTGCTTGAACATATCGGCGATGGAATCGAACGACAGCAGGATCGCGAGCAGCAACACCAGCAGGACGACGGCCGCGACCGAGATGACCACGATCCGCCTGCGTTGCGCCGGCGTCCGGCTGGTCAGGAACATCATCGCCAGCATGAACGCAGCCGTGATCGCAAGTCCACCCCAGGCGGCGCGGGAGAAGGCAAACAATATGGCGAGCGCCATGATGGCGAACGCAACCGCGTTGCGGCTTGCTTTGGCAAAGGGGTCGGCGACTACGCTTTGTAGCGTGAACAGCGCCGGCAGGATCAGGAAGGCGCCGAGCACATTCGGATCCTTGAAGGTGCCGCGTCCCCGTCCATAGAGCGTCAGCAGGTCATGTCCGCCGGGCACCAGATTGAGGTAGCCGGCGATGGCCGATATCGACGCAATCACCGCGCCGACGATCAGGCCGCGGCGAAGCATGTCGAGCCGCGCTTCGGTGTCCTCCGACATCACCATGGCGAAGAACACCACGGTGACCGCCATGTACCAGGACGTGGCGATCCAGTTCGCGACTTCCGGTTTGTCGTAGAATGGAATGGCGCCGACGCTGTAACCAATGTTGATCAGCGCGAGCAGCAGAAACAGCGGCACCAGCACGATCCGCATGCGCATGCCGGTGGCGCAGAACAGCACCGCCGCGCCAAGCGTCATGATCTCGTAGGGACTGGGCTCGATGAACACGATCGCGCCCGACGCTGCGACCAGCCACACCAGCGCGCGCTGGAACGCCAGAAGGCGCGGCGAAGCCGTCATGGCCGGAAGGGGACCGGCGATCGCCATATACGCCATCGACATTTCGGTTACTCAAACTCACGCAACACGCGCCGGAATACCCACCGAGCGCAAAATCAATAGGCGTTCTCGTTCTTCGTCAGCAGCGCCAGGGGGGTCTTGAGCAGGATGAAGAGGTCGAACAGCACCGACCAGTTCTCGATGTAATAGAGATCGAACTCGACGCGCTTCTGGATCTTCTCTTCGTTGTCGATTTCGCCGCGCCAGCCGTTGATCTGCGCCCATCCGGTGATCCCGGGCTTGACGCGGTGACGCGCGAAATAGCCGTCGACGGCTTCATCGAACAGCTGGCTCTGCAGTTTGCCCTGCACCGCGTGCGGACGAGGACCGACCAGCGAGAGATTGCTCTTGAACACCACGTTGAACAGCTGCGGCAGTTCGTCGAGGCTGGTCTTGCGAATGAAGCGGCCGACGCGGGTGACGCGCTTGTCGTTCTTGGTCACGACCTTGGAGGCGAGGGGATCGGCCTGATCGTGATAGAGCGAGCGGAACTTGAAAACGTCGATGCGTTCGTTGTTGAAGCCGAAGCGCTTCTGCCGGAATAGCACCGGGCCAGGACTGTCGAGTTTGACGGCAAGCGCGACCAGCGCCATCACGGGCGCCGCGAGCAAGAGAACGATCGCGCCGACGAAATGGTCGAACATCCACTTCATCACCAGATCCCAGTCGGTGATCGGTGCTTCGAACACGTCAAGAGTCGGCACCTTGCCGAGATAGGAATAGGAACGGGGACGGAAGCGCAGCTTGTTGGTGTGCGCCGACAGTCGAATATCGACCGGCAACACCCACAACTTCTTCAGCATGTCGAGAATTCGCGTTTCCGCCGAAATCGGCAGTGCGAACAGCACGAGATCGATGCGGGTGCGGCGGGCGAATTCGACGATGTCGTCGACTTTGCCGAGCTTCGATTTGCCGGCGCAGGTATCGAGCGAACGACCGTCATTGCGATCGTCGAACACGCCGAGGATGTCGAGATCGGAATCGGTCTGTACTTTCAGCGCTTCGATCAGTTGTTCGCCATTCTCGTCGGCACCGACCACGACGGTACGGCGGTCAAGGCGGCCCTGGCGCGCCCAGTACCGGACCAAGGTCCGCAGAAACAGCCTCGCGGAGATCAGCGTCGCAAGCCCGATGAAGAAAAATGAGGACAGCCAGAGGCGCGAAATCTCGTTACCGAGCTTGGCAAAGAACGATACGCCGATGAACAACAGAAAAACGAACGCCCAGGACGAGATCATGCGCGTCATCTGGCGAAGCTGGCCGCGGAAGATCTGGACGTCATAGATGTCGGCGGCCTGGAAGCAGACCACGGCCGCGAGCGTCATCATCAGGATCGCCGCGACATACTCCCAGCGGAAACCGGCGATCGGGGCGACATAACCGAGATAGAGCCCAATGCCGATTGTGCTCAGCATGACAAAGTCGGCGATCCGAACGACGCCGGCGATCACGATCGGTGAATAGGCACGGCGGACCTTCTGGCTGGCGACGGTGAGGGCAGCTTGCGAAAGCCTACGCCTGCGTTCGACCGGCACTGCGCCCGCGGTGGCGGTCGCTGATGCCGCCACGGCGTTTAACATCGAACGTGCATTAACCGGTTCCACTTTGATCCAATCCGTGCTGACGCAAAATGAATATAAGCCGGCGCGCGAAGCGCCTAAATCCGTCAGCCTCGGCTTAGATGAGAAATCGGAAGAAACGGTTATCGGCGTAAGGAATGGTTAACGTCTGGCAAAAGCCTCGCGATAGCTCGCAAGCACGCCCTCGACCATGGCCTTTTGCGAAAAGTGCATGAAGATTCGCTCGCGAAGCTCTTTGGCGCGGGCCGCGGCAGACGGCGGATCGCCGAGAGAGGCTTCGATTGCATCCGCCATGGCGCCGACGGAGTTTGGCGCAAACAATGCGTCCCGATGCTCGCCGAAAATCTCCGGGATGCCGCCGACGTTGGCCGCAACCATCGGAATTCCGGCCGCCGCCGCCTCGATCACGACGTAAGGCATCGAATCTCCCCGCGAGGGCACGACGAGGAGTTTGCCCTTCGAAAATCCGAAGCGCGCCTTGACGTGGCCGATAAAGCGTACCGCCTCGCCCAGTCTGTGCTTTTCGATCAGGGCTTTGAGGGCACCGAGCTCTTCGCCATCGCCGGCAAGTGTCAGCGTCACCGGCTTGCCGTCCGCGCGCAGCCGCGCGACGGCCTCGATCAAAAGGTCGGCGCCCTTGATGTGGCGGAACTCGCCGACATAGGCGACATCGGTCGCGTCGGTTGCCAGGGTCACGGGATCGAACTCGGCGGCGGTCACGCCGTTGAAAACGCAACGCACGATGCCAACGCTCGGCGTGCCGATGGTGCGCTGATAGGTGTCGCGGGCGAAAGCGCTTTCAAACAGAAAGAGCTCGGTGTTGTTCATCAGCGTGCGCTCGAGGCGGCTGTAGAACGCGCCCTTCCATGTCGAGAGCGGATAATGCAGCGAGCCGCCATGCGGCGTGTAGACGCGGATGAACCGCTTCGACTTGCCGATCATGCGAATGAAGGCGCCGGCCTTGGCGCCGTGTCCGTGCAGCACATCCGGCCTCAGTCGCGCGACCAGATACATGAAGCGCAGCCAGACGAGGGGATCGCGGGGGTGGGGTTCGCGGTGGATTGCGACACGCCGAACCCCGAGTTTCAGCCGCGGTGCGATCTCGGCAAGCGCCGTGTTGGCGCGCTCACCGCCGGTCAGACTGTCGGCAATGATGCCGACGTGATGGCCTGCGTCGATCTGCCCGTTGGCGAGATCGATAATGTGACGAAAGATTCCGCCGACAGGCGCACGCACGGCGTGGACGATGCGGAGAGGCCGGTCTGCGATCTCGGCCATGACTAGAACCAGCGTTCGCCGACGAGGACGGTGTCGCCGGGACTGATCGGCGTGCCGAGCGGCACCACGGTGCGGCCGGCATTATGGGTCAGCGTGACGCTGTCGCGCCTGGCGCGCGGCGAAAAGCCGCCGGCGATCGCGACCG
>NZ_DASREO010000079.1:0-81048 GCF_035652035.1 Bradyrhizobium sp.
GCGCGCTGAAGGCGGCGCCCGATGATGCCAGCGCCAAGCATGTCGAAGCCCGGATCTGGGCGATCTGGCTGCAGACGCCGAGCGATACCGCAGCGCTCTTGATGACGCGCGCCAAGGCGGCGATGGATGCCCATGAGATGAATGTCGCGCTGAAACTGCTCGACGCCGTCATCAAGCTGCGCCCGGACTATATCGAGGCCTGGAACCGGCGGGCGACGCTCTACTATGTGCAGAACGATTACGGCCGCTCACTGGCCGATATCCAGCAGGTGCTGGCGCGCGAGCCCCGGCATTTCGGCGCGCTCGCCGGGCTCGGCATGATCATGCAGGAACTCGGCGACGACAAGCGGGCGCTGGACGCCTTCCGCAAGGCGCTCGCCATCAACCCGCATCTGGAGAGGGTGCCGGAGCTGGTGAAGACCTTGAGCGAGAAGGTCGAAGGCCGCGATATCTAGAACCCGAGCAGCCCTCTCAATCCAGGGTTAACCAGGACTTAAAAGCCTGCGCTGCCGGGGCGGAACGCGCCTCCTGGGCCCGCTCTTGACCGCGTATATCTGGCGGCAGGAGGCAAGGCCATGAAACGCCTGATGTTGGCAGGTGCCTTGATGCTGACGGCCGCTCCCGTCAGCGCCGACGGGCAGTACTGGGTGGTCGGCAACAACGCCACCCAGCGATGCGACATCGTCACCAGCAACCCCGTCATTGGCGGGATTGCCGCAGACAATGGCGGTGGCTACTGGTTCGGCGACGGTCCGTACCGATCGCGCGATGATGCGAAGCTCGCCCGCTCGACCATCAGCGCCTGTCCCAAGAACGACGACGAGCAGGACACGTCCGACAATGAGAAGTGACGACAGACCGCGATGAGATTAGGCTTCAGAGCGGCGGCACCAGCCTTGATGACTAGTGCAGGACGTTGCTGCCGCGCTCGGCCAAGCCGTAATGGGCGGCCGCCGCGTAGAGTTGCGCAATCTCGGCTTCGAGATGCTCGTTGACCATCAGGAGCGCTTTCAGCGCGCCGCGAAGGTCACCATTGCAGCTCGCCACAATCTCGTCGATGACGGCTTCAGTCGGTCCGATAGTCATCGATCTTCTCCTAACTTTCCCTGCGGACTAATTTTTTCGAGGTCCGAGCCGTTCCTGTGGAAGACATGGATAGGCCGGACGACGTTTTCCGATTAGTCACGTACGCCCGGCCAGCAGAAAAAGTGCTGACCATGGTTATAAAATGGCCGACGACGCCCGTATGACAGGGTCCCGCAATAATACGGGAAATCTCCACAATTTTGTCGCGAAACCGGTATGTCGCGACGACGCAATTTGACGAATGAACCCTGCCGTCCGGAAAATCTCAATGATTCCAATTATCGTAGTCGCGATTGTCGCACTATTTGCGCTCGCCACACAAATGTGCGGTTTCATAATCGGCCGGATTTATCCACCGCTGGGGAAAACTATCGCCGTCAAAGGCGCGTCCTTGAGTGTGACCGAACTCGGTCCGGAAGATGCCGCGGGTCCTCCAGTCCTGCTCTTGCATGGCGCCAGCTGCAATCTCCGGGCGATGCGGCGGCCGCTCGGAGAGCTGCTCGCCAAACGCCATCGCGTGATCCTGATCGACCGGCCCGGGCACGGCTGGAGCGTGCGCGAGCGTGAGACCGACTCGGTGCCCGAGAGCCACGCGGCGATGATTGCGGAGGCGCTCGAGGAGATGGGCACCGGTCCCGTCATCGTGGTCGCGCATTCGCTCGCAGGCGCGCTCGGCACGCGGCTGGCGCTGGATCATCCCGACCGCGTCGCAGGCCTCGTGCTGCTCGCGCCGGTGACCCACCCCTGGCGCGGCGGCGTCGGCTGGTACAATCGCGCCATCACCACGCCAGTAATCGGCAGGCTGCTCGCCCATACCGTCACCTTGCCGCTCGGCTTGTTGCTGGCGCAGTCCGCCTCGCGCAACGTGTTCGCGCCGCAGGAGGTGCCCGACGGTTTCGTGAAGGACACGGCGACGCCCTTGTTGCTGCGTCCGCGCGAGTTCATCGCCAACGCCTGGGATCTCGTGACGTTGAAGCAGGCGGTCATCGCGCAGGCGGCGCGCTATGGCGAGATCAGCATGCCGGTCACCGTGATCGCCGGCGATGTCGACAAGACCGTCTCGACCAACATTCACGCCCGCCCGTTCGCGGCCGCTGTGCCGAACGCGAAGCTGATCGTGCTGCCCGGCGTCGGGCACATGATCCAGAATGCCGCGCCTGATCTGGTGGTGTCGGAAGTGGAGGCGATGATCGGCAAGATCGCTCAAGGCGCGCCGGCGGCCGCTGTCGCGAATTAGATGGACCAGCAAAAAGCCCCGGCGAGCCGGGGCCTTTTCGTTCGCAGCGCTACGCGCCGCTACTTCTTCTTTCCGTCCTTGTCGAATTGCGAAAGGTAAGCCCAAAGGTCATTCGCCTGCTTCTCGTTCTTGATGCCGGCAAAGGCCATCTTGGTACCGGGGATCTTGGCCTTGGGGTCCTTGATGTAGTCGAGGAACTGCTCCTTGCTCCAGGTGATGCCGGAATTCTTGTTGGCCTCGGAATAGGAATAGCCTTCCGCGGTGCCGGACTTGCGGCCGTCGAGCCCGTTCAGCTCTGGCCCGACCTTGTTCTTGGCGCCTTCGCCGATCGCATGACAGGCCATGCAGATGTGGAAGGCGGTTTCACCGGCCGCGACGTCCTGCGCCCGCGCGCCCGTCGCGGCCACGGCGGAAACAAGGACGATGACGCTCAGGCTCAAGTTCTTCATGGGATGCTCTTTGGCTGGGATCGAAGGAGGGTTGGGCAGCTTTTGCCATGGCGGGCTTGCGAGGAACAAGCCACGAAACCTTGACAGGTTTCAAAATCGACCGCTTGTCTCGCTCGAACGCCTGGCGGGTCAAACGGCCGTGGAGGACCTACCCAAGCAGGTCGCGCCGTGCTTTCCTCGTCGCGACACGCAGCAAGAGCCGGAGAGACAGCCATGGCCATCATGATGCCCGAGGCCGATCGCGCCACCCTGGCGCGGCGCGCGGAAATCGTGGCTCGCTTGCGCGCGATCGTGCCGGGCGAGGGCGTGATCGACACGCCGGCCGAGATGCGCGCCTATGAATCCGATGGGCTGACCGCCTATCGCCAGCCGCCGATGGTCGTGGTGCTGCCCGACACCACCGAGCAGGTCTCGCAGGTTCTGAAATACTGCCACGCGCACAACATCAAGGTGGTGCCGCGCGGCAGCGGCACCTCGCTCTCCGGCGGCGCGCTGCCGCTCGCCGATGGCGTGCTGCTGGGCCTCGGCAAGTTCAAGCGCATCCGCGAGATCGATTTCGACAACCGCGTGGTCGTCACCGAGCCCGGCGTCACCAATCTTGCGATCAGCCAGGCGGTCGCGCATGAGGGCTTCTATTATGCGCCGGACCCGTCGTCGCAGATCGCCTGCTCGATCGGCGGCAATGTCGCGGAAAATTCCGGCGGCGTGCATTGCCTGAAGTACGGCATGACCACCAACAACGTGCTCGGCTGCGAGATCGTGCTGATGACAGGCGAAGTGCTGCGCATCGGCGGCAAGACCGCCGAGAGTTCAGGCTACGATCTGATGGGGATCATCACGGGGTCCGAAGGCCTGCTCGGCGTCATCACCGAAATCACGGTGCGGATCCTGCAAAAGCCGGAAACCGCGCGCGCCATGATGGTCGGCTTTGCGGAAGTCGAAGCCGCCGGCGAATGCGTGGCAGAGATCATCGGCAATGGCATCATTCCGGGCGGCATGGAAATGATGGACAAGCCTGCGATCCATGCGGCGGAGGCCTTCGTCCACGCCGGCTATCCGCTCGATGTCGAAGCGTTGTTGATCATCGAACTCGATGGCCCGAGCGTCGAGGTCGACGAATTGATCAAGCGGGTCGAGAAAATCTCGCAAGGCTGCGGCTCGACGGTCTGCCTGATCTCCAATTCGGAAGCCGAGCGCAACCTGTTCTGGGCCGGGCGCAAGGCAGCGTTTCCGGCCGTCGGGCGGATCTCGCCCGATTATCTCTGCATGGACGGCACCATTCCGCGCGGCGCGCTGCCCAAGGCGCTCGCCCGTATCCGCGAGCTCTCCGGGAAATACGGACTGCGCTGCGCCAACGTGTTTCATGCCGGTGACGGCAATCTGCATCCGCTCATTCTCTACGATGCCAACCAGCCCGGCGAGATCGAACGCGCCGAAGCCTTCGGCGCCGACATCCTGCGCTGCTGCGTCGAGCTCGGCGGCGTCTTGACCGGCGAGCACGGCGTCGGCATCGAGAAGCGTGATCTCATGGGCGAAATGTTTTCCGATATCGACCTCAACCAGCAGCAGCGGCTCAAATGCGCCTTCGACGCGCAGGGCCTTCTCAATCCGGGCAAGGTGTTTCCGACCCTGCACCGCTGCGCCGAGCTTGGCCGCATGCACGTGCATGCCGGCAAGCTCGCCTTTCCTGACATTCCCCGATTTTGAGCGTGACGCGTGGATACTCTGAAAGTACGAGACGCCAAGGATGTCGAACAGGCCGTGCGCGCGGCGATCGCGAACGATCAGCCGCTCGAGATCATCGGCCATGGCACCAAGCGGATGGTCGGCCAGGTGATGGCGACCAACGCGCTGCTCGATCTGTCGGCGCTCAGCGCGGTGAAATCCTACGAGCCGAATGAGTTGATCATCACGGTGGAGGCGGGCGCGCCACTGGCCGACGTCAAGTCGCTGATCGATTCGAAAAGCCAGCGCTTTGCCTTTGAGCCCATGAACACCGCGCCGCTGCTCGGGACGCCTGAGCGAGGGACAATCGGCGGCATGCTCGGTGCCGGGCTCGCGGGCCCGCGCCGGATCCAGGCGGGCGGGGCGCGTGACCATCTGCTCGGCGCGCAGGCCATTTCGGGCTTTGGCGACACGTTCAAGGCCGGCGGCAAGGTCGTGAAGAACGTCACGGGATATGACCTCTGTAAATTGCTGGCGGGCTCCTGGGGCACGCTGGCGGTCGTGACCGAGGTGACGCTGAAGGTGATGCCAAGGCCGGAGAGCGAGCGCACGCTGCTGCTGCGCGGGCTCGACGATGTCACCGCCAATCAGGCGATGACCGCGGCGCTCGGCTCTCCGTTCGACGTGTCCGGTGCGGCGCATGTGCCGAAATCCGCACTGCGCGATGCGGCGGGCGCACTTGGCAGCCTCGGATCGCCCCGCGACGCCCTGACGCTGGTTCGGCTGGAGGGCATCACCGCCTCGGTCACGCACCGTGCAGCCTCGCTTGCCAAGCTCCTCGCGCGGTTCGGAACCGCTGAGACGATCGAAGATGACCGCTCGGCGGCGGTGTGGGAGCGCGTGCGCGATGTGGAACCCTTTGCGGCCAAGGGCCCGCTCGGCGCCTGGCCGGTGTGGCGTATCGTCTGTCCGCCGGCATCCGGTGGGGCTTTGGGCGAGCTCCTTGCCCGCGAGACCGGGGGTGACGTGCTTTACGACTGGGGCGGAGGCCTGATCTGGGCGGCGATGCCGCCAAAGGCGGATGCGCAGGCGGCTCTGGTACGGCAGCGCGCTGCCGCCGCCGGCGGTCACGCCACGCTGCTGCGTGCGTCCGACGAGGTGCGGCGGCAGGTCGACGTGTTCCAGCCGGCAGCCGAGGGCGTCGCCGCTTTAAGCGAACGCGTCCGGCAGAGCTTCGACCCCAGGGGCATTCTCAATCGCGGCCGGATGGTCCGGAAGACAACCACATGAAGACTGAATTTAGCGCCGCTCAGCTAGCCAATCCCGATATCGCGGAAGCCGACACGATCCTGCGCAAATGCGTGCATTGCGGCTTTTGCACCGCGACCTGTCCGACCTATGTCCTGCTCGGTGACGAACTCGATAGCCCGCGCGGCCGCATTTACCTGATCAAGGAGATGCTGGAGAAAGACCGTCCGCCGACGGCGGAGGTCGTCAAGCACATCGACCGTTGCCTCTCCTGTCTTGCCTGCATGACCACCTGCCCGTCGGGCGTGAACTACATGCATCTGGTCGATCAGGCGCGGGTGCGGATCGAGCGCGACTACAAACGACCCCTGATCGAACGGCTGTTGCGCGCGGTGCTTGCGCTCGTATTGCCGAGGCCAAAACTGTTTCGCGCCAGCATGGTGATGGCGCGGCTCGCGCGTCCCTTCGCCGGCCTTTTGCCTTCCGGCGGCGCGTCGGCGCGGCCGACTTTACTCAAGCGAATCAAGGCGATGCTGGCGCTATCGCCGGGCAGCCTGCCCAAGGCGGGACCGCTGCCCGGCAGCGTTTTTCCGGCAATCGGCGAGCGGCGCGGGCGGGTCGCCTTGCTTCAGGGATGTGCGCAGCAGGTGCTGGCGCCGCGGATCAATCAGGCTGCCATCAACTTGTTGACCCGTCACGGCATCGAGGTCGTCCTCGTCAAGGACGAGCAATGCTGCGGCGCGCTGACCCACCATATGGGCCGGGAGGCCGAGGCGCTGACCTTTGCCCGTGCCAACATCGCGGCATGGGTTGCGGAGGCCGATCGCGGCGGCCTCGACGCCATTCTGGTGACGACGTCGGGCTGTGGCACTGTCATCAAGGACTACGGCTTCCTGCTGCGCCAGGACCGTGATTTCGCTGCGTCCGCAGCCAGGGTTTCAGCGCTCGCCAAGGACATCACCGAGTATATCAGCGCTCTGAATCTCGCAGCCGTGGCGCGCCATGACGACATCGTCGTCGCCTATCACGCGGCTTGTTCGCTACAGCATGGGCAGAAAATCACGCAACTACCGAAAGAATTGCTTTCCAAGAATGGATTCGTGGTGAAAGATGTAGCCGAGAGCCATTTGTGTTGCGGTTCGGCTGGGACCTACAACATCCTCCAGCCTGACATTGCGAACAAGTTGCGTGATCGAAAGGTCGCCAATATTGCGATGGTCAAGCCGGACATGATTGCCGCGGGCAACATTGGATGCATGGTGCAGATTGCCAGCGGTACGTCAGTTCCTGTGGTGCACACGATTGAGCTTCTCGATTGGGCGACGGGCGGCCCGCAGCCGGGATCGAGCGAACCCGACAGGCGCGTAGCAGGAGCGAGGGCCTGAACGTCCGATAGATACGGCTCAGCGCAACAGGAGGACTACATGGCTAAGGCGAAAAAGAAGAAGGGCAAGAAGGCGAAGAAGGCTAAAAAGCTTGTCGCTTCGAAGAAGAAATCCGCCAAGAAGGCGGCAAAAAAATCCGCGAAGAAGTCTGCAAAGAAGTCCGCGAAGAAGGCGGTGAAGAAATCGGCCAAGAAGGCTGCGAAGAAAGCTGCGAAGAAATCCGCACCGAAGAAGAGGGCGGCAAAGAAGGCAGCTCCCGCAGCGGTGGAACATACCGCTTCGCACGAGACAGCGGCCCCCTCCAACAGCTGGGCGACGCCTGCTCACGAGGAGCCTGCTCCCGCGCCGTCATGGGAGCACCACTCCGATCACCATTCGTCGGGTAGTGAAGAAGGCAACTAGGGCCAGCTCAGCCACGACCAAGCAATATCAGGAGGCCGCAGCGTCGAATCGCTGCGGCCTTTTTCTTTTGCAGGTCCGTAATCGCCGCGAGCAGACGTGGCAAATCCGGCTCGGCCTCTTCGGGAATTTGTGGTCAGATTACAACAGCTTGCAGCTATATCTCGACCGTTCGCAAGTCTGAATAAAAAATATGCATATGATCACGTTTTAATCTTCATGTTATGGCCACCCTATACGAGATTGCTTTACGCGCCTGCGCTTTGTTGCGCCGCCAGCTCCGCAATCGTTGGAAGGGTCCTCGATGAAAAAACGCCTTCTGGCTGCTGTGTTACTGGCAATGTCAGGACCCGCTTCGGCCGCGGATTTGCCGGCGAAGGCCACGAAGACGCCGGCGCCGTTCAATCCCTGGGACGTCGCCTTCGGCGGCGCCGTGATGAGCGACTACGTCTTTCGCGGCATCACGCAGTCCAATCACCAACCGTCGGTCGCCGCTTATTTCGAGCCGCGTTACAACATCAACAAGGATTTGCAACTCTATGTCGGCACCTCCGCCGAGAGCATTTCCTTTGCCAATCATGCGGCGGCCGAAGTTGATATCTACGGCGGCATTCGGCCGACGTTCGGTGCTTTCGCATTCGACTTCGGCATCTGGGGCTACCTCTATCCGGGCGGGCAGTGTCAGGAAAGTTTTCCGGGCGGCGTTGCGGTTTGTCCACCGGGCTCGCCGCTCGCGCTCGGCCCGGATTTCACGCAGATCAAGCAGAATCTCAGCTTTTACGAGGGCTATGGCAAGGTCAACTGGACCATCAACGACAGCTTCGCGCTCGGCGCCAACGAATACTACACGCCGAACTTTTTGAATTCGGGCGCCTGGGGCAACTACTCTTCGATCACGACGAAAGCGACGGCGCCGAGCGCGTGGTTCGGGTCGACTGGCATCGGAGCCTATGTGTCCGCTGAAGTCGGGCGGCAATGGTACGGCACGACGGATGCGTTCTATCGCATCGCGGCCGCGCCGATCGGCATTCCCTATCCAAGCTACAACACCTGGAATATCGGCGTCGCCTTCACCTACAAGGTGTTCACGCTGGACCTGCGCTATTCCGACACCAGCCTGAGCAAGGGCGATTGCGCGGCGCTGACGAGCGCCTTCAACGCCAACATTCCCGGCAACCTGACGGCCATCAACCCCAATGGCTTCGGCTCTAACTGGTGTGGCGCGGTCGGCATTGCCAAGCTGTCGGCCGACCTCACCGCGATGAGCAATCTGAAGTAATTCTCTACGAGCCGTTGCCGTGGCCGTTACTATGACGGGCTCGGCTGCTCTTGCCGTTGATGCGCGGCAAACAGCTCGCCCTCGCGTTCAAGCACGATGCGGCCGTCGTGGAAGGCCTTGAGCGTGCTGCGATGTCCGATCGAGACGGTTGTCGTTGCTTTGAGTCTTTCGGCGAGCAGGCGATAGAGGGCGGCTTCCGCGGCTTCGTCGAGCGAGGCGGTCGCCTCGTCGAGGAAAAGATATTGCGGTTTGTGCAGCAGCGCGCGGGCGATCCCAAGCCGCTGCTGCTCGCCGAGTGACAGCATCCGGTTCCAGTGGGCGTCCTCCTCAAGCCTCGTTGCGAGCTGCGGCAGGCCCACGGTAGTCAGCGTCTCCTCAACGAATGACGAACTGAAAGCATCCGGACTCGAAGGATAGACGATCGCCGCCTTTAACGTTCCGATCGGAAAATACGGCCGCTGCGGCAACATCATCAGCGTAGCCTTGGCGGGAATCGTAATCTCACCGTTACCGAACGGCCAGACGCCGGCAATCGCGCGAAACAGCGTCGACTTGCCGGCGCCAGACGGACCGGTGACGAGAACTTGGTCGCCGCCTTGAAAGCGCAGGCTATCGGCCGCAACCAGCGGCGCACCGTTGGGCAATTTGACCAGGAGGCCTGCGATATCGATCGCGCCAGCGCCTGCAGCAACGACGTCGATCTTCGGCGGTGTCGTAGCCAGATGGGTTGCTTCCTCGATCGAGGTCTCAAAGCCGTCGAGACGGTCGATGACCGCGCGCCATTCAGCCAGGGAGCGATAGGCCGAAACGAAGAAGGACAGCGCGTCCTGCACCTTGCCGAAGGCCTCGGCGGTTTGCATCAGCGCGCCAAGCAGGATCTTGTCGGCGAAGTAGGCCGGCGCCACGAGGATGTATGGAATGACCACCGCCGCCTGGGCGTAGCTCTGCGTCCAGGCTGTCAATCGCCTGGTTCGCTTCATGATCGCGTACCAGTTGTCGACGATCAAACCGAACCGGCCGAGCAAGCGCTGCTGTTCCGCGTTCTCTCCCTTGAGCAGCGCGATCTGTTCAGTGTTCTCGCGCACGCGGACCAGGTCGAAACGGTAATTGGCTTCAAAGTGTTGCTGCTCGAAGTTGAGACGGATCAGCGGCGAGCCGATCCATTGCGTGAGTGCGGTTCCTAGAAGGGCGTAGATCAGCGCGCCCCAGACGAGATAGCCGGGGATTGCGAAGTCGCTGCTAAACAGGTGCAGCGGCGCCGCCTCGGACAGGCCCCAGAGGATGACGACGAACGAGGCGAGGCTGACGATCGAGTTCAATAGTGCAGTGCCGATGCCCAGCGTCTGGGCGACGAACAATTTGATGTCGTCGGCGAGGCGCTGGTCGGGGTTGTCAGCCGCGTCGCCGCGCAGCGCCATGCGGTAGTGATTTGCGCCAGGCAACCAGCCATCGAGATATCGCCTGGTCATCCAGTTCCGCCAGCGAATTTGCAGCCATTGACCGAGGTAGAGTTGATAGACGGAAAGAAAAACCGCGACGGCGGCGAGTGCGCAGAAGACGAACATCTCCCGCACAAAGCCGTTCAAGTCCTTTTCCTGCAACGCGTTGTAGAAGCGGTTGCGCCATTGGTTGAGCAGGACGTCGTCAGCGACCGAGGCGAGTTCAATGGCAATCACCGCAGCGAGCAACCAGAGGCCAGCCCGTTTGTCTTCGGAACGAAAATAGGGAATGGCGATCCGCCATACGATCTTCAGCATCGAGCCGATTTTCTTCACTGATCGTGGTCTCCGGGGAATAGTTGCACGGGCTAGGTGTTGGCCCGGCTAGGGAAGGTGATTTGACATTCGCTAGGGTTAGCTGGCGTCGCGTTTTCGGGAACCGCGGAAGCTTAAGCGAATGTCCGTCTCCGGAACTAGACTAAAGTTGTAAACTTGATGGTATGGGTTCGCTTGTCGCCACCTCCGAGTCAACCCTAGCATGCGGTCAATGGCGGGTGGCAGGGGGCCATCTCATTTCGCGCGTTTGTGAGCGGATTTGGCGGAGCCGAATTCGCGTTTGACGTCGCACTTTGCCAAAGGCCCTCGAAAATTGACGCCAGCGCGCCGGCCGTCCACGCGGGCCGGCAGCGCCAAAAAGTACTTGGGGAGAAAACGTAATGCACTGGGATCAAGTCTATAATCCTTTCAACAACGCCGTGCTGTCGACGATCGCAGCCGCGGTGCCCGTCGTCACGCTGCTCGTCTTGATCGCAAGCGGCAAGGTCAAGGCGCACATCGCCGCCATCGTTGCGGTGATCCTGACCAACCTGATCGCGATCTTCGTCTTCACCATGCCGGCGAACATGTCGATCCGCGCTTCGCTGCTCGGCGTCGTGGCAGGTTTCTTCCCGATCGGCTGGATCGTGCTGAACGTTATCTTTCTCTACCAGCTCACGGTCGCAACCGGCCAATTTGAGTTGCTCAAGCGCGCCGTCGGTGGCGTCACCGAAGATCGCCGGCTGCAATTGCTTTTGATCGCATTTTCGTTCGGCGCTTTCTTCGAGGGCGCATCCGGTTTCGGCACGCCGGTCGCGGTCACCGGCGCGGTTCTGATCGGTCTCGGTTTCTCGCCGCTCGCGGCTTCCGGACTGTCGCTGATCGCCAACACGGCGCCCGTTGCCTACGGTGCGCTCGGTACGCCGATCCAGGGGCTCTCGCAGGTGACGGGCCTTGACCCTTATATCCTGGGCGCGATGGTCGGCCGTCAGCTACCGGTGTTCTCGCTGATCGTGCCGTTCTGGGTGGTTTGGGCTTTCGCCGGCTGGAAAGGCATGAAGGAGATCTGGCCGGCCATCCTGGTCACCGGCATCTCGTTCGCCGTGCCGCAATTTGTCATCTCCAACTTCATCAATCCCTGGATCGTCGACATCGGCGCGTCGCTGATTTCGATGGGCGCACTCATCTTGTTCCTGAAGGTCTGGCAGCCGAAGAAAATCTGGCTGTCGCCGGCACTGCGCGGCAACGATGAATCCATGGCTACGATGACGCCGGCAAAACCGCTGGACAAGACGCCGCTGACGTCGGCTCAGCTGTTCAGTGCATTGTTGCCGTGGATCGTCGTCTGCATCGTGATGCTGATCTGGGGCAACGGAGCGTTCAAGACGTGGGCGAATTCGATCTTCACCTGGAACTATCCGGTTCCTGAGTTGCACCAGATGATCAACAAGGTGCCGCCGGTTGCCGCGAAGCCGACGCCGGAAGGTGCGGTGTTCGGGTTCACTTATCTGTCGTTCACCGGGACAGGCATGTTGATCGCGGCGATCATCGCCGGCTTCCTGGCAGGCTTCTCGCCCGCCAAGATGATCGCCGAGTATGGCCGCACCATCCGTCTTTGCGCGATTTCGCTGATCACGATCTCGGCGATGCTGGCGATCGGCACGTTGACCCGCCTCTCCGGCATCGACGCGACGCTGGGTCTTGCCTTTGCGGCAACAGGTGTCCTCTACCCGTTCTTCGGCACGCTGCTTGGCTGGTTGGGCGTTGCGTTGACCGGATCGGATACCGCCTCGAACATCCTGTTCGGCAACCTGCAAAGGATCACCTCCGAGCAGTTGGGTATGTCGCCAATATTGATGGCAGCCGCGAACTCCTCGGGCGGCGTCATGGGCAAGATGATCGACGCGCAGTCGATCGTCGTCGCCTCCACCGCGACCAACTGGTACGGGCATGAGGGCTCGATCCTGCGCTTTGTGTTCAAGCACTCGATTGCGCTGGCCTGTCTGGTCGGCCTGTTCGTGATGTTGCAGGCCTATGTCTATCCGTTCACGGCCATGGTCCTGAAGTAAACCTTGGCAAGAGCTGATCAAGCATCCCCGCGTCCTGTTGGACGCGGGGATTTTTTTGGCGCAATCGATCTGGTCAATAGGGCCTTGGCCGACTACAACCGCGCACGCTTTTCGAATGTCCCGGAAGGAATTCCAATGTTTTCAGCGCGAGGTCTTGCGGCGGTTGTCGCTGCGTTCACGGCTGTCGTTTTGCCGGCCAGTCCGGTCCGTGCGGACGATGGGTTTCCGTTCGGATTCGAAATGACGCTGGATACATTGCCGCAGCCTGGATCGAAGCGGATACCGACGCTCGAGATCGGCGACAACGGCGAGGCCAAACTCGATTTGTGGTGCAAGAGAGGGACGGGGCAATTTTCGGTCGCCGGCAATACGGTGATCTTCGTTCCCGGTCAGCTGCAGGATCAGGGCTGTCCGCCGGCACGGGCGCAGGCGGACGACGATCTGGTTGCCGCGCTCAGCGAAGCCACCACCTGGCGGCGGCGGGGCGATCAGGTGTCCTTTGTGGGAACCAGGCCCTTGAAGTTTCACCTCAACACGAACTAGCGGTCGGATTCTAACATTCGCATCCCTTCTCAACGGGCGCATTTGCGAATGTTAGAATCAAACGACCACTAGCAAAAATATGCTTTTGGTGGAGTTCGGGATTTGACATTCGCTATGCGAGTTCGCGGCCAGGGTTAGTAGCGAATGTCAAATCCGCTCCACCAGCAAGTCGGTTCGTGCGGCGCGGCCGCGCCTCGTTACTTCCAGACTGATTTGTCCGCGTCCCAGCGCTGACCCTTGAATTCTTTGGTGAGGGCGTCAACGGGACCATTGTCGTCCTTCTGGGCGCCTTCTTCGTCACCACTGACATCGTTGGCGAGGACCAGTGCGGGGCCCGAGGTCTCGTCGGCGGTGGTGATCGCCGGACTGCCAATCCAAAGGATCAGCCGGTCCGATGCGCCGGGCTTTTCGGAAGCGACCAGCGCCGGCACCTCGATGGTGTCGGTGAGATCAAGCGAAGGATAAAGGGCGTTAGGGCGCTTGAATGTCAGTTTCAGCTTGCCGTTGGCGGAGTTCCAGACGGACGTTGCAGGCTTGGCCGACAGCGCTGCGGCCAGGACATTGGCGATGGTCGATGCCAACTTGTCCTTGTTGAGCTTCTCGCCGTCACGCCAGGGCGCAGCCGAAAAGCGGATGGTGCGGTCCATTTCGATGATGCCTGAGGTCCATCCGGCTGCGACCACACCGGGTACGGACTTGAATTTCGTGATCAACCCTGCGGCGCGATCGGGATCGGCGCTGAGCGAAATCGTCTGTTCGCCGGCGCGCAGCACGTCGCAAGTGACGGCGAGGCTGCTTAAGGAAACCTCGACGTCCTGTCCCTTCAGGCTTTTGAGAAAATCGGCGACCGCATCCAGCTTGACGCGCACGGCGATCGCTTCCGGCGATACTTCGGTGAAATCCTTCGGCGCCGGGGTGATGCTGTCGTCGCTGGACTGGCTCTCCTGAAACTCGCGCTCGCTGAGATCGGAATTGTCAGTCGAGTTCACTTCGGTGACGGTCTGCCCGATGCTGATCTGGCCCTTGAACTCAAAATTGTCGCCGGTCGGCTTTCGCGTCAGCTTGATCGTCACCGGCAACTTGCTGCCGACGCTCTGGGTTGTTCCAGTGAGGGTTTGGCCGTTGATCGCAAGATTGGCGACGAAGCGGTCCTTGCGGTCGGAGCCTTTGGCGGCGGGATAACACACATCGAGCGTGGCCGCGGTCAGGGTTTTGCCTTGGCGTGTTTCCTTCAGGATCACATCGGCATTGCCATCCATCAGTCCGTCGATGGCGGTGAAATACCTGACTTCGTTGGCGCCGGGGGCGGGCTTGGTCGAGAGCTTCATTTGCCCGTGGGCTACGGTCGTTGAAGCCGCGACAAGAACGGTCAGGAAAAATAAGGGCGCGCGCATCTGCACTTCCTTGGAGAGACTTGAGATCGCCCGGCCGCGGTTCGATCGGGCCGGGGCGGCCCTTCCTAGCAAAGCTTTCGGCAAATCGCCAAAGAACAAAAAAAGAAGGCCGCGCATGGCGGCCTTCGTGATTTCGTATGTTGCCAAATCGGCGTGATTTAGAAGCCCATGCCGCCGTGGCCGTGACCGCCACCCGCTGCCGGCGCGGGCTCCTTCGGCAGTTCCGCAACCATCGCTTCGGTCGTCACCAGCAGGCCGGCAACGGAGGATGCGTCTTGCAGGGCGGTGCGCACCACCTTGGCCGGGTCGATGATGCCCTTGGCGACCATGTCGACATACTCTTCGGTCTGGGCATCGAAGCCGTACGTTTCCGACTTGTCTTCCAGGATCTTGCCGACAACGATCGAACCTTCGACGCCGGCATTCTCCGAGATCTGGCGGATCGGAGCTTCCAGCGCCTTGAGCACGATGTTGATGCCGGCCTGCACGTCGGAATTATCGTTGTGGATGCGCCCCACAGCCTTCCTGGCGCGCAACAGAGCAACGCCGCCGCCCGGCACGATGCCTTCCTGCACAGCGGCCCGCGTGGCGTTGAGCGCGTCCTCGACGCGATCCTTCTTCTCCTTGACCTCGATCTCGGTCGCACCGCCGACGCGGATCACCGCGACGCCGCCGGCGAGCTTGGCCAGACGCTCCTGAAGCTTCTCGCGGTCGTAGTCCGAGGTGGTCTCCTCGATCTGCGCCTTGATCTGGCCAACGCGCGCCTCGATGTCCTTCTTCTTGCCGGCGCCCTTGACGATCGTGGTGTTCTCCTTATCGATCACCACCTTGCCGGCGCGGCCGAGCATGTTGACCGTCACGCTTTCGAGCTTCATGCCGAGTTCGTCGGAAATCAGCTGGCCGCCGGTGAGGATCGCGATGTCTTCCAGCATCGCCTTGCGGCGATCGCCGAAGCCCGGCGCCTTGACGGCGGCGACCTTCAAGCCGCCGCGCAGGCGGTTGACGACGAGCGTCGCCAACGCCTCGCCCTCGACATCCTCGGCAATAATCAGAAGCGGTTTGCCGGACTGCACCACGGCCTCCAGCACCGGCAGCATCGCCTGCAGGCCGGACAGCTTCTTCTCGTGCAGCAGCACGTAGACGTCTTCGAGTTCCGCCGTCATCTTCTCGCCGTTGGTGACGAAATAGGGCGACAGATAGCCGCGGTCGAACTTCATGCCTTCGACGATATCGACCTCGGTCTCGAGCGACTTGTTCTCTTCGACCGTGATGACGCCCTCGTTGCCGACCTTCTGCATCGCTTGCGCGATCATCTTGCCGATCGCGGCATCGCCATTGGCGGAAATCGTGCCGACCTGGGCGACCTCGGAGGAGGAGGCGACCGGCTTCGCGCGCTTCTCGATATCCTTCACGACCGCGTTCACGGCGACTTCGATGCCGCGTTTGAGGTCCATCGGATTCATGCCGGCGGCAACCGCCTTGGCGCCTTCGCGCACGATCGCCTGCGCCAGCACGGTCGCGGTGGTGGTGCCGTCACCGGCGGTGTCGTTGGTCTTGGAGGCAACCTCGCGCAGCATCTGCGCGCCCATGTTCTCGAACTTGTCGTCCAGTTCGATCTCCTTGGCGACGGTCACGCCGTCCTTGGTGATGCGCGGGGCGCCAAAGCTCTTTTCAATGACGACGTTGCGGCCCTTGGGACCGAGCGTCACCTTGACGGCGTTGGCGAGAACATCGACGCCGCGCAGCATCCGCTCGCGCGCGTCTCCGGAAAATTTGACATCCTTGGCAGCCATTGTCCTTACTCCTCAAATTCGAAGGTTTGTGTTCTTGCCGCGTCGCTCACTCGTCACTGCCGGGCATAGCCGTTCGAAGGACGGGGTCGCTTTCGCTCGCCTGTTGCCCGGCGATCCAGTTTTGTCGGGGGTGGATGTTCCGGATCAGATCCGGATCATGACGGCTCAAGTTGAACGTTCGCGGCGGGGGTTACGTGCGAATGGAGGTCGTGCTTAAACGAGCACGCCCATGATGTCGCTTTCCTTCATGATCAAGAGTTCCTCGCCGTCGATCTTGACCTCGGTGCCCGACCATTTGCCGAACAGGACGCGGTCGCCGACCTTGAGATCGATCGGGATCAACTTGCCGGCTTCGTCCCGGCCGCCGGGGCCGACCGCCGTGATTTCGCCCTGCGAGGGCTTTTCCTTGGCGGTGTCGGGGATAATGATGCCGCCCTTGGACTTCTGTTCAGCATCGATGCGCTTGACCACGACACGGTCATGCAGTGGGCGAAATGTGGTTTTAGCCATGACGGTTCCTTTGGAGCCTGGTTCGCTGGTCGATTTGCTGCCGAAATTGACGGGGAATACGGGGCCGGTCCGGCCGAGGGCAGCCTATCGTAGTTCTTGGCAATCGGGCACTTAGAGTGCCAATGGTGCGACTGGGGGATATGGCCTTGCGGCGATCCTGTCAAGCAAACGCGGTTAATGGCTTGGTGAGGCTGATATAGGATGCTTTGGAAAACCACATCGCTACGCCGACGTATTTGGGACGTCGTTGCCGAGTCAGGGTTTTTGCGGTTCGCTGCCGGACGGACGCGACCGCGGATTTGCTTGGGGGATAACATGATCGTTTCAGGTGGCGCGCGGACGGCTGCCAATCTGGGGATCGCCTCGGTGCTGGCGGTGTTTCTCGGCGCATGCAGCAGCATGAGCCTGCCCTCATTCTCGTCGTCGCCGTCTGTGGCGCCCGAGCCGGCGCCGGCACCGGAAATGCCCGCAACGATCCGTCCCGACGAAATCGTCGGCAAATGGGGATTGGCCTCGTACCAGAATCCCAATGATCGCGCGCGCACCGAAGCGGCCGCGAAGGCGCAGTGCAAGCAGCCCTATGTGATCGGCGCCGGCAGCAGTGGCGGCGTCATCATGCATCTGGCCGATCAGGCGACGCCGCAGGAACTGCGGCTCAAGGGCAGCCCGAGCGGCAAGAACTATATTGGTCCGCCCGGACCTGCGGGCGGCGAGCAGGACCGCGAGATCGTCTCCTTTGACGGGCGCGTGCTGATCACCCGCTTCATCGACAAGGATGCGGCGACCCGTTACGGCAACATGGTCTATGTCCGCTGCGCGCCGCGCGCGTGAGCGCGACTCGCAAACCTTCCATCACTGCGAGCAAAATGGGCGGAGCTGAGGCATGCTCCGCTGTCATCGTCCGGCATAGCCGTTCGAAGAACGGCGTCGCTTCCGCTTCGCCTATGCCGGACGATCCAGTATTCCAGAGACGCCCGTGCTTGAGCCGAGAAGCCTCTGGAATGCTGGATGCCCCGCCTACGCGGGGCATGACGACGAAGAAAACAAAAACGCCGGCCTGAAAGGCCGGCGTTTTTCTTGCATTGAAAATCCTCAATCAGTCGAACAGCGCGTCGATATCGTCCTGCGAGGCGTGGCCGACGTCGCCTTCGAGCTTCGGGCCGTTCAGCAGCCTGGCGTCACCTTCGCGGGTGTCGACGATCGCCGGCGCGTGCGCCTTGATGGCGTCGACGCCGCCCCAGATCTCCATCATGACGGTGATGTGATTTTCGATGAACTTCATCGTGTTCATCACCTTTTTGATGCGCTGGCCGGTCAGGTCCTGGAAGTTGCAGGCCTCGAAGATCGAGACAACGCGTTCCTGGATTTCCTCGCTGAGCAGCTTCTGCTGATCGGGCGAGTTGACCTTGCTGAGTGCGGTCGCCGCATTGTCGATCGATTCAGCCGCTTCCAGGATCTGCTGGGTGGCCTCTTCGGTGCCGCCGACCACGGCGCCGAGCTCGCCATTGACCTTGGCCATCTCTTCGCCGTTGAAACTCTTGCCGTGCAGCACGGCGATTTCGCGCTTGGTACGGGTAATGGCGTCATAGATCAGGTCGAGCTCGACCTTCAGCTTCTCGCATTGCTCGATCTGCGCACGATAGGTTTCAAGCAGCGCATTCGCTTCGGCCACTTCTCGTGCCGCGGCTTCGCCGATCGTCTCTGCTGTCGCGCCGTTGGGACGCGACGTAGCCATCTGTGCCTTGATGGCGCGCAATTCGTTCATGATCTCGCGGTGCATGGGACCGACCTCGGTTTTAACTTCCGGCGGCATCTGAATATCCCCGGAGATAGCTTCCTCGACACGAAAACGTCTACGATGAACCGCCATGGCAAATTCCCTGACCCCTTGCACCGCCGTGCTTTAAAGCAGACCTGATTTAACACGAGGTTCACGCCAGAACTTGCACGCAATGCGCGAACGCGTGCGCACACTGACGATTAACCATGCGCACGTCGTGTTCACCGAAAATAAACGCTACCGGACAAATCCGCGCTGGTTTGACGACGTGGTGAATCAAAACGTCGGTTCTGTTTACCAAACCGATGCGGTTTTTGCTTTTAGCTAACCACGTGCAGAGGCGCCGCTCCGGCGCACTCGACGACGAACTAGCGCCGCCCATTTGAAGCTCGCGCGCCACAAGCGGCGAATTCGATCCGGGAGCTTCAAATGGAAAGCGGCACTAGAATCGATGTCTGCTAGCGCCCATGACTTTCCGAAGTTCGTGAAAGTGGGTGCTGAGGTGGAACACGAACTTCGGAAAGTGGGCACTGGTATGAGTACGTCGATGAAGAAAATGTATTTCGCGCTGCTCGCCAGCGCTTGCTGGCTTGGCTTCGGATTTCCGCAAGCGGCCGCGAACGAGGCCGAGTTCGTCACCGATCCGGTTGCGCTCCATCCCGATCGTTCCGCAACGCCGCCGGCTCCCGCGCCGGTGCGCCTGGCTTCAGCCGATCGCCCCAGCATGGGCGGAGGCTTTATCGAGTTTCTGTTCGGTGACAGGCAAGGGCAGGAAGGCCAGGTCTATCGGCAGCAGCCCGCCTACCAGCAGCAGGCTCCGTACGGGCAGCAGCCAATGGTTTACCAGGCGCCGATGATGCCGCCGCAGGCCATGGGCCAGCCGATGATGAGCGAGCCCGCGCGCCCCTCGTTCGATCCGAAATACGAGAAGCAACTCGTCGAATATGAGGGCAAGGAAGGCGCCGGCACGATCGTGGTCGATACGCCGAACAAGTTCCTCTATCTGGTCCAGGGCAGCGGCAAGGCGCTGCGCTACGGCATCGGTGTTGGCCGCCCGGGTTTCACCTGGTCCGGCGTGAAGACGATCTCGGCAAAGAAAGAGTGGCCGGACTGGACGCCGCCCTCGGAGATGCTGGCGCGCCGGCCCGACTTGCCGCGCCACATGGAAGGCGGTCCGCAAAATCCGCTCGGGGCGCGTGCGATGTATCTCGGTTCGACGCTCTATCGCATCCACGGCTCCAACGAGCCCTGGACGATCGGCACCAACGTGTCGTCCGGTTGCATCCGGATGCGCAATGAGGACGTGATCGATCTCTACGGCCGCGTCAACGTCGGCACCAAGGTCGTCGTGATCTGACGCTTTGCACCAAAGGAAAATGAAACGGCCACTCCAATGGAGTGGCCGTTTTTGCTCACATGTTGATGAAGTCAGGCGAAGTCGCTGTCGTCGTTGCCGCCGAAATCGTCGTTGGCGTCAGCTTCCATGTCGTCGCGCTCATCCTGTGCGCGCAAATCGTCCTCTTGATCCTGAGCGAGATCCTGGGCGCGATCCTGCGCGGCGAGATCTCGCGAGGAGATGTCGTTGACGCCGGCGTCACGCGCCAGACTGCTGCCGGACTGGTCGGTCCAGGGACTTTGGCTCGATGTACCGCCGAAGGCGGCCTGATGGCCGCCGCCCATCATCCCGCGGATGCTGTTGAGCAGAAGCGAGCCACCGATCACACCGGCGGCCGAGGCCGCCGCGGTTCCGAGAAATGAACTACCGCCTCCGCCACCCATGCCACCCATCATGCCCCCGCCGGGCGCTTGCGGGCCGCCATAAGGCTGGCCGTAGCCGCCCTGATCACGTTGGCCATATCCGCCCTGATCATAGTGGCCGGCCTGCTGCAGGACCTGACCGCTGTTCCAGACCGGACGGCTGCCGGCTTCCGGCGGCCGCACGTTCGGCACGGAACCCTGTGATTGCCCGCCTTGCGACTGGCCTTGCCCGAACAGGGCGCCGCGCATCGTGTCGAGGAAGCCGCCGCCCTGATTTTGCTGGGGCGCGCTCTGGTTCTCGAGTTCCTGGATGCGGTCGTTGGCGCGGCGGAGCGCTTCATCTTGCAACAGCACCGTTTGCACCAGTGGGTAGATTGCGTTCGGCGCGCTCCGCAGGCCCTGGGCAATCGCTGCCGTCGCGTCGGAGTCGCGTGGCGCGCCCTCCATCCTGGACAGCCGACCAAATAGATCATCAACCAACTGGCGTTCTTGCGGTGTCATCAGGGCTCTCCATCGCTTCTCAAAGCGTGAAAGGAGATGTAGGCGAGCTTCATGTCGCAGGTAGTGCGGATGGAAATTAAATTTAGGTAGGCCGCTTGCTCGCCCTCAAGCTATTGATTCGGGTCAGGAATCCGGGAGGCAGCCCAATTGCCGCAGCCGCGCCAACTTGCCGGCTGGAAGTCAGCCGAGCGTAACGTTGTTGGCAGCCAGCAGCGGCGCGAATCCTTCGCTGCGAAGGAATTCGTATTCGCGTTCACGCTGGACGGTGAACGGATCGAGGCTGATCAGCACCTCGTCCACGACGCCGGGATGACACATGACAACGCCGCCGTCGGGCATCCCTTGCAGGAATTGTTGCATCAGGGCGCCGAACTCCTGCTCTTTGGAAAAATCGTAGGCGCCGGCAAAAGCCGAATTGAAGGCAAGCTCAGTGCGCGCAGCGCGTGTTCGGAATTGCGCGCTGAGCACGTCGAGCACAAGCGCCTTCGGCGAGCCCAGGCGTTGGCTCCATGGCTGGCTGCGGCCACATTGCCTGATCCACGCCTTGGGTGCTGCTTCCTTCACCGCTGCCAGGAAAGCCGCGCGCACGCCGGGAAAGAGTTGAACATGCTGGTGGCCGTCGACGAAATCGGGTGAGCGGCCGAACAGGTCGGCGAAGGCCGACAGTTGCTCCAGGACTTCGGTCCGCATCAGCTCAAGATCAAGCCGTCCCGTCAGACCCCGACGGAAGAGCTTGGCGTGAGGCAAGAACAGACCGCCGTCGACCGGCCTGAAATGCAGGGTCAAAGGACGAAACCGCCCGGTCAGGGTCACGTGCAGACCGATCGCGCAGTGCGGATTGGCTTTCGCGGCCGCCTGCAAGGCATTGACGTCGTCGCGACCGATCGCCGGCCCCACCGTCATGACGGATGTCGCGTTGAGGCGGCCGTTCTCGATCAGGTCGCGGATGGCGCGGTTGACGCCGGGGCTGATGCCGTAATCGTCGGCACACAGCCAGATGCGCCGGCTCATTCTGCAGCGGTCCTTTTGCTGGCCTCACTGTCGATGTCCGCATCGGCGCGCTTTTCGGAATGCTCGGCGACGAAATAGATTGGACGCGCCTTCAGCTCCGAAAGGATCTTGCCGATATATTCGCCGACAATGCCGATCATGATCAGCTGCACGCCGCCGATCGTCATCAGGCCCACGATGAGCGAGGGATAGCCGGGCACGGATTTTCCATCGATCAGTGTTTCCCAGAGAATCGAAAGGCCGAACAGGAAAGCGACGGACGCGAGCAGGATGCCGAGCAGGCTCGCCACGCGCAGGGGCGCGACCGAGAACGAGGTCAATCCTTCGATCGAAAGCCCGACCAGCCGCCCGGCGCTGAATGTCGTCATGCCGTGCTCGCGCGCGGCCGGCTCGTAGTCGACGCGAATCTGACGAAAGCCGATCCAGCTCGCCAGCCCCTTGAAGAACCGGTTGCGCTCCGGGAGCTGCCGCAAGGCGGCGGCTGCGCGCGGTGACAACAGGCGGAAATCGCCGGCGTCTTCCGGAATCTTCTGCCGCGCGCCCCAGTTGATCAGGGCGTAGAAGCCGCGCACCGACAGCCGCCGCAGCAGCGATTCATTGTCGCGATGGGCTTTCGCCGTGTAGACCACATCGTATCCGTCATCGATCCAGTGACCGACGAGCTTTTCGACCAGATCCGGCGGATGCTGGCCGTCGCCGTCCATGAACATGACAGCGCCGCGCCGCGCGTGATCGAGGCCGGCCATCAGCGCCGCTTCCTTGCCGAAATTGCGCGACAGCGAGACGACCTGGACGTCGATGCAGTCAGCCTTCAGCTGGCGCGCGATGACGAGCGTGGCGTCGGAACTTCCGTCATCGACATAGACCACTTCGCAGCGCAGCCGATAGCGATCGCCAAGGCGCCTCGCAAGGTCGCAAAGCCGCTGGTGAAGCGATGCGAGGCCGGCCGCCTCGTTGTACAGCGGCACCACGATCGACAGGCCTTGCGCCGCAGCGGTGGCTGCGGTCGTTGACAAGCTCGATACGTCCGTACCCAGCATCATCGATCAGTTTCCAGTCTCACCACAGGTCCAACGTCGCCTGAAAGCACGTTCCGATACAACAGCATATGGCAGTCGCGATGGATTGTCGCCACGGATCGGCCTGCGGTCTATTGTCCGAGGAAGGTCTCGAGCCGGGCGAACAGGGGATTTTCGCGATCCAGCACATAGTCGAGCGAGGCCACCGAAACCGTGTCCGCGCCATGATTGCGCAGGAAGCTGCCGAGCGCGTAGAGCTCACCCGGCGGGCAGTGCAGCGTCACCATTCCGGAGGACGTCGGCCCGCCAAACGGCGAGACCACACCGAAGCGCGCCTCGGCCTCGGCCAAGAGCGCGGCGTTGCAGGCGGTGAAACGAGTGCGGACCTCGCGGTATTTTTTGGCGCGCGCGCGGGAGGCGATGTGATCGAGGATCACGCGCGCGGCCTCGCGCGCCCCGCTCGACCAGTCGGCTTCGCGCGAGGCGACGAGATTGGCCTGGCTCTTCAGGATCACGCCGTCGTCGAGCACCTTGAGGCCGTTTGCTGCAAGGGTCGCGCCGGTCGTGGTGATATCGACGATCATTTCGGCGGTGCCGACTGCGGGCGCGCCTTCGGTCGCGCCGGCGCTCTCGACGATGCGGTAGTCGACGATGCCGTGGGAGGCGAAGAACGCGCGGGTGAGGTTGATGTACTTGGTTGCGACCCGCATCCGCCGGTTATGCTGTTCGCGAAAGCCTGACGTAACGTCGTCGAGATCGGCCATGGTTCGCACGTCGATCCAGGCCTGCGGCACGGCCACCACGACATTGGCGCTGCCGAAGCCGAGGCTGTCGATCAGAAGCACGCGCTTGTCGGCGTCGACGATGCTCTCGCGCACGAGATCCTCGCCGGTGACGCCGAGGTGAACCGCGCCGCGCGCGAGCTGCGAGGCGATTTCGCTCGCCGACAGATAGGCAATCTCGACATTGTCGAGGCCCATGATGGTGCCGCGATATTCGCGGGCGCCGCGCGGCTTCGCCAGAGCGAGACCGGCGCTGGTGAAAAACGCTTCGGCGTTTTCCTGCAAGCGGCCCTTTGAAGGAACGGCGAGAACAAAGGGCGTGGTCACGACGGCCTCCCGGTGGCAGCAGGATTGCCGATGTTGGCGAGCGCTTCGACCCACACCGAAAATCCGACCGCGGGAATGGCAGCCGTCGAGCCAAGCCGTTGCAACAATCCGTCATATCGGCCGCCGGCGACCAGAGGTTCGACGCCGTTGTTTCTGGCGTGAAGCTCGAATTCGAAACCGGTGTAATAATCCAGCCCGCGTCCGAAGGAGGTCGAGAACCGCACCTTTGCAACGTCGATGCCGTGTCCGGTCATGGAGCCGATCCGGCTTTCGAGCGCGTCGATGACCGCGCCGATATCAAGCTTGGAGTCTTTTGCCAGGGCGCGCAACTGCGCGATCGCATCGCGCGGCTCCCCCGAGATGGCGAGAAACCGCTTGATGATCTTGAGCGCGTCGCGCGGCAGCGCGCCGGCCTTCAAGGTCGATTGTTCGAGAAAGCGGTCGGCAATCTCGGCCACCGTGCGGCCGCCGACATTGCTGGTGCCGGCGATCGACATCAAATCGGTGACAAGCGCGAGCGCCGCCTTGCGATCGGAACCGGCGAGTGCGGCCAGCACGCCCTCATATTCGTTGCGCGGCGTTGCGCTTGCGAGCGTCAGCTGCTCGATATCCTGCTCGAGGTTGATCTTGCGGTTGAAATCCTTGATCAGCCGGCGTCGCCACACCGGATAAAGTCCGAGTGCATCGATCAGCGACGTAAAGAGCGCGACGTCGCCGGTGCGGATCTCGACATCGCTGACGCCGAAGGCCTGCGTTGCCTGCAGAGCCAGCGCGAGCATCTCGGCATCCGCGGCTGGGCGATCGAGCCGGCCGAAGGATTCGATGCCGGCCTGAAGGAATTCGCTCGCGCGACCTTCGCGATAGCGGAAGACGGGACCGAGATAACTGTAGCCGGCCGGCTTTCCCGCGTTGGCGGAGGCGAGATATTCGCGCGCCACCGGAATCGTCAAATCCGGGCGAAGGCAAAGTTCCTCGCCGGTCGCATCCGTCGTCAGGTACAGGCTCTTTCGGATGTCTTCGCCGGAGAGGTCCAGAAAGGGCTCGGAGGGCTGCAAGACGCCAGGTTCGGCCAGGCCATAGCCGGCTTCCGCAAATGATCGCAGCAGCGCGTCCGCCCATTGGGCGGATCCGGTCGCACGAGGAGCGGCGGTTGCGATCATGGTCGTGTCCAGATTTCCCGAAGCCGGTCAGGTATCTAAGTCGTTGAGATAGCGTAATTTTGTTGAGAAACGGTTGCCTGCCACGCTCCGGCCGGCGCGCCGTTGGCGCTGCCTTTAGCATGGCCTGCCAGCGGTTTCGACCGGGATCGGCCAAATGTCTTAACGACCAAGGTGGCTTGACGAGGCCGCTTACCGGCCGGCCGCCTTAGGTCCAATCGCCGAGCGCGGCCTGCACCAACGCCAGCGCCGCGACGCCTGCGGTATCCGCCCGCAGGATTCGCGGTCCGAGCGAGAGCCGCAACGTATTGGGCTGACGCAGCAGAGCGGCGCGCTCCTCCTCGGCAAACCCGCCTTCCGGCCCGATCAGCACATCGACGCCGTGGCCGGCCTTTTCGCGCGACAGCGCACTCCATGGATTGGCGATGTCGGCAGCCTCGTCGCAAAAGACGAGAAGCCGCTCGGCCGTCCGGCGATCAAGGAAGCGATCGAAAGCGATGGGTTCCGCGACGTCGGCGATGCCGAGAATGCCGCATTGCTCGGCGGCCTCGATGACATTGGCCCGCATCCGTTCGCTGTTGACCCTCGAGACCTGCGTGAAACGCGTCAGGACAGGCTGAAGTGAGGAGACGCCCATCTCCACGGCTTTTTGCACCATGTAGTCGAGCCGCGCGTGCTTGAGCGGCGCGAACACGTAAGCGAGATCGCCCGGGCGATCTTGCGGCCGGGTCCGGCTTTGCACCTCAAGACCGTCGGGCCGCTTGCGTCCGGTGATCGAGGCCTGCCATTCGCCGTCGCGCCCGTTGAAAACGAGAATGCCGTCGCCCGCCGAAAGCCTCAGCACATTACCGAGATAGTTGCTCTGGTCCCGCGCCAGCATGACGGTCGCGCCGCCTTCGAGCGGCGCGTCCACGAACAGGCGGGGTTTGCGGAAATCATGCGAGGGCATTAGTTACGTCCAATCTTCGGGCGTTTTAGCCCCAAAAGGATTAGAAATTGCGTGATTATTACGGGTTAACGGCGACGTTGCGCCGCGCTCTTGCCCAATTCAACGGGTTGTTAACCACTGGCAGCAATCGTAAAATGCCGATAACGGAGTCGCGCTCCTGTCGGGAAGACGTTTGCGGGCCTGAAGGAATAGCATTGATGATCCGCCAGTTGATTGCGCCGCTCGCCATCGTGGCCGCCGTAACATTTCATGCCGGGCAGGTTTCGGCGCAAGGCGCGTTTCCCGCGCCATTGCCGGGCCAAGCGGGGTCGGCGACCGATCCGGCTTTTCCCCCTGTGAACGGCGCGCCGGCGACCGCCGTCAACAGAGCACCAGCATCGTCCGCCTTCGGCAATGCGCCGGTGCCTTCCTCCTCCTTCGGCGCAGCGCCGGCATCTTTCCCGGGGGCTGGCGCGTCGCCCTTCGCGGCGCCCCCGACGCAAGCGGGGCCGCCTGACAATTGCATGAAGGAGTTCCTGCCGCTGCGCGCGGAAGCCGAAAAGCGCGGCCACATGCTGAAAGAAGCCAGCGACAAGCGTCAGGGCCCGGAAGTCGCCTGCAAGCTGATCAACAACTTCATCCAGGCCGAAATCAAGATGATGAAATACGTCGAGACCAATGCGTCTCGTTGCGGCATCCCGCCGCAGATTGCCGAGCAGTTGAAGAAGGGCCACAAGAGCTCCGAGGCAATGCAGGAGAAAATCTGTAATGCCGCGGCCAACATGAAAAACCAGGCCCCAGCCGGTCCAAGCTTGAGCGACATGCTGGGTTCGGCGACGGCAGTTCCAGAGGTGACCGCCAAGAAGAGCGGCGGTACGACATTCGACACGCTGAGCGGCAACGCGCTGACGCGGAATTGATACGCGTTGTCGAACGCGACGCGTTCAAAAAGACGACATTCAAAAACGAGAGTCTCGGGTCGTTATGACCGAAGCGATGGTGTCCCGGTTCTGATTCGCATCATGTCTCGGCGAGGCCCGTTTGCAAATGTCAGAACCCAAGGGACACCAGCAACATAAATTCGAGTGCGGTTTGGATTTGACATTCGCTATGAGGACCCGCAGCGATACTGAAGCGAATGTCAAATCCACCGCACTAGCCCGCGTTGCGGATGCGACCGGAAACTGGGTCGATACGCTTGCGCCGCTCTGGTCGCGGCCCTACCTGCGGCTTGCCCGGTTCGATCGGCCGATCGGATCCTGGCTGTTGCTGCTGCCGTGCTGGTGGTCGGTCGCGATCGCCTCAAGCTTGGCCCACGACGTCAGCCGATTGCCGGTCACCGTTGCATTGTTCTTTGTAGGCGCCTTTGCCATGCGCGGGGCGGGGTGCACCTGGAACGACATCACCGACCGCGATCTCGACGCCAGGGTCGAACGCACGCGCTCACGCCCGATTCCGGCCGGGCAGGTGACCGTGCGCCAGGCACTCGTGTTTCTGGTCGCGCAGGCCCTGATTGGGCTGGCGGTCTTGCTTCAGTTCAACCGCTTTGCAGTCATGACCGGTATCGCTTCGCTCGCGATCGTTGCGATCTATCCCTTCATGAAGCGCATCACCTGGTGGCCGCAGGTCGTCCTCGGGCTTGCCTTCTCGTGGGGCGCGCTGATGGGATTTGCGGTGATCGAGGGCCGGCTCGGGTTGCCCGCGATCATTCTCTACGCCGGATCGATCGCCTGGGTGATCGGCTATGACACAATCTACGCCCATCAAGACACCGAAGACGACGCGCTGATCGGCGTCAAATCGACCGCGCGGCTGTTCGGCGCGAAGACGCATCAGGCGCTGGTCGTTTTCTACAGCCTTGCGGTGATCCTGATTGGTTTGGCGATCTGGCTTTCAGGCACGGGTCCGGTCGGATGGGTCGGCCTTGCGGCGTTCGCCGTCCATCTTGGCTGGCAGATCGCGCGGCTCGACATCGGCGACCCCGCGCTGTGTTTGCGCGTGTTCAAGTCCAACCGCGATGCGGGACTGTTGCTGTTTGCGGGCCTGGTCGTGGACGCCCTGATCAGGACGGCCTAGAAGAGCGGGCTCTCAGTTTCTCGCGATGATCTCGCGCTCGTCGCGATGGACGCGGGTTGCATCGAGCGGTCCGCCGCCACGCCGCCGCACCAGGAATTTCGGACGCCGCGCGCGGATCGCGTTGCGCCGCCGCCGCCGGGGCGCCGGCTCAAACGGCGATTCCTCCAGTTGCGGCAGGGCGAAGATATCGCTCCAGATTTGCCAGGCCGACGCGATCTCGTCGCGATCGGAGCTGACGCACAGCGGAATGTTCAGTGATGGATCGCGATGAGCCAGCACCAGCATCTGGGCATCGTCGATGCCGCGCAGTGCGATGCCGCGGAAATCGCTGACACGAAGGTTGATGGCCATCCGCATGCCATGGACGGCGCGCCGAAGCACGACACGTTCACGGTGCAGTTCGACGCGGCGCACGCCGTTGTCGGCGCGGGCATCCTGCGCATCGAAGCTCACGGGAAGAGAGAGAGGGTCGAGCCGCAAAACGCGGCTCGACCCCGCGGGATTGACCCCGCTTGTTGCTGTTTGACGCCTCACGGCTTTGGTCTCCCCGCCGGAATTATGTTCCCGGTCGTTGCGTGAGAGCATGCCAGATGACGTGGCGAATTGGCTTAAAAAGGCTGGTTAAATTGCCGTCACCGGCCCCTCTTCGCTTCGCATGATTGACAACACCTTGGCCCGCATGATTGACGAGACCTTGCCATGTTGCCGAAATTCCCATGTTTTGGCAGCGTGAAAACGCTTGAAATCCAGGTGAATCAGGCACATTTCATGCAGTCTGTGATTTGCTTTCGACCGCCGCTCGTCCTTCCGTAAATCTGCGGGAATTTTGTTCGTGATCTCTTCACCATCGAGCGCATCCGCGCTTTCGGCTGACGCCGCCACCGCCAAGTTGTTCGACCAATCAGCGCTGACGACGCTGGCAGAGCGCCTCGTCGAGGCCGCAAAGCGCGCCGGCGCCGATGCGGCCGACGCTGTTGCGGTGCGCGGCATTTCGCAAGGGGTTGAGGTTCGCGACGGGCGCGTCGAGGAGTCCGAGCGCTCGGAAGGCGACGACGTCGGCCTGCGTGTGATCGTGGGCAAACGCCAGGCGGTGGTTTCGACCAACGATATCGGCGGCGACGGTGTGGCCAGGCTCGCCGAGCGCGCGGTCGCGATGGCGCGCGTGGCGCCCGACGACGACTTCATCGGCCTTGCCGATCCCTCACTGCTTGCGCGCGACCTCTCCGATCTCGACCTGCTCGACCCGCAGGTGCCGAGCACGGCCGAACTCGAACGCCGCGCCTGCGAGGCGGAGGCGGCGGCGCTTGCGGTCAAGGGCGTCACTAAGTCGGGCGGTGCGTCGGCCTCGACCGGCATCGGCGGCATGGTGCTGGTGACCAGCACCGGTTTCCACGGCGCTTACTTGCGCTCGAGCCAGGGCATCTCGGTGACGGCGATCTCCGGTGACGGGACGTCCATGGAGCGCGACTACGATTTTTCGTCGGCGCCGCATGCAGAAGATCTCGCCACGCCGGAAAGCGTCGGCCGCAACGCGGGCGAGCGCACGGTCGCGCGCGCCAATCCGCGCAAGGTCGAAACCTGCAAGGTGCCGGTCGTATACGATCCGCGCGTGTCCGGCTCGCTGGTCGGCCATCTCGTCGGCGCGATCAACGGCGCCTCGATCGCGCGCAAGACCAGCTTTTTGAAGGACCGCCTCGGCCAGCAACTCTTTTCCGGCAACATCCGTATCATCGACGATCCGCTGCGCCGGCGCGGCTTGCGCTCGCAGCCGTTCGATGCGGAGGGCGTCCGCGTCAAGCAGCTTGCGATCATCGACGAGGGCGTGCTGACCTCGTGGCTTCTGGATTGCGCGACCGCGCGCGAGCTCAAGCTCACGACCACCGGCCACGCCCATCGCGGCGTCTCGTCCTCACCCTCGCCGGGATCGTATAACCTGCATCTCGAGGCCGGTGAGGTGACGCCGGAAGACCTCATCTCCGACATTCGCCAGGGCTTTTATGTCACCGACCTGATCGGCTCGGGCGTCAATGGCGTGACCGGCGACTACAGCCGCGGCGCCTCCGGCTTCTGGATCGAGAACGGCAAGATCACCTATCCGGTGAGCGAAGTGACGATCGCGGGTCACTTGCTCGATATGTTCAAATCGCTGACGCCGGCGAACGATCTGGTGTTTCGTTATGGCGTCAACGCGCCGACGCTGCGAATCGAGGGACTGACCCTTGGCGGACGGTGACGCCGGAAACGATCTGTATCCGGAAAATCTGGCGCGTGACGCCGCCCTTCTGACCGACACGGTGCGACAGGCAGGCGCTCTGGCCTTGTCACTGTTCCGGACCGACCTGAAGAACTGGATCAAGGGCGCCTCGTCGCCGGTGTCGGAGGCCGATATCGCGGTCAACGAGCTGATCGCGAGCCGCTTGCGGTCGGCAACGCCGGATTATGGCTGGTTGTCGGAGGAAAGCGCCGACGATGAGGCGCGCGTCGGCAAGGCTGCGGCCTGGATTGTCGATCCGATCGACGGCACCCGCGCTTATCTCGCCGGCCGCGAAGACTGGTGCGTCAGCGTCGCGCTGGTCGAAGACGCAAGGCCGGTGCTTGGCGCGGTGTTTGCGCCGGCAACCGATGAGTTCTTTTTCGCGCAAGCCGGGCGAGGATCGTGGCTCAATGGCGCCGCTGTCCATGCGACGTCCGGTACGGGGCTCGATTTTTCTAGGATCGCCGGCCCAAAGCCACTGGTTCAGCGTCTTAATCGCTCCGGCGGCGAAATTTCGCTGTATCCACGGATCGGATCGCTGGCGCTCCGCCTGTGCCGGGTCGCCGACGGCAAGCTCGATGCCGCTTTTGCGGGCGGTCAAAGCCACGACTGGGATCTTGCGGCGGCGAATTTGATCGTGCAGGAAGCGAATGGTAGCATGACTGCGCTGTCGGGGGACGCCATCCAGTATAATCGCCGCGAGGTGACACACGGGATTCTGGTGGCTGCGGGGCACGATCGTCATGCAAGCATTGTCGAGCGGTTTCGAAATCACCCCTTGCCGTGAGGGATACCCAGACACGTCTGGAAACATTCTCGTGCCGGGCGCAGCTTTAGGATCAGGAAGTCATGTCGGATAGTCCCCCACAGCAGTTGCTGCATCTCGTCCTTGGCGGCGAATTGCACAACCTCGAGCACAACACGTTCAAGGATCTTTCGCAGGTGGAGATCGTCGGCCTGTTCCCCAATTACGCGAGTGCGTACGTGGCCTGGAAGGCGCGAGCGCAGCAGACCGTGGACAACGCCCAGATGAGATATTTCATCGTTCATCTTCATCGCCTGCTTGATCCCGAACAAGACGCGAAGACCGGCCATTGAAAAAGCTGGTTCGCGATCTCCTGCGCAGCAACTGGTTTCAGCAAGCTGTGGGTTCGCTTGCGGCCGCATTCCTGCGGCTGGTCTGGCGTACCAATCGCTTCAGCTTCGATCCGCCGAACGTCTACGAGATCGTCGAGCCGCAGATGCCGGCGATCTTTGCGTTCTGGCACGGCCAGCATTTCATGAGCGCCTTCGTCAAGACCAAGGACAGTCATCGGGCCAAGGTCCTGATCTCGCGGCACCGCGACGGCGAATACAACGCCATCGCCGTCGAGCGTCTCGGGATCGGCACCATCAGGGGTTCCGGCGATCACGGTTCGGCGTTTCATCGCAAGGGCGGCGTCGGCGCGTTCAAGGAGATGGTACGCGCGCTCGAACAAGGGTATAATGTTGCCCTGACTGCCGATGTGCCGAAGCGCGCGCGAATAGCCGGGCTTGGCATTATCATGCTGGCGCGCGAATCCGGACGGCCGATCATGCCGTTTGCAATGGTCACGAGCCGCTATTGGCGTTTGAACAACTGGGACCGGACTACGATCAATCTGCCGTTCGGGCGAGGGGCGTTGGTGGGAGGCGAGATCATCATGGTTCCACCCGACGCCGACGCGCAGATGATGGAAGAGGCGCGCGCGCGGCTGGAGGCGACCCTCAACGACGCTCTGGTGCGCGCCTATGCGCAAGTGGGTCGTCCCGAAGGGACGCCCCAAGGAACACCTCAAGCAAGACCTCAAGGAACGCCGCATGGCTAACGCCTTGCCGATGACGCTGCGGGTCTATCAGCGGCTGTCTTCGGTGGCAGTGCCGCTCGCGCCCGCGCTCATCAAGCGGCGATTGAAGCAGGGCAAGGAGGACCCCGCGCGCGTTGGCGAGAGGCGGGGCATGAGCGCAGACGCAAGGCCGCACGGACCGCTGGTGTGGATTCATGGCGCGAGCGTCGGCGAGGTGCTGGCGGCAGCCGCACTGATCGAGCAGTTGCGGGCGCTCAATATCCGGATCCTCCTGACGTCCGGCACCGTCACGTCGGCGGCGATCGTCGCCAAGCGTTTTCCTCCCGACGTCATCCATCAATACGTTCCGTACGACTCGCCGCGTTATGTCGCCCGTTTTCTCGATCACTGGCGGCCTTCTCTCGCGCTGTTCATCGAATCCGATCTGTGGCCGAATCTCATTCTGTCGAGCGCGGCACGACGCCTGCCGATGGTGCTGATCAACGGGCGGATGTCGCACCGTTCGTTTCCGCGCTGGCGGCGCGTCAGCAGCACCATCTCGGCGCTGCTCGGCCGGTTCGATGTTTGTCTTGCACAATCCCGCGTCGATGCGGAGCGCTTTTCGGCGCTTGGCAGCCGCAACGTCGTGGTCACCGGCAATCTGAAGCTCGACGTTCCGGCGCCTCCGGCCGACTTCAGCAAGCTCGAGAGGCTGATGTCGGTGACGCGCGGCCGTCCCATTATCGTCGCCGCATCGACGCATCAGGGTGAAGAAGAAATCCTGATCGAGGCGCATCGGACCCTGGCAGGCTTTTTTCCGTCGCTGCTGACCGTGATCATCCCGCGGCATCCGCCCCGCGGCGAGGCGATCGCGCAGATGATCGAGGCGTCCGGCCTGCATGCGAGCCTGCGTTCGCACGAGGACTTGCCGACTGCGGCCACCGATATCTATGTCGCGGACACCATGGGGGAACTCGGACTGTTCTATCGGCTATCGCCGGTCGTGTTCATCGGCGGATCGCTGGTCAAGCATGGCGGGCAAAATCCGATCGAGGCGATCAAGCTCGGTGCGTCGCTCGTTCACGGGCCACATGTGTTCAATTTCGCCGACGTCTACGAAGCGCTCGATGCCGCGGGCGGCGCGAGGCTCATTGCGACGCGCGAGGCGCTGGTGAAGCAACTCGGCCAATTGCTCGCCGATCCCAAAGCGCGCGATTTCGTTGTCGGCGCGGCCGAACGGGTGGTTTCGCAACTCGGCGGCGCACTCGACCGTACACTTGCGGCGCTCGAGCCCTATCTACTGCAGCTGCGCCTTGAAATGGGAGCGGCGGATGCATGAGCCGGCCTTTTGGTACCGGCCACCATCCCTGATGTCGCTGCTGTTGTCGCCGCTCGGCGCCGCCTATGGCGCCGTCGCCGGCCATCGCTTGCAGCGCAAGGGTTTTGACGCCGGCATTCCCGTCATTTGTGTCGGCAACTATCACACCGGTGGCGCGGGCAAGACGCCGACCGTGCTGGCTCTCGTGGGTCTGCTTGGCGATCTCGGCGAGACGCCGGTCGTTCTCAGCCGCGGCTATGGGGGCCGGCTGCGCGGACCTGTCATGGTCGATCCGGCACGTCACATTGCAGGTGATGTCGGCGATGAACCGCTGATGCTGGCGCGGACCGTTCCGGTCGCGGTCGCGCGCGAGCGCCTCGACGGACTGGCGCTCGCAAAATCGCAAGGCGCAACCGTTGTCGTGATGGACGACGGCTTTCAGAATCCGGTTGTCGCCAAGGATGTCTCGTTCATCGTGATCGATGCCAACCGCGGGCTCGGCAACACAAAAATCTTTCCCGCAGGCCCCCTGCGTGCGCCGTTGCCGCCGCAAATCGATCGCACCGACGCGTTGATCGTGATCGGTGAGGGCACCGCCGCAGAGGCCGTCTCCGCCATGGTGAGAGCACAGGACAAGCCGGTGCTGAGTGCGCAATTGAAGGCCGATGACGGAGCGGTGTCGTGGTTGCGGGACCAGCGCGTTTTGGCATTCGCCGGGATCGGCGATCCCGCCCGCTTTTTCCGGACGCTACGTGCCTGCGGCATCGACGTTGTGCGCGAGCACGCGTTTGCGGATCACCATCCATTCACGCAAGGCGAGATCGAACCGCTGCTGGCGGAAGCGGGACGCGACAGATTGACGGTGGTGACGACGGAAAAAGATCTGGTGCGGCTCGGCGTCGGCGCAAAAATGCCGGCATGGGCGCAAGGCATCGTTCCGTTTCCGGTGAGGCTTGAACTCGAAGACGCGCGAACCTTCTGCGCCTTCGTATCCGACCGCCTGTCTCGCGCACGGAACAGGAAATTCCGGAAAGACTGATCCTTCGAACTTCGGAAAGTGAGGACTAGGATTTCAGGGCGTTCGGAAAATGCCGCTGCAGCACGGCGGTCGGCTGCGCGTAAGCCTCCTGCAAATCGACGCTCCAGTATTTCAATTCGTCGAGCGGGATTCGCACGTCGCTCACCGCGCAGCGCACATAGGTTCCCGGCGAGATGACGCGGAAGTCACCATCCAGATATTGCAGCTGCGCTTCGCCATGACCAGGCGGGCCGGATTTATTGAGCACCGATAAGTTCTCCGAACGTTTCCGTCTGTTTCGCCGTTCAAACGGCATGAACCTGTTAACACAAATAGGGTGGGGTGTCCGCCTGTTAAACCCACTGATTTGTGATGAATCTGGCGCATCGTGCATGTTAGCCTTTTGGGGTGTCGCTGAAACGGGAAGCGCAAGTTAGAAGGGACCACTAACCCGTCCCGGTCCGGCCAAGCCATGCGTCTTTCATCGATCGTCATTGCCTTCGCATTTCTTGCCATGAGCGGTCTTGCCGCGCCCCTGACCGCGCGCGCGGCGCCGCTGCCGCAAGCGATCGAGATTCCCTCCGGATCCGCGGTGCTCCACGCGCAGCTTTTCAAGCCGGAAGGCGGCGGCCCGTTTCCGGTGGTGATCGCGCTGCATGGCTGCGGCGGGTTGAGTAGTCGCTCGGAGCCGGTGCTGCCGCGTTATCGCGACTGGGCCGAGCAATTGCTCAAGGACGGCAAGGCCGTCTTGTTTCCGGACAGCTATGGTTCCCGTGAACTCGGCCCGCAATGCCATCTCAGGGAGCGCAAAATCACCGCCCGCCGCGAGCGCGTGTCGGACATCCTGGCGTCGCGGCAATGGTTGATGCAGCAAAGCTGGGTCGCGCGCGACCGCATCAGCCTGCTCGGCTGGGCCAACGGCGCCAGTGCGCTGCTATGGGCGGTTCGTCCGCAATTGCTGCTGCATCGGGCGGAGCCGGATTTCCGCTCGGCCGTCGCCTTCTATCCCGACTGCCGTTTGTCGTCGCGACTCGGCTGGAGCGCGCGTATCCCGACTCTGGTTCTGATCGGCGCCAACGATGACGTCTCTTCACCGCCGGCCTGCCGTCAGATGGTCGAAGGCGCCCATGGCCGCAGCGCGCTGACACGGATTGTGGTCTATCCCAGCGCATATCACGATTTCGATCGCCCCAATCTGCCGCTTCATGCGACCGATCAGAACACCGACGTCGCCGATCCGGACAAGGGCCATGTCGGCACCGACGCGGATGCGCGCGCCGACTCGCAAAAGCGCGTCGCGGAATGGCTGGCGCGGTGATTCCTCTGGAACCTTAAAAGAGGCTGCCCTGATCGACCGGCTTTGCCGCGCGCTTGGGAGCTGCGGGCTTTACGTCGCGCGCCGCCGGCTGCTGTGACGGTGTCGGCGCCGTCCGGTCTCCGTCCGCCGTCACGCCGACGCGTCCATCGGCGAACTCGATGCTCATGCGCGCACCTGAGGCGACATCGGCGGCGGCATGCATGGGATGGCCGGCTTCGTCGCGTACCAGGGCGTAGCCGCGCGCCAGCACGCCGCGATAGGACAGCGCGTTCAATAGCTGTCCGCTGTGGGCCACGCGCGCGGCAAGCCGTTGCGTCGAGGTTGCAAGCGCGCGGCGGGCGCGTTCCGTCAGGCGAAGCACGCGCTCGCGATCGCGTGCGATGGCCTGACGCTGCGCCTGCGCGTTCGACAATTTCGAAGCCTTCAGGCGGACCGCAAGTCCCGCGAAGCGGTCATTGCGGTTTCGCAGCAGGCTTTTGGCCGAATGCGTGATCCGTTCGCTTGATGCGGTGAGCCGTTGCCGCGCCTGCGCGAGCTGCGCGCGGAGCACGCGCATCGTCAGTCGTCCACTGACGCTGGCAAAATGCCGGAAGTGCGCGTGTGTATTGGCCTTCAGGGCGCGGGGCAGGGTGGAGGTTGCGCCGTCGAGCCGTTGCCGCGGAATCGCGAGCAGTTCGCTCAAACTCGGCAGCGCGCGCGCTGCCGCGCGCAGTTCGTTGCGGCGCATTTCCTGGCCGCGCCGCCAGCACATCATCGTCCGCCGCGCGAGCGAGGCCACCTCCGCCATCAATTCGCTTCGCACGGGAACGGCCATCTCGGCCGCCGCGGTCGGCGTTGGCGCGCGCTTGTCGGCGGCAAAATCGATCAGCGTGATATCGGTCTCATGGCCGACCGCCGAGATCAGCGGGATCATGCTGGCGGCCGCGGCGCGAACCACGATCTCTTCGTTGAACGACCATAGATCTTCCAGCGAGCCGCCGCCGCGGGCCACGATCAGAAGATCAGGCCGCGGAATCCTGCCGCCTTCGGGCAGCGCGTTGAAACCGCGGATGGCGGCCGCGACCTGTTCGGCCGAGCCGTCGCCCTGCACGCGCACCGGCCACACCAGCACGCGGCGCGGAAAGCGGTCTTCCAGCCGATGCAGGATGTCGCGGATGACGGCGCCGGTCGGCGAGGTTACCACGCCGATCACCTCCGGCAGCCACGGCAACAGCTGCTTGCGCGCCTCGTCGAACAGGCCCTCGGCGGCAAGCTTCTTCTTGCGCTCTTCCATCAGCGCCATCAGCGCGCCAATGCCGGCAGGCTCGAGTGCCTCGATCACGATCTGGTATTTCGACGAGCCGGGATAGGTGGTGAGCCTGCCGGTGGCGATGACCTCGAGCCCTTCCTGCGGCTTGAAGCGCATCCGGTAGTGCGTGCCCTTCCAGATCACCGCCTCGATCTTGGCGCCGTCGTCCTTCAGCGCGAAATAACAGTGGCCGGAGGCGTGGGCCCCGCGAAAGCCGGTGATCTCGCCGCGGACGCGGACATGGCCGTAGGCATCTTCCACCGTCCGCCGCAGCGCGGACGACAATTCGGTCACCGTGAATTCGGGTGCGTTGATCAGGGCTTCAGTCGCAGCCATCTCGAACAATCGATTCGGGGGATTGGGGTTTACCCGAAGGTAAGGAGTTTCGCTGCGGACCGCCAACTCCGGACTTGCATTATAGATTACTCTGTATTATAGAGTTCTCTAGATTCAAGCCAAAGGAGCTGGTTCATGTCGAAATGGATTGTCAGGTTTCCCTTTAAAGTCCTGAGCTGGGCCCTGGGCCTCGTGGGGTTTGCCGCGCTGACGCTGACGGCGATGATCGCAACGCCACTGGGGCGCCTGCCTGAGCTGACCTCGATCTCCCAGACCGTGCGCGCAGTCGACCGCAGCACCATGCCGCCGCTGTCGCGATTCTCGGCCCGTGACGGCACTGAACTCGCCTTCCGGCATTATCCGTCCCGCGGGCCGTCGACCGGCAAGATCGCCATTCTCGTCCACGGCTCCGCCGGCTCGAGCGCCGCCGTGCATGCGCTGGCGGACGCGCTTGCCGCGCGCGGGGTGGAAACCTACGCGCCCGATCTACGTGGTCATGGCGGTTCCGGCAGCCGCGGCGACGTTGGCTTCATTGGGCAGCTTGAGGACGACATGGAAGATCTTGTCGCGCTCGTGCGCCAGACCTCGCCAACTGCGCCTCTGACACTGCTCGGCCACTCCGCAGGCGGCGGCTTTGCGCTGCGGGTAGCCGGTTCGCCGATCCAGGATCTGTTTGCGCGCACAATTCTGCTCGCGCCCTATCTCGGCTATGACGCGCCTTCGACCCGCGCCGACTCCGGCGGCTGGGCGCGCGCCGACATTCCACGCTTCCTCGGCCTTGCGGTGCTCGACAGGCTCGGCATCGACTGCTGCGGATCCCTGGAGACGCTGACCTTCGCGGTCCCGGCAAACTCGGAGCGCAACGTCAATCGGACCTATTCCTACCGCCTGATGCGCAATTTCGCGACCCGCGATTATCGTCGCGATCTTGCCGCCACGCGCCATCCGGTCGCGCTGATTGCGGGTGCGGCCGATGAATTGATGTTTGCCGACAAATATGCGGATGCCGTGCACGCAGTTGCCCCCTCGGTCGAGGTCAAGCTGATTGACGGCGTCGACCACATGGGCATTGTCTGTAGTCCGCAAGGCGTCACGGCTGTCGCCGATTACGTCGCGAATGTACGGACAGGATCATGACCGATTTCGGTCCCAGGGAAGCCGAGCAGGCGCTGAGCGATATCAAGGATATCGTTGAGCGCCTGCGCCAGTCTCACATCTACGACATCTCAAGCCAGATCCTGATCGCGGCGGGCGTCCTGGTGCTGGCCGGCAATGTCGCGAATTTCCTGGTTCCCCGCTACGCCGCCGTCATCTGGATCAGCGTCAATGTGCTGAACGTGGCGGTCGCGGCCGCGCTCTCGACCATGGGCGGCAGCAGGACCGGCGTGCAGGCCTTCGACTTCCGGGTGCTTGCCGGGTTCTTGATGTTCTACGCCTTCGGCCTGTTGTGCTGCGACGTGCTCGGCCATTTCGGTCCGCGCGAACTCGGCGCGTTCTGGTCGATCTATTTCATGCTGTTTTATTGTTTGGCCGGGCTCTGGTTCGGCCGCGCCTTCATCGCGATGGGGCTTTCCATCATCGTGCTGACGCTGGTCGGCTACTTCTTCGTCGAGGGAGCTGCATTCCTGTTGTGGATGGCCGCCGTCAATGGCGGCGGGCTGATCCTCGCCGGTCTCTGGATGCGCAGGATCTGATCCGTGGCCGAGCTCGACGACATCATTCATCAGCCGCTTCGCTTGCGGATCATGGCGGCGCTCAATGCATTGCCTTCAGGCGCAGGGCTTGAATTCTCCCGTCTGAAAAAACTGACAGGTGCGACCGACGGCAATCTCGGCGCCCATATCGAAACGCTCGCCAAGGCCGGCTACGTCGGCGTCGAAAAGGCCTTTGTCGGCAAGCGGCCGCAAACGACCGTCACGGCGACCGCCGCCGGCCGCGGCGCCTTCGCCCGTCATGTCGCCTCGCTGCAGCAGATCATCGCGGCATCCGGGGGAAACGGTTGAGAGTCCTCTTGCGGGGATGCGGAGTTTTGTGCGACCGACGTTGAAATGAAAATCCTTTTGCTCGGTTCCGGCGGCCGCGAACATGCTCTGGCGTGGAAGATCGCGGCCTCGCCCCTGCTGACAAAACTCTGGTGCGCGCCCGGCAATGCCGGCATCGCCCGCGAAGCCGAATGTATTGCGCTCGACGTTGCCGACCACGCGGCAGTGATCGCCTTTTGCCGGCGCCAGCAGATCGATCTGGTCGTGGTCGGGCCGGAAACGCCGCTCGCGGCCGGCATCGTCGACGATCTCTCGCGAGCCGGCGTCAAGGCGTTCGGGCCGAGCAAGGCGGCGGCGCGGCTCGAGGGCTCCAAAGGGTTCACCAAGGACCTCTGCACCGAGTTCGATATTCCGACCGGCGCCTACCGCCGCTTCGACAATGCCGCCGATGCGCTTCGCTATGTGCGCCAGCAAGGTGCGCCGATCGTGGTGAAAGCGGACGGGCTTGCCGCGGGCAAGGGCGTTGTGGTGGCGATGACGCAGCGCGAAGCAGAAGCGGCAATCGCCATGATGTTCGACGGCGCGTTCGGCGCGGCCGGCGCCGAGGTCGTGATCGAGGAATATCTCGAAGGGCGCGAGATCAGCTTTTTCGCGCTGTGCGACGGCGAGACCGCTATTCCATTGGCATCCGCGCAGGACCACAAGCGGGTGTTCGATCACGATCACGGACCGAACACCGGCGGCATGGGCGCCTATTCGCCGACGCCCTTCGTCACGCCTGCCATTCACGACCAGATCATGGCCAGGATCATCCTGCCGACAGTCGCCGGCATGAAGAAGCGCGGCACGCCGTTTCGTGGCGTGCTCTATGCCGGCGTGATGCTCACCGCCGCCGGGCCGAAACTGTTTGAATACAATGTGCGCTTCGGCGATCCCGAATGCCAGGTGCTGATGTTGCGGATGATGTCGGACCTTGTGCCGGCGATGCTCGCCGCCTGCGACGGCGAGCTCAGGCATTTCGACCTGCGCTGGTACGCTGAACCGGCCTTGACGGTGGTGATGGCCGCGAAGGGTTATCCCGGCGACTATGTCAAGGGAGGTCGCATCGAGGGGCTGGACGAAGCCGCGCAAATCGAGGGCGTCGAAATCTTCCAGGCAGGCACGATCGCCAAGGACGGCGTCCTTCTCGCCAATGGTGGCCGCGTGCTCAATGTCTGCGCTTCCGGCAAGACGGTCGTCGAGGCACGCGAGCGCGCTTACGCCGCAATCGACCGCATCAAATGGCCGGAAGGATTCTGCCGCCGCGATATCGGCTGGCAGGCGGTCGAGCAGGAACAGGCGCAGAAATAATCTGCGGATAGACCAAGCGTGGAGTGATCGACGATGTCCGATCTGGCTGATCTCTTTCCCGGCTATCGCGCGGAGTGGATCAACACCAAATCCGGCCGCATCTTCGCCCGCGTCGGCGGCAAGGGTCCACCGCTGCTATTGCTGCACGGCTTTTCGGAAACCCATGTGATGTGGCACCGCGTCGCGCCGCAATTGGCCGACCGCTTCACGCTTATCATCGCCGATCTGCCGGGTTATGGCTGGTCGGACATGCCGGAGAGCGACAAGGACCACACGCCCTATACCAAGCGCGCGATGGCGCAAACTATCGTCGAGGCGATGGAGCAACTCGGCCATGTTCACTTTGCGCTCGCCGGTCACGACCGTGGCGGCCGCGTTGCCTATCGTCTTGCGCTCGATCATCCCGGGCGGCTGTCGCGGCTCGCGGTGCTCGATATTCTGCCGACCTATGATTACTGGGAGCGCATCAATCGCCCCTATGCGCTGAAGATCTACCACTGGACGTTCCTGGCGCAGGCCTATCCGCTGCCGGAAACGCTGATTGGCGGCAATCCGGATTTCTTCCTGCGCTTCAAGATGGCGAGCCAGACCAAGTCGAAGAACCTCGACGCGATCGATCCTCGCGCGCTCGAACATTATCTCGCGGCGTTCCGCGATCCGTCGCGCGTGCACGCGATGTGCGAGGATTATCGCGCCGGCGCCTATGCCGACTATGAAATCGACAAGGCCGATCGCGAAGCGGGCAGGAAGATCACGATCCCGATGCTGGCGCTGTGGGGCGATGTCGGCGTTGCGCGCGCGGCTGCGACGCCGCTCGACACCTGGAAGAACTGGGCGACCAACGTTTCGGGCTCGCCGGTCGATTCCGGGCATTTCCTCACGGAGGAAAATCCTGACGTAACGGCGAGATTGTTGCGGGAGTTTTTCCTGGCGGGGTGAGTTCAGTTTCGTCATTGCGAGGAGCCCGCGACAAAATTGCAGAGCAATTTTGCGCTGGAGCGGCGAAGCAATCCAGCTTATTTTTCTGGATTGCATCGCTAATGCTCGCAATGACGGCGGAGAAGAATCACCTCCGCGCCCTGAAAAAATCCCGCAGTAATGTCGCCGCTTCCTGCTCGCCGACCGCCGAATAGACTTCAGGCGCGTGGTGGCAGGTTGCTTGCGCAAAGAAACGCACGCCGGACTCCACCGCGCCGCCTTTGGGGTCGGCCGCGCCGAAATAGAGTCGTCGGATTCTTGCAAACGAAATCGCTCCCGCACACATGGTGCAGGGTTCGAGGGTGACGTAGAGATCGCAATCGGTCAGCCGCTCGCTGCCGGTGATCTCCGCGGCCTTGCGGATCGCCAGGATCTCGGCGTGCGCCGTCGGATCGCGGTCGGTGAGGGTCCGGTTGCCGGCCGTCGCGATCACCTCGTCGCCGCGGACGATCACGCAGCCGATAGGGACTTCACCCGATTTTCCAGCCGTTTCGGCCGCTTTCAGCGCCAAATCCATGAAAGAGGGCGTCATCTTGCCTCGTATCCTCAAAATAAACCTGCTAAGAGGTGCGCCTTCAGCACATGCCGATACCGGTTTTGCGTGAGAGTGCGCCTCGATCCTGCGCACCATTCGATTGTTCTTTAGCCTCCGAAACGAGCCCCTTCATGCCCCGCGACAACGACAAAAACAACGATTCCCGCGGGCGGCGCGACCGCAAGCCCCCCGGCAAGGGCCGATCCGGCGTTCCTCGGGGGCCCGAGAAGAAGTTTGCCAAGCGCGGCTTCGGCGGCAAGACGGAAGGCGAACGGCGGCCCTATGCCGGCAACCGTGACGATCGCCCGCCGCGCCGCGACGACCGGCCATCTCGCCGCCATGAGGACGGTGACAGGCCGCGTCGCAGCTTTTCAGAACGTCCGCGCTTCGATCGCGAAGGCCGCGGCGAAGATAGCGGCAGCCGGCCGTTCAGGCCGCGCGGCGAGCGGAAAGACTTTGACCGCAACGACCGGCCGCCCCGCCGTGAGCGTTCCGAACGCAGCTTCGACGATCGCAAATTTTCGCGCGGCGACGACGACCGCAAGCCGCGCCGTGACTTTTCGGGCCGGCCGCGTTTCGACCGCGAGGATCGCGGTACAGGCGATCGCGGCAAGCGCCCCGTCAAGCCGCGCGGTGAACGGAAAGATTTTGACCGCAATGATCGCCCGCCGCGTCGCGATCGCTCCGAACGCGCCTTTGAGGATCGCAAATTCAGCCGTGGCGATTCTGACCGCAAGCCGCGCCGCGATTTTGCAGACCGTGGTGATAGACGCCCTCGCGATTTCGAAGGACCTGACCGCGGCGAGATGAAGCCCTGGCAGAAGCGGGAGGGCAGACCGCGCGACGATCGCGAGCCATCCGATCGGCCGAAATTCAACCGGCCGCGCTGGGAGAAGCGCGAGGGCGACGATCGCCGCGACAGGCCTCGCCGCGAGCGTCCCGAGGGGCGCATGGATTGGCAGGAGCATCCGCGCAGCGAGGGCCGCTCCTTCCGCAGAGACGACGACCGCCCGCGCCGCGACAACGAGGACGACAGCAAGGTCTTTGCCAAGCGCCCCGCCTTTGGCGGCCGCGGCGCCTATCGCGAACGCAGGCCTGATTTCGACAAGCGCGCCCCGCGCGAGGAACCAAAGCCGAAGAAATCCGGTGAGCGCATCGCCAAAGTGCTGGCGCGCGCCGGTCTTGCGTCGCGCCGCGATGCCGAGGAGATGGTGACGCAGGGCCGCGTTGCCGTGAACGGCCGCATCATCAATTCACCGGCGCTCGATATCACAACCAACGACGTCGTCACCGTCGACGGCGCACCGTTGCCGCCGCGCGAACGTACGCGGCTGTTTCTCTATCACAAGCCGCGCGGCCTGATGACGACCCATGCCGATCCGGAAGGGAGGCCGACGGTATTCGATAATCTGCCGGAAGGCCTGCCACGGCTGATCAGCGTCGGCCGGCTCGACTTCAACACCGAAGGCCTGTTGCTGCTCACCAATGACGGCGGGCTGGCGCGCGCGCTCGAATTGCCTGACACCGGCTGGCTGCGGCGCTACCGCGTCCGCGCCCACGGCGAAGTGACGCAAGCCCAGCTCGACGCGCTGAGGGAAGGCATCGAGGTCGACGGCGTCAAATATGGACCGATCGAGGCGACGCTGGAGCGCGACCAGGGCGCCAATGTCTGGCTGGTGTTTGCGATCCGCGAAGGCAAGAACCGCGAGGTGCGCAACGTGATGGCGCATCTCGGCCTTGAGGTGAACCGCCTGATCCGCACCTCCTACGGTCCTTTCCAGTTGCAGGAACTGGCCGAAGGTGCGGTCGAGGAGGTGAAAACACGGGTGCTGCGCGAGCAACTCGGCGAGAAGGTCGCGGCGCTGGCGGGCGCGGACTTCGGCCTGCCGAGCGAGCGCGCAAGCGCATCGCCGAAAGAAGAGAGCGACACGCCGCGCGGCAAGAAGCCGTTCAAGCCGGCCGGCAAGAGCGCCTTGATCGCCGACAGCAAGGGCCGCCGCGTGCTGGTGCGCCGTACCGGCAGTGAGGAGGCGCGGGCGCGCAACGAGGAGGAGGCCAACGGCTATGGTCCGCCGCGCCGCCCCAAGCGCGGCTATCACGGCAAGCGCGATCTCAAGCCGCGGGATGAATAGGTCGTGCGCGTCGTCGGCGGCAGGCTGAAGGGCCGCAATCTCGCTTCGCCTGCCTCGCGCGATGTCAGGCCGACCGCGGACCGCCTGCGCGAGTCGCTCTTCAATATCCTGATCCATGCCTACGACGATCCGATCTCGGACGCGCGCGTGCTCGACCTGTTTGCTGGCACTGGCGCGCTCGGCATCGAGGCGGTGTCGCGGGGCGCAAAATTTGCGCTGTTCGTCGACAACGGTGCCGAGGCGCGCGCCTTGATGCGCAACAATGTCGAGGCGCTCGGCCTCGGTGGCGTGACCAAAGTCTATCGCCGCGACGCGACCAACCTTGGACCTGCGCATCCGGTCGAGCCGTTCTCGCTGGTGTTCCTCGATCCGCCCTATGGCAAGGGACTTGCCGATCAGGCGCTCGCTTCCCTGCGTGACGGCGGCTGGCTGACGCCGGGGGCTTTGCTGGTGGTCGAGGAAGCGAAGGCCGCTGCCTTCAAAGGACCGGAAGGCTTTTCAGAACTTGAACGGCGCGCTTACGACGACACGGAGTTCGTGTTTCTCAAGGCCTCACCCTGAGGAGCGGAGCGAAGGTCCGCGTCTCGAAGGGTGGGCCGCCTCATCCTTCGAGACGCGCGTGAAGAACACGCTCCTCAGGATGAGGCTGACTTCAGCGCCGTCCGAACAGCTTTTCGATATCGGCGAGCTTCAGTTCGACATAAGTCGGACGGCCGTGGTTGCACTGACCGGAATTGGGCGTGTCTTCCATCTCGCGGAGCAGCGCGTTCATCTCTTCCGGCTTGAGACGGCGTCCGGCGCGCACCGAGCCGTGGCAGGCCATGGTGGCTGCGACATGCATCAAGCGCCGCTCCAGCGGCAGCGCCTCGTCCCATTCGGCCATGTGTTCGGCGAGATCGCGCAATAGTCCGCCGGCATTGGTCTTGCCGAGCAGCGACGGTGTCTCGCGCACGGCGACGGCGCCCGGGCCAAAGGATTCGATCGCAAGCCCGAACGAGGCGAGTTCCTCAGCTCGTCCCAGCAGCCGCTCGACCGTTGCCTCGTCCATTTCGACGATTTCCGGAATCAGCAGGATCTGCCGTTGCACGCCGTTTTTCGCGAGCGATGCTTTCAATTTCTCGTAGACGATGCGCTCGTGCGCGGCGTGCTGGTCGACGACAATGAGCCCGTCACGGGTCTGCGCAACGATATAGGTCTCGTGAATCTGCGTCCGCGCTGCGCCCAGCGGGCTATCGAGCAAATCAGCCGAGGGCTTATCCTGAAATCTCACGTCCGCCGTCGGCGCGCCGACATCGAAGGCGGCCTGACCGGGTTCGGCGAGCGCGGCGGCTGCGGCAGTTTGAAACCCCGGCGACGTGCCGACTGGAAAGGCCGGTGAGCGGCGCCAATCCCAATTCGCTGCTCGTGGCGGAGCGAAAGAGGGACGAAGCGTCTCGATGACCGCGCCACCGCTGTTGGCGGCCGTGCGTTTGCCCTCACGCGCGAGTCCCTCTTTAAGCGCATGCACGATCAGGGCGCGCACAAGCCCGGCATTGCGAAAGCGCACCTCGGTCTTGGCCGGATGAACATTGGCATCGACTTCCCGGGCATCGAGCGTCACGAACAGCGCCACGACGGGATGACGGTCGCGTGGCAGATAATCCGCGTAGGCCGCGCGCACCGCGCCAAGAATGAGCTTGTCGCGGACTGGTCTGCCGTTGACGAAGAGATATTGGCCGAGCGCGTTCGCCCTCGTCAGAGAGGGACTGGCGGCAAATCCCTCGACGATGACGCCCTCGCGTTCGGCGCGGACGTCGATAGCGCAGCTTCGAAAATCCGCGCCGAGAATGTCGCCGAGCCGCGTCAGCTGGCCGGGCGCGCCAGGCAAAGCCGCCGCCCAAGTGACGGGGCTGCGTTCCTCGCCGGCGAGTGTGAAGGCGATGTCGGGCCGCGCCATCGCAAGCCGCCGCACCACTTCACGGATTGCCTCCGCTTCGGTGCGATCGGTCTTGAGAAATTTCAGCCGCGCCGGCGTCGCATAAAAGAGGTCGCTGACCTCGACGCGGGTGCCTTGCGACAAAGCGGCCGGTGCAATCGCCGATTTTGCTCCACCTTCCACCGACAGCGACCATGCGTGCGGCTCGCTGGCGTGGCGAGTCGCGATGTTGAGTTTCGCCACCGCTCCGATCGAGGGCAGCGCCTCGCCGCGAAAGCCGAGCGTGCGGATGCGTAACAAATCCTCGTCGTCGAGCTTGGAGGTGGCGTGGCGTTCCACCGACAAAGCGAGATCGGCATGGGTCATGCCGCCGCCGTCGTCGGTGATGGCGATTTTTCGCCGGCCGCCGCCGTCGGTGAAGATATCGATCCGGCTCGCACCGGCATCGATCGCGTTCTCGACCAGTTCCTTGACCACGCTCGCCGGACGCTCCACCACCTCGCCCGCGGCGATGCGGTTAACGACCTGTTCGGGCAATTGGCGGACGGGCATTCGGCTCACTCGCAGCAGAGACCGGCTAATTTAGGGGCTTTTTCAGCTTTCGGGGAGGGCGATGCCCAAGGCGTCCCCAAGACATCGCCAAGACATCGTCAAGACATCCCCACTGCTTTAATCGTCAAAACCCCTTGAGCCGCGCCTTGCCTTGATGTCGCCGCGGCGTTTTTTGCCCTCGAGCCGGCGATGCTTCGACGCGAGCGTCGGGCGCGTCGCGCGCCGGGGCGTGGGACGTATCATCGCCTCGCGCAACAGCTCGACGAGCCGCTCGATCGCGTCGCTTCGATTGCGCTCCTGGGTGCGGAAGCGCTGGGCGTGAATGACGATCACGCCATCCTTGGTCATGCGCTGGCCGGCGAGCCGCACCAGCCGCAAAGCCGCATCCTCGGGCAGCACGATCCGTCGGGTATCGAACCGCAATTGCACGGCGGTCGAGAGCTTGTTGACGTTCTGTCCGCCGGGTCCGGAAGCGCGAACAAAGGAAATATCGAGATCGTTTTCGTCGATCCAAAGGTCGCGGGCAATCCGCAGCATGGCGTCACCGGAGAGGCGATTCCACGATGGAATCGCGTTTGGTTCCGGAGAATAGCGGTTTTACGCGCGAATTGCTCGAAGGACCTAATTCGCCTTCGCCGGGATCGTGGCTGCGACCGGCTGGGCCGTCGCCTGCAATGCCCGGCCGACGATGACGGTCAAAAGACCATCGCCCCACAGCCTGCGCGCAACCTGCCTGGCCTGGTCGATTGTGACCGCATCGACCATGGCATTGCGCCGCTCCAGATAATCGATCGGAAGGTTATCGAGCTGGTATTGCAGCAAGGCCGAGGCGAGCTTTGCCGACGTATCGAGCGAGAGCAGCCGCGAGCCCTTCAGGTAGGATTTCGCCTCATCCAGCTCCTGCTCGGTCGGGCCATTCTCAGCCATGTGCCGCACGACGCTTGTGATCGCATCGACCGTTTCGCTGGCTCGGTCGGCCCGTGTCCCGGTCGATCCTACGAACAGCGCGGAATGGTCCATCCACGCCAGCGAGCCTGAGACCGAATAGGCAAGGCCGCGTTTCTCGCGCACTTCGCGGTAGAGCCGCGATCCCGATCCGCCGCCGAGAATGTGAGTAACGACGTAGGCCGCCATGAAATCGGGATCGTTGCGCTTGATCCCGGGGTCGCCGAAGGTCACCACGGTCTGCGGCACGTCGAGCGGGATGAATTCGCGCTGCGGCGGCTTGCCGGCCACGACGTCCGCGACCGCCGTGAGCTTCGACTTCGCAGGCAAGGCCCCGAATGTGCGGTCCAGCAGCGCGCCGAGCGAAGCGGCGTCGATGTCGCCGACCACGGCAACCTTCAGATGTTCTTTTGTGAGTACCCGAGCGACATAGTCCTTCATGTCGGCGATGGTGATCGCGGGAACGGTTTCCAGCGTGCCTCCGGACTGATGGCCGTAGGGATGATCGCCATAGGCGGTTTCCAGGAACTTGCGGGTGGCGAGCGAGCCCGGGTTGGTCGTCTCGCGCCTCAGGCCGGAGATGAGCTGTGCGCGAATGCGCTCGACATCGGTGCCGTCGAAGTGCGGCGAGGTCAGCGAGGTCCGCAGGAGATCGAAGGCTTCGTCCTTGTTGTCCTTGAGCATGCGCAACGAGCCGCGGAAATAGTCCCGCGTGACGCTGAAGCCGAGCTCAATGGCGCGCCGGTCGAGATGTTCGTGGAAGCTGCGGGAATCGAGGTCCCCCGAACCCTCATCAATGAGGTCGGCCACCATATTGGCGAGGCCGGCCTTGCCGTCCGGGTCCTGCGCGGCGCCGCCATACATGGCAAATTCCATGGCGACGAGCGGCACGGTGGCATCCTGCACGAACCAGGCCTCGATCCCTCCCGGTGAAATCAGGTGCTGGATTTTCGCGGCGGCGTGCGAAGACGCCGGCAGGACCACCATCGCGGCCAGCCACACGCCAAACACAAGCCCCTTTCGCGCCGCGCCGATCTTGAGGAAGGTCACGATCGCTTCTCCGTGTGTTTGGGCGTTTCGTCCTTGATGAGATAGCCGGTAACCGAACGCTTCTTGTCGAGCCATTTTTGCACGGCCGCGCGCACCTGGTCGGCGGTGACGGCGCGAATGCGCTCGGGCCACTTCCTGATGTCGTCGATGCTCAGTCCGGTCGTCATCGCACCGCCGTACCAGCGGGCAAGGGTCGCCTGGTTGTCCTGGGCGTAGACGGTTTCGGCGATGAGCTGCGTCTTGACGCGCTCGAGATCCTCGGAACGGATGCCGTTCTCGCCGATATCGGCGATCACGTCGTCGATCGCCTGTTCGACCTGAGCGAACGTCACGCCGGGCCGCGGCGAGGCCGAGATCGAGAACTGCGTCGCGTCGAGCGAGATGCCCTGATAGGCGGCGCTGGCGCTCACGGCGAGCGGCTTGTCGACCACGAGGCGTCGATAGAGATAGGAATTGCTGCCGCCGCCCATCAGCTGCGCCAGCACGTCCAGCGCGGCGCTCTCGCCGGCTGCGGCGGTGGTGGCGGACGGCACCAGATAGTAACGCCGCAGACCCGGCTGTTCGACGCGTGGATCGGACAGGGTCACCGTGCGCGGCGCGGCCGGCTCCGGCTCCTGCGGACGAATTCGCTGCGCCGGTATCGCCGGCCGCGGCGCTACGACACCAAATGTCCGCTCCGCCATCGGGCGCACGTCATCCGCATCGACGTCGCCGGCAACCACAAGGATGGCGTTGTTCGGTGCATAAAAACGCTTGTAGAAGGCCAGCGCGTCTTCGCGATTGAGCTTCTCGATTTCCTGATGCCAGCCAATCACGGGCCGGCCATAGGGATGGTTGAGGTAAAGCGCCGCCATGATCTGTTCGGTGAGCCGCGCCTCGGGGTTATTGGCCACCCGCATGTTGAATTCTTCGAGCACGACGTCGCGCTCGGGCAATACGTTTTCGTCCTTGAGGACGAGGCCGGTCATGCGATCGGCCTCGAACTCCATCATTTTGCCGAGCTCTTCGCGCGGCACGCGCTGGAAGTAGCCGGTGTAATCGGCTGATGTGAAGGCGTTCTCGTTGCCGCCGATCCGTTGCACGACTTGGGAAAATTCGCCGGCCGGGTGCTTGGCTGTGCCCTTGAACATCAGATGCTCAAGAAAATGCGCAAGCCCTGACTTGCCCGGCGTTTCGTCGGCGGAGCCGACCTTGTACCAGATCATCTGCGTGACGACCGGCGTGCGGTGATCCGGGATCACCACGACCTGCAGTCCGTTGGCGAGGGTGAAGGTGGCCGGCGGCGATGCAGCGACCGTGGTCTCTGCCAGCGCAACCGTTGAGGAGACGATGAGGCCGGCAAACAAGCCGGCAATCAGGGAGGTGCGAAATCGCCGGGGTGACATCATGCGCGGTCTGAAAGACCGGCGAGGGCGTTGCAGGCGAATTTCCAAAACTCCACCGCGAATCCTTTCGCTCAAAACGAAAGCGCCGCATCTGGTTCTGGTGCGGACGCTTTCCTGTCAGGATCGGCACATCAGGCCGACCCTATGCCGTTAGTGGACGACGCTCGATGCGCTCGACCGCTGCGCGAGCGGGTTGCGATCCGGGTTGGACTGACCGTCGAGCCAGCCCTTCTTTTCTTCGCCATAGTCATAGCCGGCCGCCGGCGTCTGGTACCCGGCTGGCGGCTGGGTCAAAGCCGTACGTGCCGGCTCCGTGCCCGGTTCGACCGGCATCGTCTTCTTGCTGCCGAAGAGGTTGACACCGGTCCAGTCAGTCAGCGCCGCGGCACCGCCGGTGAACAGATCGCCCGGCTTGTCATAGATCGGGTCGGTCAGAGCCGTGCCGTTGCGATCGCTCGCATATGCGGGACGCGTGGTGCCGGGAATGGGCGCTTCCTCCACGGGAGGCGCGATGTTGATGGGCTGGGGCGCCTGCGCCGGATCGGCGCCATTGGTCACGCGGACGCGCGCCGGAGGCGGCGCATCCTTCTTCTTGGCGGCGATGACGGCCCTACGCTGACGCTCGTCGGGATCCTTTGGCCAGTTTGCGATCTGGCCTTGGCTGGCGGCGGAGGACGGCGGTGGCAAATCAAGCGTCGGCGGCACCACCAGGGGCGAGCGTTCGCGGTAGTCGATGCCGCGGTTGTCCATGTTGGTACCGCGGATCATGCCGTAGAAGCCGTCCTTGATCTTCTCCGACATGGTCCTGCCGTCGTTGTCCTCGGCGCGGGCCGCGCCAGTGGTGACAACGAGAGCGAGACCCACGGAGAGGACCGCAAGACCGAGGGTCCGTCCGATCAAACCGCTGGCTTCAATTCTGCGCATCGCGTTTTCCCGTCTTAAAATCGCGTTATTGTCCAGACCCTTGAGGCCTGATCGGGGCCTGCAAAGCCTTAAAGCCCTCGACGGCTACTATCTGCCGGATCAGGGCGCTTTTGCGGCGGGTAACCCCCAGAACGAGTCATACAACAGGGCCCCGACTCCGGCAACAATGGCTACATCAGCCAGGTTAAATACGTACCAATTGAAGGTCGTTTCGCCGATTTTGATGTGGAACAGGGCAAAATCGACCACCGCCCCGTAGGCAAAACGGTCGATACCGTTGCCGATCGCCCCCCCGATGATCAGCCCCAGCGCGAGCGTCGCCAGCGGCGTGCGCGACCGCGCCATCCAGACCGCCAGCACCACGACCGCGATCGCCTTGATCGCCATCAGCACGATCTGGGCGATGAAGCCGTCGTTTTGAAACCAGCCAAAGCTGATGCCCTGATTCCAGGCCAGGACCAGATCGAAAAACGGGGTGAGCCTGACCGTGCCGCGATGGGCAATGTCGAACACCCGGACCAGCCAGAATTTCGACGCCTGATCGAGCACGAGCGTGGCGACGGCCGCGATCACCCCGAGGCGCAAGTGATAGCTCAAGGCGTTACTCCCATCGCCTTCCATTCGCGCAGGGCAACCGCATCGCGCGGCGAGACGTCGGGGTATTCGGCGTCTTCGCCGACGGTCGGGAGAATCTTCCACGACCGCGCGCACTTTCGCCCGATCGCCTTTTCGACCACGACGGCGACGCCCGGCACCGCGTCGAGGCGGAATGCGGTCGCTGGCGCATCACCCTCGCGGACCTCATAGTTCGACGTGATGCAGACTTCGGCGAGATCGACATCGAACAGCGTCGCCAGCGTCGGCCGATCCGAGACATAGATCACCGGCGAAGCTTCCAGCGACGAGCCGATATTCTTCGCAGCTCGCTCGAGCTCCAGCGCGCCGGTCACCACGCGGCGCACGTCGCGAATGGTTTCCCACTTCGCGGCGAGCCGCTCGTCGCGGAATCCAGCAAGGTTGTCCGGGAAAGTGGCGAGATGCACCGAGGGCGCGCCATTCGGCTTGTACATGAACCAGGCTTCGTCAGCAGTGAAGCTTGTGATCGGCGCCAGCCACTTCAGGATCGCGTCGCAGAGAATATCGACCGTCGTCAGCGCCGCCTTGCGCGTCGTCGACGACGGCGGATCGCAATAAAGGGCATCTTTGCGAATATCGAAATAGAACGCCGACAGGTCGGTGTTCATGAAATGGGTCAGCGAGGCAACGACCGTCTTGTAGTCGAAGGCGGCATAGGCGTCGCGCACGACGGCATCGATCTCGCTCAGGCGATGCAGCATCAGCCGCTCGAGCTCGGGCATCTGCGCAGGTGCGATCGCGTCATCCGGCTTGAAATGATGCAGCGTGCCAAGCATCCAGCGGACGGTGTTGCGCAGCTTGCGATAGGTCTCGACCGTGTTCTTGAGGATCTCGGGGCCGATGCGCTGGTCGTCGGTGTAGTCGCAGGCAGCGACCCAGAGTCTCAAAATATCGGCGCCCGATTGCTTGATGACGGCCTGTGGCTCGATCGTGTTCCCGAGCGACTTCGACATCTTGCGGCCGTGCTCGTCCTGGGTGAAGCCGTGCGTCAGCACGACGTCATAGGGCGCGCGGCCGCGCGTGCCGCAGCTTTCCAACAGCGAGGAGTGGAACCAGCCGCGATGCTGGTCACTTCCCTCCAGATACATCACGGTATCCTCGCCGCCATCGGCCTCACGCTTGATGCCGGCGAGCCCAGGAAAATGCTTGGGGTCTTCCAGCACGAAAGCGTGCGTCGAACCTGAATCGAACCAGACGTCCAGGATGTCGTCGACCTTCTTCCAATCTTCGTTGCTGCGGTTGCCAAGGAAGCGCGCGCGCGCGCCTTCGGCATACCAGGCGTCCGCGCCTTCTTTTTCGAAAGCGTCGGCAATGCGTGTGTTGACGGCCTCGTCCATCAGGATTTCGGCCGAGCCATCGCTCTTCTCGCGCACAAACACCGCGATCGGCACGCCCCAGGCACGCTGACGTGAGATCACCCAGTCGGGACGTGCTTCGATCATGCCGGTGATGCGGTTCTGGCCCGAAGGCGGCACCCATTGGGTCACCGAGATCGCGTGCAGCGCGCGGGCGCGCAAGGTATCGCCTGGCTTGGTCCTGCCGTTGACCGCGATATCCTTGTCCATCGCGATGAACCATTGCGGCGTGTTGCGGAAGATCACCGGCTTCTTGGAGCGCCAGGAATGCGGGTATTGATGCTTGAGCCGCCCACGCGCCAAAAGCATGCCGCGCTCGATCAGCGCCTTGATCACCGCCTCGTTGGCATCGCCCTTCTCGCCCTTGTCGTTGATGACGCGCTTGCCGGTAAAGCCCGGCGCGTGGTCGGTGAAGGCGCCGTTCTCGTCGACGGTATAGGGTATCGTCGTGTTGATTCCGCGCGCTTCAAGTTCGCGCGCATTCGCCATCCAGACGTCGAAGTCCTCGCGGCCATGACCCGGTGCCGTGTGCACGAAACCAGTACCGGCGTCGTCAGTGACGTGATCGCCCGACAGCAGCGGAACGACAAATTGATACCCGCGGTCGAGGCCCTTCAAGGGATGCGCGCATTCCACGGCATCCAGCGTATCGCCCGGGATGTCGCGCACCTTCTCGTATGACGTGACGCGCGCCTGCTTGAAGACGCTCTCGGCGAGCGCGTCGGCCAGGATCAAAAGATCGCCATTCTTGGCCCAGTTGTCGGCGGCCGCGTCGGTGACTTTGTAGAGGCCATAGGCGATCTTCGGTGAGAAGCTGATCGCCCGATTGCCCGGCAGCGTCCACGGCGTGGTGGTCCAGATCACGATGCTTGCGCCGGCCAGCGCGCCGTGGGCCGGCGAGGTCACCGGAAATTTCACCCACACGGTGTCCGAGGTGTAGTCCTCGTATTCGACTTCGGCTTCGGCGAGCGCGGTTTTCTCGACGACGCTCCACATCACCGGCTTGGAGCCGCGATAGAGCGTGCCATTACTGGCAAACTTCATCAGCTCGCGCGCGATCTGCGCTTCGGCCGGATAGGTCATGGTGGCGTAGGGATGATCCCAGTCGCCGATGACGCCGAGCCGCTTGAATTCCTCGCGCTGCACGTTGAGCCAATGCGTGGCATAGGCCCGGCATTCGCGCCGGAATGCCACCATCGCGGTGGAATCGCGGAAATCGGGTTTGGACTTGCCCTTGGAACGGTAGTTTTCTTCCTCGACCTTCCATTCGATCGGCAAGCCGTGACAATCCCAGCCTGGCACGTAGTTGGAATCGAAGCCGAGCATCTGCTGACTTTTGGTCACAAGGTCCTTGAGGATCTTGTTCAGCGCCGTGCCGATATGGATGTTGCCGTTGGCATAGGGCGGCCCGTCGTGGAGGACGAATTTCGCTCGCCCTTTCGACGTTTCGCGCAGGCGCTCGTAGAGGCCTATTGCGTTCCAGCTTTTGAGGATTTCCGGCTCGCGCTGGGGCAGGCCGGCGCGCATCGGAAATTCCGTCTGCGGCAGGAACAGGGTCTTCGAATAGTCGGTGCTGGCTGACTTTTGGGGCTTTTCGGACATAGCGGCTCTGGTGCGCAATCGAAGGGCGGGCGGATGAACGACAAATCCCGGTCTTGCGCCGAGCTCTTGAGCTCAGGCGGAAGCCGGGCCGCTAATGCCGATGGTGCGCCGCGTCAACATGGGCTTTCCATAGCAGGGGCTTTATGAAATCGCAAAGGCCTCAAAAATCAGCCGATGGCCCCTAATTTGGGGAAGGCATCAGGCGAAGCCGCCAAGTGCTCGCGGGCGCGTCCGGAATCGTCGTTCATCTGGCGGATCAACGCATGGACGCCGTCAAATTTCAATTCCTCGCGAAGGAAGGCGATGAAGGCAACATCCAGGCGGCTACCATAGAGGTCGCCCTTGAAATCGAACAGATAGATCTCGAGCAGCGGTGCGCCATTGTCGAAGGTCGGGCGACGGCCAAAACTCGCAACGCCGTCGAGGCGCTGGCCGCCAAGGCCGACGCGCACCGCATATATGCCGTGCTTGAGTCCGCAATTCTTGTCGAGCCTGATGTTGGCGGTCGGAAAACCGAGGTCGCGGCCACGCTTTTCGCCGTGAATGACTTCGCCGCTGATGAACCAGGGACCGCCCAGCATTGCGGTGGCTTCGTCGATCTGCCCCTCCGCAAGCGCCATGCGGATCGCGCTGGAGGAGACCGGCCGTTCGGCAATGTCGACGTGCGCCTGGACATCGACCTCGATGCCGAGCCGCGGCGCCTCAGAGACCAACAGGCCCGGCGAGCCCACGCGACCCTTGCCGAAGTGAAAGTCGTAGCCGACTGCAATCCCGCTGATGCCGAGACGTTCGATCAGGTCATGGTGAATAAAGTCTTGCGCGGTCGTCTCGGCGCGCCGCCGGTCGAAGGTCATCACCACCGCGCCCGAAAGGCCGGTGGCCGCCAAAAGTCTGAGCTTTGCGGCCTCGTCCGTGAGGCGGAACTGCGGCGTGTTCGGACTGAAATAGCTCCGCGGGTGGGGTTCGAAAGTCACCGCGAAGGCCGGTCTGCCGTGGGCCTGACCCATGCGCAAGGCCGCGTCGATGACGGCGCGATGGCCGAGATGAACGCCGTCGAAATTCCCCATCGCAACCACCATTCCCTTGGGGATAGAGGCCGCGGGGGCATTGTCGCGGATCACGGTAAAATCAGAAGCCATTACCAAAGTCTTGACTGATGGGGGCGGCGGACCGTGGCTTGGGGGCGAGGGCGAAGTCAAGCGGGGTCTGGCGCACCTTTTTCGAGGCGGTGGAGCTGAAGGTCAAGGCACCGGTTAACGGGCTGTTTAACGGCTGATGGTAGTCGTTGGGACGGAGTGCGGGGTGCATTTGGCCCAGCCAGCGTTCTTATGTTGCCCAGGGGATTTCAAGATGGCTGTAGATCTTTCGATGTCGGTTCTGGTGGTTGACGACTACAGCACCATGATTCGCATCATCAGAAATCTCCTCAAGCAGCTCGGATTCGAGAATATCGACGACGCCAGCGATGGATCGGCTGCCCTCAACAAGATGCGCGCCAAGAAATATGGCCTCGTCATCTCCGACTGGAACATGGAGCCGATGACCGGCTACGACCTGCTGCGCGAAGTTCGCGCCGACCCCAATCTCGCCACCACGCCGTTCATCATGATCACGGCTGAATCCAAGACCGAAAACGTGATCGCGGCCAAGAAGGCCGGCGTGAACAACTACATCGTCAAGCCGTTCAATGCCGCCACGCTGAAGACCAAGATCGAGGCGGTCTTCCCGGATATGGCGAGCGCGTAGGTTTCCGCCCATCCATCGGTGGTCGTCCCTGCGAACGCAGGGACCCATAATCGCAGGTACTCGCTGTTACGCCGAAGGTGCTAAAGCCTGCTCATTTCGGCCGGTCGGCGGCTATGGGTCCCGGCGCGCGCTTCGCTTGGCCGGGACGACGGGAAGGTGGCTGCGGTAGCTACCACCTCAAATCCCGCATCAGCGCCTTCGGCGGGTGGCCGAACAATTCCCTGACTGAAGCGGGGTCGAGTTGATCGATGCCTTCGAACTCTTCGGAGTGAATGCCGCGCGTCACGAACAGGCAGTCGATTCCAAAACCGTGGGCGCCGGCAAGGTCGGTTCGCACCGAATCCCCGATCGCCAGCACGCAGGCAAGCGGAACAGCCTGGCCGCGCCGCTCGGCCGCCAGCGCCATGGCGCGTTCATAGATCGGCCGGTGCGGCTTGCCGTAGAAGATCACCTCGCCGCCGAGTTCGCGGTAAAGCTCTGCAATCGCGCCGGCGCAGTAGATCAGCCGGTCACCGCGCTCGACCACGATATCGGGATTGGCGCAGATCAGCGGCAGCTTGCGTTCGCGCGCTTTCAGCAACATCCCACGGTAATTTTCCGCCGTTTCCGTTTCGTCGTCGAACAGGCCGGTGCAGATGATGTAGTCAGCCGCTTCCAGCGCAACGATCTCGGCATCGAGACCGCGATGGATCGAGCTGTCACGATCGGGGCCGATCCAATGGATCTTCCGGCCGGGGTGATCGGCGATGAAATTGCGCGTGAGGTCGCCCGAGCTGACGATGGCATCGTAGGTCTCGTCGGGGACGTGGAGCTTGCGTAACTGCCGTTGCACTGAATCAGCCGGCCGCGGCGCATTGGTGATCAGGATGACGGTGCCGCCCTGGTCGCGAAAATTCTTGAGAGCGTCGCAGGCCTCGGGAAACGCGACCAGACCGTTATGCACGACACCCCAGATGTCGCTGAGCAGCACATCCACGCCGCCGACGAGGTCGTGCAGCCTTTCAACGAATTGTAGTGTCGTCATGTTACGAACTGCGGAATCGGGCACTAATTCGGACCGACCGCACGCCGCGCCAGTGCGGCATTGCCGGTGACCCGCGCCGGGGGTGGTTCGACGATAGGCGCTTCGGGCCTGGCGGCTCCGTTCGCCGATGCGCCGTCCGAAGCCGGTGCGCCCTCAGGCCGCAACGGCCGTGGCGGCGCAAACAGGAAGCCCTGCCCAAATCGCACATCGAAATCCAGGAGGTCGACGACGGCGCGCTCGCCCTCGATCCGTTCGGCGATGAGGTCGATGCCAAAGCGGCCAAGCAGGTCGGAGAGATCGGACGGGTGAATATCCGACGTCGACGACGCCTTTGGGTCGAGCAGCAGCGCGGCCGGCACCTTGATGAAGCGGACCCCGCGGTCGGCAAGCTCGCGCGGCTCGATCCGCAAGTCGGTGACGTGATCGATCGAGAAGCGAAATCCTCGCTGCGCCATCGCCGCCAGATGTTCGCTCTCACCGGTGCCGAGATTGCGGAACGTCGCCTGCTTGAATTCGATCACCAGCGAAGGCGCGAGCGCGCGGTTGGCTTCAAGGAAATCGAGGCAGGGCGCAAATGTCGTGGGATCGCGCAGGGTGGCGCCGGCCATGTTGCAGAACACCCCGATCTCCTTGTTGCGGACCATCAGGCGGCGCAGCACCTGCACGCAACGCAGCAGAACGGTGTGATCGACCTTCCCGATCAGGCCGGTGGCCTCCACGAACGGCATGAACTCCTCGGCCGCGAGCACGCGATCATGCTCGTCGCGGATGCGCGTGACGGCTTCGTAGAAGCGGACCTTGCGCTGCGGCAGCGTCACCATCGGTTGCAGGTAGATGTCGAGCCGGTTCTCCTCGATCGCCGTTTTCACGGCGGCGAAGGTTTGCATCTCGCCGCGCGGGGCGGCTGGTGGTTCAGGATGGACGACGGCGAAAGGGGGCGGAGCCACGATGCGTTTCGAGGGCTCGATTGCGAAGGTTGGCTCCTGGAATTGTGCCTTTTCCGGCTCGACCGCGGGCTGCGCCACGGCAGTCGCATTGGCGGACAGCATGTCCTCGTGGCTCGCGACCGACGCGGCGAGCTGCTTCACCAGCCCGCCAAGTTCGTTGATTTCGCCAACCACCGCCTGGATGCGGTCGGCGCCGGCATGGTTGAGCGAGTTAAGCTTGCCTTCGACCGAGGTCAGTCGGCGGCCGAACTCCGCGACCTGGCGGGCGAGGTCGGCGGTGCCGCGCGACAGGTCGGCGATCTGGCCGCCGACATCGGTGCGGTCGCGCAGCCGCATCGACACCGCATTGTAGAGGATCAGGAAGGTCAGGGCGGTGAGGGCGGCGATTGCCGATTCGATGCCGCTGATTCCTGCAACCGAGTAGAGAATGAGGCCGAACGAGGCGGCGACCAGCACCATGCAAATGGCGATGAAGATCGTGGAAATGCGGATCATGTTGCGCGCCTAAGCCCTCAGCCCCCGTGGCAATCCTCACCCGGGGAGAGACGGTTGCGCCGTCCTGGTTCGGCTACCCCAAGCCCCGCGACAGTAGCACTAATGTTGATTCGAAAGGGGAGACTTCTTGGCGTCGTCAAAACGGAACCGCGGCCCCTCGTCGAGGAGCCGCGGTCCGTGGTTGTACGGGGAGGGCTGGCGTAGCCTAGGCCACCGCGCGAATGACCTTGGCGACCTTCTCGACGATTTCGCCGACCTGGCTTTCGCTGACGATCAAGGGCGGGGTCAGCGCCAGGGTGTCGCCTGCGATGCGCATCATCAGGTCGTTGTCGAAGAAGGCGCTGTTCAGTGCGTCGAACCCGCGCTTGCCCGGCTGGTCCGGCCGCGAGGTGAGGTCGATGCCTGCCGTCAGGCCGACGGTGCGGATGTCGACGACGTTCGGCTCGTTCCTCAGCGACATGATCGCATCGGTCCACTTCGGCTCCAGCGCGCGGGCGTGCTCGAACAGCTTTTCGTCGCGATAGATGTCGAGCGTGGCAAGCCCGGCGGCACAGGCCAGCGGATGGGCCGAATAGGTGTAGCCGTGGGCCAGCTCGATGATGTGTTCGGGGCCGCTCATGAAGGCATCGTGGATGGTGTCGCGCACGATCACGCCGCCCATGGGAGCCGCACCATTGGTGACGCCCTTGGCAAAGGTGATCATGTCCGGCAGCACGCCATAACGCTCGGCGGCAAAGGCGTAGCCCAGCCGTCCGAAGCCGGTGATGACCTCGTCGAAGATCAAGAGGATGCCATGCTTCTGGGTGATCTCGCGCAGCCGCTTGAGATAGCCCTTCGGCGAGGGCAGCACGCCGGTCGATCCCGCCATCGGCTCGACGATGACGGCGGCAATGCTGTTGGCGCCGTGCAGGTTGACCAGGTTCTCCAGCGCGTCGGCAAAATGGGCGCCGTATTCCGGCTCGCCGCGCGAGAACGCCTGCTTCTCACGGTCATAGGTGGTCGGCAGATGATCGACGCCCGACAGCAGCGATCCGAACATCTTGCGGTTATTGCCCATGCCGCCGACCGAGGTGCCGCCGAAGCCGACGCCGTGATAGCCGCGCTCGCGGCCGATCAGGCGGACGCGGCCGCCCTGTCCGGAAATCTGGTGATAGGCGAGCGCCATCTTGAGTGCAGTGTCGGCTGCTTCCGATCCGGAATTGCAGAAGAACACGTGGTCGAGGCCCTTCGGGGCAAGGTCGGAGATGCGGCTTGCAAGCTCAAAGGCCTGCGGAATGCCGAACTGGAACGGCGGCGAATAGTCGAGCGTCTCGGCCTGCTTGGCGATCGCCTGCGCGATCTGGCTGCGGCCATGGCCGGCATTGCTGCACCACATGCCGGCAGCGCCGTCGAGGATCTTGCGGCCGTCGACGGTGATGTAGTGCATGTCCTTGGCGCCGGCGAGCAGCCGCGGCGCCTTCTTGAAGGCGCGGTTGGCGGTAAACGGCATCCAGTGCGCCGCAAGGTCATTGGGAACGTTGACGGTGGAGCGCGGGCTCTTGTCCAGCATGGCGGGCCTCTTTGAGTTTTTCGGTGAAGCGGTTGGCAAATAAGGTAGCAGTTTCGGCCGCGGACCGAAACGCCGGGAGGTCTGCTATTTTCGCAGGGATCGAGCGTTTCTCGGAAGAGGCCATGCCGTTTTTGCAGCTTTACGGCGTCTTACATGTCGGCGGCGCCAAGCCAGAACACCTCGCCTTCCGAATCTTCGGTGTCCAGCCACAGGAAGGGGGTCTGCGGATAGGCGGCTTCCAGGGCGCTGCGGCAACGGCCGATCTCGCATAACAGCCCGCCGTCGGCCGAAAGGTGGCGGCTTGCCTGATCCAGAATGCGCCTGACCACATCGAGCCCGTCAGCGCCGCCATCGAAGGCGAGCTTCGGCTCGGCGCGGCACTCGCGTGGCAAGCCTGCCATGCCCTCCGCATCGACATAGGGCGGGTTGGCAATGATCAGGTCGTAGCGCCTGTCGGCAACCGGCGCGTAAAGGTCGCCGCGGTGCAGCATGACGCGCTCCTGAAGGCCATGATCTCCGACATTGCGCGCCGCGACGGCCAGCGCGTCCTTCGAAATATCGACCGCATCGATCTGCGCATTCGGGAATGCGCGCGCGGCGAGGACTGCGAGGCAGCCGGACCCGGTGCAGAGTTCGAGCACGTTGTCCACCGCGCCTGCATCGTCGATCAGCGACGGCTCGCCTTCGTCGCTGCCGAAATGCGAATCCAGCAGTTCGCCGATGAAGGAGCGCGGCACGATCACGCGCTCGTCGACATAAAACGGCAGGCCGCGCATGTAGATCTTGTTGACGAGATAAGCGGCCGGCTTTCCGGAACTGACCCGGCGGGAAACCACGTCAAGGATCGCGCGCGCCTCATGCGCCGTGATGCGCGCGGTCGCGAAACTTTCGAACTGATCGGGATGAAGGTGCAGCGTTTCGCACACCAGGAACGCCGCTTCTGCGACCGGATCGGTGGTGCCATGAGCGAAGGTGAGCTTCGCCTCATGAAAGCGGCTGACGGCGTAGCGGACGAAATCGAGCAGCGTCACCAACTCGCCCGGGGAAACCTTGGGAGGTTTTGGTGCGACGCTGGAACGACTGGCTGCGGCTTTGGCGCGTTTGCCCATCAGGATTTGGTCCAGCGCGCGGCGGCGGCATCGTCATGATCGTGCGCTTCGACCCACTTCGCCCCGCTCGGCGCTTCCACGCGTTTCCAGAACGGCGCGTTCGCCTTCAGATAATCCATCATGAATTCGGCGGCTTCGAACGCGGCCTGACGATGCTTCGATCCCGTCACGACGAGTACGATGTTTTGGCCCGGCGTGATCCGGCCGACGCGGTGGACCACCCTTATTCCAGTAACTGGCCAGCGCGACATCGCTGTGGAGGCGTGACGCGCGATCTCCTCTTCGGCCATGCCCGGATAATGCTCGAGCGTCAGCGCGGCGATATCGGCGCCGTCCTCGCTGCCCCGGCAAATGCCGGTGAACGAGACGACTGCGCCGATATCGCTGCGGCCTGCCGTCAGCGCCGATATTTCGCGCGCAACGTCGAAATCGGATTCCTGGATGCGGATCGTGAGGTTGTCGCTCATGGCGGCATGCCCTAACCGCCGGTCATCGGCGGGAAGAAGGCGATCTCGCGGGCGCCCTGGATCGCCGCGTCCTGTTTGACGTGGGCATGGTCGATCGCGGCGCGGATCACGCGCGGCTTTTCGAAGGCGTAGGCGTAGGTTTCGCCGCGCGCGGCAAGCCAGGCGATCAGTTGTTCGACGGTTTTGACGGCGGAGGGCGGCTCGATCGTCTCTTCCGATTTGCCGATCCGCTCGCGCACCCAGGCGAAATATTTGACCTTCATCCCTCGTCCTCCTTGATGAGGTGATGGATGCCGGCGCGGAAATAGTCCCAGCCGGTGTAGATGGTCACGATCGCGGAAATCCACAGCAAGAGCAGTCCGATTTCGGTGGTGTGGGGGATGACCCGGTCGCCGGCTTCGCCGGCGAGCAGGAATCCGATCGCGACGAGTTGCGCCGTCGTCTTCCATTTGGCGAGCTTGGTGACGGGAACACTGACGCGCAAACCGGCCAGATATTCGCGCAGGCCCGACACCAGAATTTCGCGGCACAGGATCACGATCGCGGCCCACAGTGTCCAGCCGTGGATGATGCCGTCGGCCGCCAGCATCAGCAGGCAGGAGGCGACCAAGAGCTTGTCGGCGATCGGATCCAGCATGCGGCCCAGGGCCGACTGCTGATCCCACATCCGCGCATAGTAGCCATCGAGAAAATCAGTCACGGCGGCGGCGATGAACACGGCAAGCGCAACCCATCGCAGCCACAACGGCCAGTCTAGAATGGCCTGCGCATAGATGCAGCCGACCACGATCGGAATGGCGGCAATCCGCGCGAAGGTCAGAATATTGGGCAGGGACAACGAGCCTTTCGCCAGTCCCCTGGTGGTTGCGATGTTCATGCGCCTACCAATACCGCCGCCGCCTCAAGGTCAACCATGCGACACATATGACCTTCAGATGACATTCTTAACCCTGCCGGGCGTGGCCTACCCCGGCTGGGTGTGGAAAAACTCAAAAATCTTGCGGGCGCTTTCGGCGCTGACGCCCGGGACCTTGCCGAGATCGGCGATCGACGCGCGCTCGATCTCCTTCAGGGTCCCGAAATGATGCAGCAGCGCCCGTTTGCGCGAGGGGCCGATGCCGGGGATTTCCTGCAATCCGGCCTCGCGAATATCCTTCTTGCGCAGCTTGCGGTGCGATCCGATCACGAACCGGTGCGCCTCGTCGCGCAGCCGCTGGATGAAGTAGAGCACAGGGTCGCGCGGCTCGAGCTTGATCGCCTCGCGGTCCGGCATGAACAGGGTCTCGCGACCGGCATCGCGGTCGGGTCCCTTCGCGACCGAGAGCAGCGAAACCTGTGCGAGGCCGAGCTGGTCGAAGATGTCCTTTGCGGCGTTGAGCTGGCCACGCCCACCATCGATGATGACGAGATCGGGCCATTGCGGCACGCCATCGTCCTCCGCTTTGGCGGGCGCGGTGTCGGCGTCGCTGGCGGCCGCCAGCAGCCGCTTGAAGCGCCGCTGCAGCACCTCGCGCATCATCGCGTAGTCGTCGCCCGGGGTGAGGCCTTCGGACTTGATGTTGAACTTGCGGTACTGGTTTTTGACGAAACCATCTGGCCCCGCGACGATAAAGGCGCCGACCGCATTGGTGCCCTGGATGTGGCTGTTGTCGTACACCTCGATGCGGCGCGGCGGATGCGGCAGACCGAGCGTGGTGACGAGTCCCGTCAACAGCCGGCTTTGGGTCGCGGTATCGGCGAGCTTGCGCCCCAACGCCTCCTTCGCATTGGTCAGCGCATGCGTGATCAGTTCCTTCTTCTCGCCGCGCTGGGGCACGCTGACTTCGACCTTGAAGCCGGCCTTGATCGACAGAGCGCTTGCCATCAACTCGGCTTCCTCGATCGCATGCGACAGCAGGATGAGTTTCGGCGGCGGCTTGTCGTCGTAGAATTGCGCCAGGAACGAAGCCAGCACTTCCTCCGGCGTGAACGATTTCTCGGCCTTGGGAAAATAGGCGCGGTTGCCCCAGTTCTGGCCGGTGCGGAAGAAGAACACTTCCACGCAGGAATATCCCCCCTCCTGGTGGATGGCGAACAGGTCGGCTTCCTCGACCGTGCGCGGATTGATGCCCTGCTGCGACTGGATTGCCGACAACGCCGCGAGCCGATCGCGGTAGAGCGCGGCGCTCTCGAATTCGAGCTCGCCGGATGCCTTTTCCATCTCGGCCGCGAGCAGTTGCTTCACGGCCTGGCTCTTGCCGGACAGGAAATCCTTTGCCTCGCGCACGAGTTCGGAATAGCCGGGGAAATCGATCTCGCGGGTGCAGGGTCCGGCGCAGCGCTTGATCTGGTAGAGCAGGCAGGGGCGGGTGCGGCTCTCGAAAAACGCATCCGTGCAGGAGCGGATCAAAAAGGCGCGCTGAAGCGCGGTGATGGTGCGATTGACCGCGCCGGCTGACGCGAACGGCCCGAAATACTGTCCGGGCCTCGTCTGCGCGCCGCGATGCTTGAGAATTTGCGGCGCCCAGTGATCGCCCGTGATCAGAATATACGGAAACGACTTGTCGTCGCGCAGTTGCACGTTAAAGCGCGGGCGCAACTGCTTGATCAGGTTGGCCTCGAGCAACAGCGCTTCGGTTTCGGTAGAAGTTGAGATGATCTCGACCGCAACGGTCGCCGCGATCATGCGCAGGATGCGCGCCGGCAGCGGCGAAGAGGCGCGCGCGTAGGACGACAGCCGCTTGCGGACGTTCTTGGCCTTGCCGACGTAGAGCACGTCGTGGGCGGCACTGAGCATGCGATAGACGCCGGGCGACGTCGGCGCCAGCTTGACCGCGTTTTCGATCGCGGCATGTCCGACCGCAAGCGTGCCTTCGGCAATGGCCTCATTGCTCTCGTCGCTGACTTCGGTCTCCGGAAGCCGCGCCTCGTCCTCGTCGTCAACGGTGACGGTCGCAGGATCGATGTCGCCGGCGGCGGGGTTCTGCGCCTGCTCCGGTTGCCTCTCGCCGGGCCGGGAAGAGGTCGGTTCCTTTCCGGCGCCGTTTGCCTGATTGATCGATTCGCGAGCCATGAAACTGGAATTTAGGTGTTAGTGCCGCCCATTTGAAGTTCCTGCACAACAAGCGGCAAATTCGATCCAGGAACTTCAAATAGAAAAGCGGCACTAGAATCATAGTTTTGCTAGTGCCCATGACTTTCCGAAGTTCGTGAACGGTGGGTGCTGCGATGGAACACGAACTTCGGAAAGTGGGCACTAGCCGCGCCGCCTGCCAGCGCGGCCGGTAACACTCTCTTAAGAGTAAGAAGCGGCGAATCTCAGGTCTTAACAACCCTTTAACTTAAAACTCTCGATAAATCCGCACAGTAAAAAGTGCAAATCCGTAACCATGCCGATGGCCAAGGGTCCAAAGCACTTTCTGTGTGGAGTTGCGTGATGAGCAGGATTGCCTTGGTCGCTGCGGCCTTACTCGCCGTGGTTTGGACATCGTCAGTGGAGGCGGCCGATCTGGGTTACGGCCAGCCGTACACCGTCAATCAACCGCTCAATATGTACAGCTGGGCCGGACCCTATCTCGGCGGCAATATCGGTTGGGATTGGGGCTCGGTCGATAACAATCCGACCAAGCCGTCGGGCTTCGTCGGCGGCGCGCAAGCCGGCTACAATTTCCAGAGCGGCCCCTGGGTGTTCGGTCTCGAAGGCGATATTCAGGGCACCGGCGCTTCCGATACGTTTGCGCCGTGGAAATTCTCCAACCCGTGGTTTGGCACCATCCGTGGCCGCGCGGGCTACGCGCTCAACAACGTTCTGTTCTACGGAACCGGCGGTCTCGCTTTCGGCGAGTTGACCGGCCAGACCTTCGGCGGCCTGTCAGAGAGCCACACCAATGCCGGCTGGACCCTGGGCGTGGGCGCCGAGGTGGGTCTTTCGCGGAACTGGAGCGCCAAGGTCGAATATCTCTATGTCGATCTGAACGACAGCAACTTCGTGATCACCGGCAATCAGAACGGCTACCGCTTCGGCCTGCTGCGCGCCGGCGTGAACTATCACTTCTAAGACAAGAAAATACCGGACAATACCCACTCCCGGCCGCGGCGGCGGCCGGGATTTTTTTCGTCTTGAAATAGAGACCTACGAAGAAATCACGAGGTTGACCGCCTTGGGCCCTTTGCCCTTCTTGTCCGGTTCGACCTCGAATGTGATGCGCTGTCCTTCGGTCAAATCTTTCAAGCCCGCGCGCTCCACGGCTGTGATGTGAACGAACACATCGCGGCCGCCGTCATCGGGCTTGATGAAGCCGTAGCCGCGTTCTCCGTTGAAGAACTTGACTGTCCCGGTCATGGCCATCGGGAAACCTCCCCCGCATTGCTCCGCCGCGACGCTCTTTAGCGCCGTGGCCGACCGGACCTTCGCTGCGGAAACCCCCCGCCAGAACAGCTTTGGCCATCCAGGCGAGCCGGTGATGTCGGACCGCCCTAAAATCAGAAGAGGCCTTGTCACTCCGCCGCTACCATTCGCGGAAGCGGAACGTAAAGCCGATCCCAATAATGACGAGCATAATACGGTTCCCCACCTATTGCATATCGGACTTTTACGGGCATCGGGGCGTGTGAGCCCTACTACGGTTTGGGTACCTCCAGGCGGAAGCGTGCGGCGCCGCCCTGGCCGAGCGGCTTTTCCAGTTCGGGCAGGACCGTCCCGAGCTCGGCGCCGAGTGTCCATGGCGGATTGACGATCAGAAGGCCGGTCGAGGTGAGGGCGCTGCCTTCGGTTTGCGGGGCGACGCTGAACTCGACGCGCAGGCATTTGCCGGGCGGTTTGGCCTTGTCGGCGGCTTGCACGACTTGCCGCGCCAGCTCGTCGGTGGCGCGCCGGCTCTTGGCCGGGTACCACAACAGGTAGCTGCCGGTCGGCCATTTCGCAAAGGCCGCCGTAAAACCCTCGGCCAGCCGTTCGAACTCGTCCTTCTGTTCGTAAGGCGGATCGATCAGCACGAGGCCCCGCCGCTCATTCGGCGGCACGAAGGCGGGCAGCGCCGTCCAGCCGTCGAGATCGACCACGCGGGCCTGGGCATCGCGACGCAGGGCATCGATCAGCGTCTTTCGCGCCCCGGATTCGACCTCGCAGGCGGTCAGCCGGTCCTGCGGTCGCAGCAGCGCGCGCGTGATCAGCGGCGATCCGGGGTAGCGCTCGAGCGTGGCGGGATGCGGATTGAAGGCGCGGACGATGTCGAGATAGGGCGCAATCAGCGGCAGCGCGCTTTCGGAGAAACGTGACTGCATGACGCGCGCAATCCCGGTGAGCCATTCGCCGCTGCGCTTAGCCTCTTCGCCGGTGAGATCATAGATCCCCGCTCCGGCGTGGGTGTCGACCACGCGAAACGCCGCGTTCTTTTCCTGCAAGTGAAGCAGGATGCGCACCAGCACGATGTGCTTGATGACGTCGGCAAAGTTGCCGGCGTGAAAGGCGTGGCGATAGTTCATGGATAGCAGTTACCACGTCATTGCGAGCGGAGCGAAGCAATACGGCCTCTTCGTCATTCTCCGATCTGCAATCGCACATCGGAGATGCGCCGCAAGACGCAGGCCCGGAATCCATGGTGCCGCCGAACGTGATGAGAAATAGATTCTCAGGTGCGCAATTGCGCACCATAGCTCGCTCGTTTCACTCGCGCCCCGGAATGACGGCGTTTCGATTTATCCACCCCTGACCGGCGGCATCGTCACCTGGTCGCGCTGGCAGGCGCGGCGATCGATCTCGTCGCAGCCGCGGAAATGCAAATCCTTGCCCATGCAGATGCGCACTTCGCTCAAACGCGTGCGGTTGCAGGTCACCGCGATGGCGTTGGCCGGAAGCCCCGGATTGGCCTTGATGAAAGCATTCTCGACATCATCAGGCGAGACGGTTTTGGGATCGGCGAGGTCGATGAACTCGGGCGGGATCTTCACCGCCGCGCGCGCCTTGCGGATGGTTTCGAAATAACCGCGGGGGCCGAGGCCGGAGCAGGTGCCGTGCTTTTTCCATTCGTTGAAAATCAGCCCCGGCGCCGGCATCAGATCGAGCATCGAGGTCATGACGTTGCGGTCCAGCCAGGAATCCCGATCGCAATATTCGGGAAAGCCGTGGTCGTATTGCGGCCACAGGCCGTGGACCACGAACGAAAACGGCCTGCTGCCGCCGCATTGCGCCTGCTGCGAACGCCCGCCATTGCCGCGCTCGGCCGCATCCTCGCAGAAGGACGGCGACCAGGACAGCGACAGCACGTAGAAGTCAAACTCGCCGGGCGTGTTTTGCCGCCGGTCCTGCGCGGATGCGCCGGTCGTCGCGCTAGCGCCGATCAGCGCCGTGAAAACGAGAGCGCCGAGGCGTACCAACATCCGCGCCGTCGCAACTGAGCCAAGCTGAACCATGATGAAGCCCTCATACCGCAATCCCGGGTGGAAACCGTAGCATGGGGGTGGAACATTTCAAGAACAAAAATAGGCACCGCCGCGCGACGCCGACGGCCGCGGCTTTGGAATGTTTGCGAAAGGGTCTTGAGATCGGGCTGAAGTCAGGGCCTGGCGCCGGTGCAGGACGGGTTGTAGGCCCAGTTGCGGTCAAGTCCCTTCACGCACCACTCGATCCCCTGATCGTAGCCGGCGAAGCTGCCGTCCTCGATGAGCGAGAAATAGACCGGGCGAACCTTGCCGTCGCTCAGCATCACGTCGCCGGCGCAATAGCGGCGCGGAATATTGTCGGACTGCCAGGGCCGATAGGCGATTTCGTGGATCTTGCCGTAAGCGGTGATCGTCAGCCTGGAATTCCAGTAGGTGCTCTCTTTTTCCTGGAATTCGGCAGTAATGGTCCCGAGCGCCGCTTCGCAGGTTCGCAGCCGCCCCTCGTATTTCGGGCCGGTCAGCCAGAAGTTCAGTTCAAGCGGATTGGCCGCCTGGGCGGATTGACCGAACGCGAGCAGGCCGAACGCGGCTCCAAGCGCCACGCCAAAGCCTGTCTTTCTGGCAGATGAAAAAAGGTCACGCATCTTCGGCCCACCCGATCATTTGAGCGGGGCGAACCGTGCCGCGAAGGCTGCCTGAGGTCAAGTGCAGCGCGGCAACACCTGCCAATAACTCCGCTTAATACCGGGCTCTTTTGCTTTTCTTGGCTCACGATGCGCTCTAATGTGCCTCCGAAATCGACGGAGTGGTATATGCGAATCATCAAGGCCGCCGCGCTGCTTGCTTCGGGCGCTCTCTTGTCGTTGGCGCCGGCGCGGGCCGATTGGGTGCCGCCGTTCAAGGGCAACGATACCGGCGGCATCATCGCTTATGAGCTGGCCCAGCGCGCCGACGGCCGTCAGCTCGCGGTCGAACACTGCGCTTCCTATGGCAAGGTCGCGAAGTTTCTGGCGGTCGACGCGCAATATGGCGGCTATGTCTCCTTTGCCTGCCGCTGGGTGCCGTATGGCGCCAACCAGCGGCCGCTACGCACGCTCTACTGAGCGCCCACCACAATAGCTTTCTTCATCTTTGGCGATGCCGGAGCGTGACCGATGACACGTGAACTCGCTGCCTGGGGGCTGGGTTTGGGTCTGCTGCTGGCGCTGCCGGCAAATCTCGTCCGGGCCGACGATCTGCCGACCCGCAAGGCTGGCTTGTGGGAAATCAAGCTGGTCAATGCCGGCTCGCCGCTGCCGTCGATGACGATGCAGCATTGCACCGACGAGACCGTCGACAAGGACATGAACAATCTTGCCTCGCCGATGGCCAAGCAAATCTGCGCCAAGCAGGATCTCCGGAAGACGGCAAACGGCTATGTCGGCGATTCCGTCTGTAGCGTCGCCGGTGTTTCGGTCTCCTCGCATTCGGAGATCGTGGGCGACTTCAATTCCGCCTATACCGTGACGACCACCTCGCACAGCGACCTCGGTGCCAAAGCCGCGCCGCACGACACGGTGATCAAGATCGAGGCGAAATGGCTCGGCGCCTGCAAGGCTGACCAGAAGCCCGGCGACATCGTGATGCCCGGCGGCGGCTTCAAGCTCAACGTCAAGGACGCCGTGAAGCTGCAAAACCTGTTGCCGGGCGCCAAGCAGTAGCGCCGGTCAAACCGGAATCCGCACCGTCGCGCGCAAGCCGCCCATCGGGCTGTCGCCAAGCGTGATGTCGCCGCCATGCGAGCGGGCGATGTCGCGGGCGATCGCAAGTCCCAGTCCCGTACCACCTTCATCCTGATTGCGCGCGTCATCGAGCCGCAGGAACGGCTTGAACACTTCCTCGCGCATCGCAAGCGGAATGCCGGGGCCATCGTCGTCGACGGTCACCGTCAGATAGCGGTGATCGCGCTGACCGTTGATCGAAATCGCGTTGGCGTGCCGCGCGGCGTTCGACACCAGATTGGCGAGGCAACGCTTGAAGGCGGCCGGCTTCACCGTCACCACCGGAAGACCCTGGAAGGCCACGGTTGCGGTATGGCCGTTGCGTTCGGCATCGCTGCGTAATTCTTCCAGCGCCAGCGTCATGTCGGTCGGCTGCGCCACCTCGCCGCTGTCGCCGCGCGCGAACGCCAGATAGTCCTCCAGCATGCCCGACATTTCGTCGATGTCCTTGCGCATGGCGTCGACTTCGGGGCTGTCGCCGATCAGCGCGAGTTCGAGCTTGAAGCGGGTCAGGATCGTGCGCAGGTCGTGCGACACGCCGGCGAGCATCGCGGTGCGTTGTTCGATTGTGCGCTCGATGCGCGCTTTCATCTCGAGGAAGGCATGCGCGGCGCGGCGCACCTCGCGCGCGCCCCGCGGGCGGAAGTTCGGCGCCTCACGGCCCTTGCCGAAGCTCTCGGCGGCGTCCGCGAGCCGCAGGATGGGGCGGATCTGGTTGCGCAGGAACACCACGGCGACGATCAACAGGATCGAGGAGGTGCCGACCATCCAGAACAGGAAAATCTCCGAGTTCGAGGCGTACGCCGCGCTGCGCTGGGCAAACACGCGCATCACGCTGTCATCGAGCTGGACGCGGATTTCGACCAGGTTGGAGCGGCCGACGGTGTCGATCCAGAACGGTCTCGAGATTTGCCGCGAAAGCTGCACCGACAGCGTCTGGTCGAGCAGCGAGAAGAACGGTTTTGGTCCGGGCGGCGGCATGTCGCCGGGAGGAAGGAAATCCACGACCAGCCCCAGCCGCTGCCGGGCGATGCGCTGGAGCAGCGCGTGGTCCTTGTCTTGCGGGTAGCTCTTGTAGACGTCGATCAGCGCGGCAATGTCCGAGACGACGGCGGCCGACAGATGCCGCGTCACCGTGTTCCAGTGCCTTTCCATGAATACGAAGGCCACGACGGTTTGCAGCGCGACCATCGGCACGATCACGATCAGGAGCGCGCGGGCAAACAGTCCGGTGGGCATCCAGCTCTTGAACGCGTTGCCCATCCAGTCATTGGCCGCGGAAACCCCCCCTGCGGCGGTGCGGATGAAGGTCAGGCCGGTATCGAGCCGAGCGGATTTGACGTTCGCCCGCCACTTGCCGCGATTGTCAGAAGCGAACGTCAAATCCAAAGCTCCACTCGCAAATAATATCTGCTAGCGCCCATATCTTTCCGAAGTTCGCAAAAGTGGATCCACCGGCGGGGTGCGAACTTCGGAAAGTGGGCGCTAGACGTGCTCATGACAATCGCTTTAGGGGGAGGCGACCAGGCGATATCCGATGCCGCGCACCGCTTGCAGGAACAGCGGATTGGCGGGGTCGCGCTCGATCTTGCGCCGCAGGCGGTTGATCTGCACGTCGACGGCGCGCTCGTTCACGGTGTCGCCGCCGGTCAGCGCGTTGCGCGGCACGGTTTCGCCGCGCGCCTGCGCCAGAATCCGCAGCATGTCGCGCTCGCGGTCGGTGAGGCGGATGATTTCCTCGCCCTGCCGCAACTCCCCGCGCTCCAGGTGATAGACGTATGGACCGAAGGCGATCTGCTCCAGCGTCTCGACCGGCGGCGGCGCGGTGCGCTTGAGGATATTGGCGATCCGCAATGACAACTCGCGCGGCTCGAATGGCTTGGCGACATAGTCGTCGGCGCCGATCTGCAGGCCCTCGATCCGGCTCTCCGCCTCGTGGCGCGCCGTCAGCATGACGATCGGCACGGACGAGGAGCTTCGGATAAAGCGCGCCAGATCAAAGCCGGTCTCTCCCGGCATCATCACATCCAGGATCAACAGATCGAAATGCAGCCCGTTGAGCTTGGCGCGGGCATCCTTCGCGCTCATCGCCGTGGTGACGCGGTAGCCTTCGCCGCAGAGGAAACGCGACAACAGATCGCGGATGCGGCGATCGTCGTCGACGAGCAGCAGATGCGGCGCGTCGTCGGCCGGCTGCGACGGAGTTCGTGCGATGGCTGCAGCCTCGATCACGTCTGTTCCTTTGCCTTGGCGCCGGAGGGCGGGAGGCCGAAAATGGCTTCCAGCACCTTGTCGGGATCGTCGCGGTCGATCATCGCGCGCAGGAATTGCCGGACGGTCTCCTGGCCCGCCGGCTCGATGCCGCGCAGCGCGCGGTTGAGCCGCTCGGTTTGCAGCCCGGCAAGCTTGCCGATCAGCGCCTCGCCTTTGGCGGTGGCGAAAAGAAGGCGCTGGCGGCGATCGTTGTTGCCCGCCTTCTGTACGATGTAGCCTTCGTCGAGCAGCTGTTTCAGAACGCGCCCGAGCGATTGCTTGGTGATGCGCAAGACGTCGAGCAGGTCGGCGACCTTCAGGCCGGGGTAGCGGTGAACGAAGTGCAGCACCCGGTGGTGCGCGCGTCCGAAGCCGAACGCTTCCAGCTCGTGATCCGCATCGCCGACGAAGTCGCGGTAGGCGAAAAACAGGAGCTCGATGATGTCCCAGCGCAGGCCCGACGAGGCCGTGCTCGCCCCGCGCCCCTCGCCGGGCTTGGAGCCGGCCGCGGCGGATGTGCTCGATAAGATTACGTCAGGCATATTGACATATCTGAGGTTCAATGTTACAAAACGACCCATCGCGACGAAATATTAGATCGTTTCGTGCGTTTCGTGTCGCTAGCTGCCTTGGACACCGGGTATTTGACGGCAGGCGCGCGAATGGGTTTGACCGTGCGATTGTCGAGCGGCATCTCGGCGACCATACTGGACTTCAGCCCTCCACAAAAGCATGTCCTGATGGCGTGCGTGTGGGAAGACCGGCGGTAGGCCGGTGGTCGAGGCCGGACCATTTTGGCCAATAGCCCCGGAGCAGAGATGCCAGCGCTGATATCAGCGCCGGTTTTCGCCAACAGGGAACAAGGGCGGGAAAGAAGAAAATGAGTTTGAAATTCGACATCCGGCCAACGGCCAATCCGACGCCCGACAAGGACCGTGAGGCAAAGCTCGAAAATCCCGGCTTCGGCCGGGTGTTCAGCGATCACATGGCCATCGTCCGCTACAAGCAAGGCGAGGGCTGGTACGGCGCGCGCGTCGAATCGCGGGCGAATTTCCCGCTCGATCCGGCAGGCGCGGTGCTGCATTACGCGCAGGAGATTTTCGAAGGCCTCAAGGCCTACAAGCGCGACGATGGCGGCGTGAACCTGTTCCGCCCCGACGCCAATGCGAAGCGGTTCCAGAATTCGGCGGAGCGGATGGCGATGGCGCCACTGCCCGAGGATGTCTTCATCGAAGCGGTCGAGCAGCTCGTGCGTATCGATCGCGCCTGGATCCCGGGCGGCGAGGGCAGTCTCTATTTGCGCCCCTTCATGATCGCAAGCGAGGTCTTCCTCGGCGTGAAGCCGTCGGCCGAATACATCTTCTCCGTCATCGCTTCGCCGGTCGGCTCCTATTTCAAGGGCGGACCGGCGCCGGTCTCGATCTGGGTGTCGGAAAATTACACGCGCGCGGCGATCGGCGGTACCGGCGCCGTCAAATGCGGCGGCAATTACGCAGCAAGCCTGCGCGCGCAGGCCGAAGCGATCGATCACGGCTGCGACCAGGTCGTGTTCCTCGATGCGGTCGAGCGCCGCTATATCGAAGAGCTCGGCGGCATGAACATCTTCTTCGTGTTCGAGGACGGCTCGCTGTCGACGCCGCCACTCGGCACCATCCTGCCGGGGATCACCCGCGATTCCATCATCACCCTGCTGCGCGACAAGGGCACGACCGTGCGCGAGGAGCCCTACACGATCGACCAGTGGCGCAAGGATGCGGCGAGCGGAAAGCTGAAGGAAGCGTTTGCCTGCGGCACCGCCGCCGTCATTTCGCCGATCGGCAAAGTGTGCTCGGGAAGTGGCGATTTCGTCATCAGCGGCGGCGCCGCCGGTCCGGTGGCCATGGGGCTGCGCAAGACGCTGGTCGACATTCAGTACGGTCGCACCAACGATCCGCACAACTGGATCAGGAAGGTGTTTTAGCTTTCGTGTCCCGGACGCGGTGCGGCGCGAAAGCGCTGCTCCGCAGATCCGGGACCTAAAAGCCAAATAGATGGACACCGGATCAGCAGCGCACCACGCCAAGCGGCGCGCTGCGCAGCATCCGGGGAACGCTTGCCGCACACCTCCAGCGCTGATACCAACGCGCGCATGTCCGACAAACCGAAAAAGCCGCAAAAACTGAAGGCGCGCCTGCCGCGCGGGCTGGAAGATCGTGGCCCGTCCGCGATCAACGCGACGCGGCAGATGGTGGAAAAAATCCGCGTCGTCTATGAGCGTTACGGGTTCGAGCCGGTGGAGACGCCAGCGTTCGAATACACCGACGCGCTGGGAAAATTCCTGCCCGACCAGGATCGGCCGAATGAGGGCGTGTTCTCGTTCCAGGACGACGACGAGCAGTGGATTTCGCTGCGTTATGATTTGACCGCGCCGCTCGCGCGCTATGTCGCCGAGCGCTACGGCACCGAAAACCTCGTGCTGCCCTATCGCAGTTATCGCTTCGGTTACGTCTATCGTAACGAAAAGCCGGGTCCCGGCCGCTTCCGCCAGTTCATGCAGTTCGATGCCGACACGATCGGCACCGCAGCGGGTGGGCAATCGAGCGCAGCGGCCGATGCCGAAATGTGCATGATGGCCGCCGACACGATGGAATCGCTCGGCATTCCCCGCGGCTCCTATGTGGTGAAAGTGAATAACCGCAAGGTGCTCGATGGGGTGATGGAGAGCATCGGGCTCGGTGGCGACGATAATACCGCGCGGCGACTTACCGTTATGCGTGCGATCGACAAGCTCGATAAATTTCCGGCAGACGAAGTACGGAAACTGCTCGGCGCCGGACGATGGGATGGTGGCGAAGAGGGGAAGGGCGATTTTACAAAGGGAGCGGGGCTCGATTCCATCTTCGCAGATCGGCTCTTGGAGTTTGTTGCACCGTCAGAACCTACCCTAAATCCATCCGGCGATATTCTTTTCACCATGCCGAAGCATTGGGACGAACTGGCTACCAATGCCAAGTTTAGGGAGGGTGGTGGAGAGCTTCTTGACATAAAGAAGCTCTGTGAGAGCGCAGGATACGCAAGTGATCGCGTAAAAATCGATCAAACAATCGTCCGCGGCCTCGAATATTACACCGGTCCCGTGTACGAGGTTGAACTGCTGCTCGAGACCAAGGACGAGAAGGGTCGGCCCGTGCGCTTCGGTTCGGTCGGCGGCGGCGGACGCTATGATGGGCTCGTCTCGCGCTTTCGCGGCGAGGTGGTCCCGGCTACCGGATTTTCGATCGGCGTGTCGCGCCTGCAGGCCGCGCTGACGATGCTCGGCAAACTGGACACGCGGGCGGAAACCGGCCCGGTCGTCGTCACCGTGTTCGACCGCGACCGCGTCGCCGACTATCAGAGAATGGTCGCGCAACTGCGCAATGCCGGCATCCGCGCCGAGCTCTATCTCGGCAATCCCAAGAACATGGGCAACCAGCTCAAATATGCCGATCGCCGCAACGCGCCGTGCGTGATCATCCAGGGGTCGGACGAAAAGGCGAAGGGCAAGGTTCAGGTCAAGGATCTCATCCTCGGCGCCGGTCTCACCACGACCGAAGACCGGGACGAATATTTGAAGAAGCAGGCCGAGGCGCAAACGGAGGTCGATGAAAACGATCTCGTGACCGCCGTGCGCAAAATATTGGCACGGCATGCCGTGACGTGGGGCTAGCCAATCATTCGGGCGTCATGCCCGGCCTTGTGCCGGGCATCCACGTCTTGTTTGATACAGAAGACGTAGATGGCCGGGACATAGGCGAGCGGAAGCGACGCCGTCCTTCAGACGGCTATGCCCGGCCATGACGGAAAAAAGAGTGTGCAAAGCAGAAGGAGAAAGAAATGCCCGAAATTACCATCAGCATGGCCGCCGGCCGCACCGACGAACAGAAGGTCGGCATGATGCGCGACATCACGCAGGCGCTGGTGAAGAACCTCGGCGTCGATGCCGAGGCTGTCGTCATCCAGATCAACGAGGCGCCGCTGGTTCACAAGATGAAGGGCGGCGTCAGCTTCGTCGATCGTTTCGCGAAGAAATAATTTCCGCTCTTGTGTCGTCCCCGCGAAAGCGGGGACCCATAACCACAGGCGTCTGCGGTTTCGGATAGCTGCGGCGCCACGTCAGTTCAACATCGGCAGCAGTGGCTATGGGTCCCGGGCTCGCGCTTCGCCTGGCCGGGACGACGATGGAGAAATTCCATGGACGCACGCGACGTCATCAAGATCGGCATGAGCGCCGAACGAAGCCTGATCGTGCCGGTCGAGCGCACGGTCGGGCATTTCGTGCCTGATATGCCGATGGTCTACGCGACGCCGATGATGATTTTGGAGATGGAGCTCGCCTCCGCCGATGCGATCAAGGCCTGCCTCGAACCCGGCTGGGTCACGGTCGGCACCGAGGTCGATATCCGCCATCTCGCCGCGACGCCGGTCGGCGCGACCGTGCGGACGATTTCGCGGGTGATCGCGGTCGAGCGGCGGATCATCCGGTTCGAAGTCGAAGCGTTCGACGACAAGCGCCGGATCGGCGAGGGCCGCCACGCGCGTGGCCTCGTCAATGTCGAGGCGTTTACCAAGCAGTTCGGCGGGACTTAAGTCAGCCGTCATTCCGGGGCACGCGAAGCGTGAGCTATGGTGCGCAATTGCGCACCTGAGAATCCATTTCTCTAACCATTCGAGCGGCGCCATGGATTCCGGGCCTGCGCCTGACGGCGCATCCCGGAATGACGTTTTCGCGTCACTTCGCCAGTTCCTTCGAACGGCGCGTTGCGGCGGCGACCGCATCCGTCATCAGCGATTGCAGGCCGTCTTGTCCCATCAGCACTTCGAGCGCAGCGGCCGTGGTTCCGCCGGGCGAGGTGACGTTCTGGCGCAGCGTGGCGGCTTCGAGATCCGAACGGTGCAACAGCTCGCCGGAGCCTGCGACGGTTTCGCGCGCAAGCTTGATTGCAAGCTGCTCGGGCAATCCCGCCGCGACGCCGGCGCGCGCCAGTTCCTCGGCAAGCAGGAACACATAGGCCGGCCCCGAGCCGGAGACCGCGGTCACCGCATCCATCAGGCCTTCGTCGGTGACCCACTCGACCGAACCGGTGGCGCGGAGCAGGCCGTCGGCGACCTCGCGCTGCGCGGCGCTGACATCCTTTGCCGCGACCGCAACCGTGATGCCGCGGCCGATCGCGGCCGGCGTGTTCGGCATGGCGCGCACGATGCGGCCGCCCAGCACTTCGTGAAGCGAGGCGATCGTCATGCCCGCCATGATCGACACCAGCAGCGTCGTCGCATCGACATAGGGTTTCAGCTTCGGCCCTGCCTCGCGAAACGCCTGTGGCTTCAGCGCCACCAGAAAGGCCGCGGCGGGTCCCGTGTCCTGCGGCGATGGGTTGAGGCGGACGCCCTTGGCGATATGCGCGCGAATTTCCTCGGACGGCCGCGGTTCGATCACGGCGACGCGCTTCGGCTCGATGCCTTGCGCGAGCCAGCCCGACAGCATCGCGCCGCCCATCTTCCCCGCGCCGGCGAGGACGATGGAGCCGGAGATGTTTTTCAAGGTGTTCGTGTTGCTCACGCTGTCACCAAAACATGAGTTGTCGCCCCTGCGAAAGCAGGAGCCCAGTGTTCTTAATGGATGGGGATATTGGCAACAAGCGTCGCGCAGCAACAATTGCCGCCGCGCCGTATGGGTCCCGGCGTTCGCCGGGACGACATCGAGTATATCTGCAGCCGTTGTGAGACGCCTTACGCCTCGCCCTCGGTATCGAACATCGCGGCGCTCATGGCTTCGCCCGCCGACTTGCCCGCCCAGACCACGAACTGGAAGGCCGGAAAATAGCGCTCGCAGGCATGCAGCGCGCTCACCAGCATGGTCTCGCATTGCGCGGTGGAGGCGGCCATTCCGCCCGGCAGCACCAGCGCCTGACGGTACATGATCATGCCGGTGTGGGTCCAGATATCGAAGTGCCCGACCCATAATTGCTCGTTGATCGCGGCGATCAGCCGTTGCACCTCGGCTTTTTTCGGATCCGGAATCTTCATGTCGAAGGCGCAGGCCAGATGCAGCGCCTCGATCTCGTTCATCCAGGTGAAGGAGAGCTGGTAGTCCGTCCAGTTGCCCTTGGAGACGATGGTGATTTCGTCGTCGCCGGAGCGCTCGAACGACAGGTTGTTATCGGCGGCAACGTCCTCGACGACCGCAAGAGGATTGTTCCTGGAATCGATAATGCCTTCGAGGAGGGACATGCCGTCTCGACCTTGCCTTTAGCTGAAATTCGGATACGAGCGATACGCACGCAACACACCGGCCTGCGCGCTTCACGTCGCGCCGCGGCAGCTGCACTCACCGATGATCCTTCGCGAGGGGATCAGGGCTTGCCGGGACGAAGTGATGTGATTTGCGGAATCGGCGCAACGGCGTGGTGAGTCCATCCACAGCCTTGGGCCAAATCGTCCACAACTCTTCGTGTGCGGCAGGCGCGCGTTAACTTTTGCAGGAGAACAAACCGGAATCAGATTCGTTGCTCGCCCAAATCGTTAATTTTTGCGGGGCGCGCGAGCAAAAATCCGCCATTTGCGCGGCGATTGGCGGGCAGTGATTTGGACCGGAAGTCAAGAGTCCTTGCTGACAAACGCTCCCGCCGTCATACTTTCTCCCGCTGCGAAGATTGAGGACGTCATGAGTCAAACGGAACAACGCGAAGGACAGACCGGATCTTCCGAGGCTCCGGTCCATCCGCGTTTTGCAAAACCGCAGCGTGTCGCCTTCGTGCAGTCGGCCTGGCATTGCGACGTCGTGACCGAGTGCCGCGAGGCGTTCCTCGCCGAGATCGAAGAGCGTCACATTGCGCGCGCCCACATCGACGTGTTCGAGGTGCCGGGCGCCTTCGAGATTCCGTTGCACGTTCAGCTCCTCGCCAAGACGCGCCGCTACACCGCGATCGTGGCGGCCGGGCTGGTGATCGACGACGAGTACATCGCCGAGACCGTGATCAGGTCGTTGATGGAAGTACAGCTCCGCACCGAGATCCCGGTGTTCTCGGCGGTGGTGACGCCGGAGCAATTCCGGCAGACGGCGGATGCCGAATTTCTGCGACAGCATTTCGCTGCAAAGGGCGTCGAGGTCGCTGAAGCCTGCGCCAACACGCTGCTCAGCCTGGAGCGGTTGCGCGGTCAGGTCGCTGCGGGGATCGTGCAGACAGGCTGACCAGGGCGGGTAACTCCGGCACCAGTCGAGGGACTGCAGGTTCCCGATTAAGATTACATTTTAACTATTTATTAATTATGGGTTTGCGGGCGCCGAATGGCCTGCCTAGCGTGCCGGGGGGCAAAAGGGGAGCCAACCAATAGATCGGTGCGTGTCATGAAGTCGAGAATGTATGGTGTGTTGACTGCGTCTCTCGGCGCAATTGCGTTGATGCTTCCGGCCAATGAAACGCTGGCAGCTTCGAGGGGCGGGTCCCACGGCGGGGCGCATGTGGCGTCTCACCGCATGGCCGGCCACTTCCGTCATCATCGCGGCCAAAATCAGCAGGGCGCCTTCATCTGGCCGGGTGACGGTCCCTTCTACGGGCCGACTGGCGAAGCCGTGCTGGATGGCGTGCCGCCGCTGCCGGGCGAGGTCCGGTCCTCCAATGCGAGCGATATCCCGTGGGATTGGGCGCATCGTTATCCGCCGGCGGTCGTGCCGTCGGCCCGGCCCTACGTCTCCACCTGTGGCGCGGAGACCGTGACCGTTCCCAACGCGAGTGGCGGAACGGGGCAGGTCAATATCGTCAGGTGTTACTAGGCCAAAGCGTTTTCAAGCGAAGCCGCCTTCGCTAGCTTCGGCGGCCGAGTGAGTCAGTGGCCCGGCGAAGCCTCGGCGGAGACGGGTGGGTACCGGTTCGCGTGAAGAAAACGCGTCAAAATAAAATTTGAATCGGGACCAATGAGCTCGGGCGGGCTGATCCCGTCCGAAGCGCTCTCAGTCGAACAGGCTCGACACCGACTCTTCCGAAGCCGTGCGGCCGATCGCTTCCGCGATCAGGTCGGCGATCGACAGCGTGCGGATATTGGGCGACTTGATCACCGCTTCGGTCGGCTGGATCGAGTCCGTGATCACGAGCTCCTTCAGCCGCGATGAGGTGACACGCGTCACCGCGCCGCCCGACAGCACGCCGTGGGTGATATAGGCGTAGACTTCCTTGGCGCCGTTGGCGAGCAGGGCGTCGGCCGCGTTCACCAGCGTGCCGCCGGAATCGACGATGTCGTCGACCAGGATGCAGGTATAGCCGGCGACATCGCCGATCACGTTCATCACTTCGGATTCGCCGGCGCGCTCGCGGCGCTTGTCTATGATGGCGAGCGGGGCGTTGATGCGCTTGGCGAGCCCGCGGGCGCGCACGACGCCGCCGACGTCGGGCGACACCACCATCACATTGGCGAGGTCGAACCGTTCGCGGATATCGCGCACCATCACCGGCGAGGCGTAGAGGTTGTCGGTCGGGATGTCGAAAAAGCCCTGGATT
>NZ_DASREO010000080.1:0-38698 GCF_035652035.1 Bradyrhizobium sp.
GATCTTGCCGTCGACATCGGTCATGCGGATGTTGCCTTCCGCATGCAGCCGCTTGGTCTTCTGGTCGTAGATGACCTTGTCCGCCTCGACGCTGGTGCCGTTGTAGAACAGCTGCACGTTGCCGACCGCCGACACCCGCGAGTTGTTGTAGTCGTAATCGACCTCGGCGGCCTGCACGAGCATCTGGCCGTCATTGGCCGGACGCACCGTGACTGGCTTGGGCGGCCTCGGATTGTAGTTGAAGCTCTGAGCGAAAGCCGTTGACGGGGTCGCGAGCACAAAGGCCGCCGACAGCAGCAATCCGGCCGCGACGACAAGAGTAGTTTCGCGGAGGCCGGTCATGCGCAGGCCCACGCGCCGCACAGCACGGCGCCCGCAAAGCGCAGCCAATCCGGTCTGGAGGGCGGCAACCACAGCCACTACCCGTCCTCCTGGTACAACAAGGCCAAAAAGCCGGTGAGGCCGCCAACACATACGGGCAGCCACGCCGAAGCGATCGGATGCATCAACTCAGCCTTGCTCAAATCTTCGGTTACTTTGGATAGAACGTAGAGCAGAAAGCCCGCGCCCACGCCACTCAAAACCATCTTCTGTACGCCGCCCATCCGGAAGAAGCGCAGGCTCACGCTGGCAGCCAGCATGACCATCGCAGCCAGCAAAAAAGGCTGTGCAATCAGCTTGTGGTACTGCAGCCGGTAGCCCGCCGTGGCGAAGCCTGAGCTTTCGGATGAGCGGATGTAACTCGGTAGTTGCCAAAAGGACACAGTTTCCGGGGTGGAAAAGCTGTTCCGGACCTGGGCGGGTGAGAGGGTGGTAGCAAGCGTAAAGTTGTCCTGATCGACCGGCGGGCTGTCGAGCGTGTATCGGCGCACGGTTTTGAACAGCCAATGCCCCTCTTCGAGGGTGGCTTGCTGCGCCTCGATTCGCTCCTTGAACTGATTGTCGTTGTCGAATCGGAATACGGTTAGCCCGGTCAGCCGCACGCCCTGCTGTTCGCTGCGGGCGGCGTTGATGATGGCTTGTCCGTCGCTGTTGACCTGATTGATCCAGAAGCCGGCGGCATCCTGCACGCCGCCGCCCGGCGCGTTGCCAAACAGCTGCGCTTCCATTCGCTTGGAGAGCTCGCGAAGGTAGGCCGACATCGGATTGTAGGCGATCGTGGCCAGGACGCCCATGAGAAGCGCACTGGCGAGGGCGGGTGCGATGAACTGCCAGGCCGAAACGCCGGCCGCCCGCGCCACCACAAGCTCAAGCCGCCGCGACAGCGCCAGATAGCAGGTCATGGCGCCGATCAGGATGCAGAACGGCATCATCTTTTCGAGCAGCTGCGGCACGCGGAACAGCGAGGTTTCTGCCACCGCGATCGCGGAAACGTCCGCTAGCCCGGACGTCTTCCGCACCATCTCGATGTAGTCGACCAGCACCAGCAGCAGGAAGATCGCGGCAAAGACACCGAGCGCCGCCACCACGAAGCGGCCGGCGAAGTAGCGTCCAAGCGTATTGGTAACCATGCTCATGCGGTGGCCGGTCGTCCAAGGAGCCGCAGGATTCGCTCGTTCGATCGATTGATGGCCTCGATGAGGCCCGCGGGCGGTTCGATCACGACGCCGCCGATGATGATCCAAAGGCTGATGCCGATCGCGCCAAAGAGCATCAGATATTGGACGCCTGCGGCTAGCGGTGATTTCACCGTCATGACCGAACAGGCAAATCCCGCCATCCGCAATCCGAAGACCGCAAGGATCGAGCCGCCAATCGAGAAGTTGCGGCTCTGACGTGTGGTGCGCGGCGCGCCGAGAAAGGCAAAGGTGAGGGCGGCGAATACAAACGGATAGACCGGCGACATGAAGCGGTCGTGCAATTCGGCGCGAAACTGTCCCGGAAGCTGCTTGTAGATCGGATCGGTTTCCTCGGGCGTCATCAATTCCCAGAGATACCGTTCGCGAATGCCGAGCGTAACGTCGTGGTTCTGGTTGAATTTCGACATGTCGAAGCCGTACCGGCCGAAAGCCACGAGTGCCGGATCACGCTTGCCGGCTTCAAAGCGCTCGAGATTTCCATCCTCGAGAATCAGGAACGAGCCGCCCTCGTTCTTCACGACGGTGCCGTGGTCGGCGACAATGCTGACGCGCTCCTTCGGGTCACGGCGATCATCGATGAAGATGCCCTTGAGCAGGCCGCCCGGCTGCCGCTCGCGGATTCGGATGGTCAAGTTCTGGTCAAGCTGGGCGAAGCGGCCCGGCTGCAAGACGTTGGTCAATACGTCCGCAGTGATTTCGGCGTCCCACTGCTTGATTCGCCGCAGGCCTTCGGGCGCAAGATAGGCGGCGATGAACGCCACCAGGAAAGCGACCACGAAGGTTGCAAAGAGAAACGGACGAAACAGCCGAATCGGGGAGAAGCCGGCCGCATTCATCACGATGATTTCCGAATCGGTCGCCAGCTTGTTCAGCGTGTGCGAGACCGCGATCATCAATGCGATCGGGGAGATAATCAGAACCAGTGCCGGAATGACGAGGCTCGTGATGCCGAGGAAGGTCAGGATGGTCTGGCCCTGACTCGTCATCAGGTCGATGCCGCGCAGCGCCTGGGTAATCCAGATCACGCCGGTGAGGCTGACCAGGACGACCACAAAGGACGCCAGCGTCGTGCGAAAGATATACTTGTCGATCGACCCCATCGCTATCGCACGATCCCACCTTGGCATGCCTTTGCAGCGGTTCGCGACCAATCCCGGATGGGATCCCCTTTGGCCGGTCCGCCGTAGTTCAGGCTAGCACTATTCTCTCACTACCATCCCTTTGATCCGTCAACAAAATGGCTGAGCCGTGGCAGGGTTAGGATATGGTTAATATTTTCAATGAGTGACCTTGCCGCCACGGTAGCAGAGTAGATGTGCACAGCCGCTGGTCGGGAGGGCGAATGGTGATCCAAAACCGCAGTGGAATCCGGCAAAAGAGCGGCTTCACCGCCTTGGCAGCGCGGCAAATGGCAGGTCATAGTGTGGAGAACACGCTCTTGACGGATGTTGATCGCAGCCGGGAAGAGAACTTTCGCGCGTGGCGAAGCATCATTCGCCGGCGACAGCCCTGAATCTTGGAGGATTTGCTTATGACCGACGCCGTCAAAGTCGGCTTTGTTCCGTTTTCCGGCGCGTTAGGCGGAGTCCTCGTGGTCTTTTGCGATGATGGGCTCGAATTCGGTCCTGCGACCCGCAAAGCCCTTGGATCTGCCTCGGCTCTCATCGAGGGGGCAGCTGAGACCAATCAGTTCAAAGGAAAGAACGGCGCGGTCCTGGATATTCTGGCGCCACAGGGGCTCAAGTCCAAACGGCTCCTGGTGATCGGGCTGGGTAAACCCGCCGAATTGAAGGACTACGATTTTCTGAAGCTCGGCGGCGCGCTGGCCGGCAAGCTGACGGCCAAAACCGACCCGGTCACGGTCATTGCCGAACTGCCCAAGGGAACGATGAGCGCCGAGCGGGCCGCCGCGATCGCCTCGGGCATCCGGCTGCGGGCTTACAAATTCGATCGCTACAAAACCAAGAAAAAGGACGCCGAGGAGGCGGCGTTGCGCGCGAGCGTCTCCATCGCCGTCGGTGACCCTTCGGCTGCTCGCAAGGCGTTTGCGCCGAACGCTCACGTTGTGGACGGCGTCATCACTGCGCGCGACCTCGTCAATGAGCCGCCGAACGTATTGTTTCCGGTCGAATTCGCGCGCCGTGCCGGTCAGTTGCGCAAGCTTGGTGTCGCGGTCGAAGTGTTCGATGTTGCCGCGATGAAAAAACTCGGCATGGGCGCGCTGCTCGGCGTGGCCCAGGGCTCGACGCAACCAGGCCGTACCGTGATCATGCGCTGGAATGGCGGCAAGCGCGGCGAGCAGCCCGTGGCCTTCATCGGCAAGGGCGTTTGCTTCGATACCGGCGGCATCTCGATCAAGCCTGCCGGCAGCATGGAAGACATGAAGGGCGATATGGGCGGCGCCGCCTGTGTTGTCGGATTGATGCAGGCTTTGGCGGCGCGAAAGGCCAAAGCCAATGTGGTCGGCGCGATCGGCCTCGTCGAAAACATGCCCGACGGCAACGCCCAGCGTCCCGGCGATATCGTGACCTCGATGTCTGGCCAGACCATCGAGATCATCAACACCGATGCCGAAGGGCGATTGGTGCTGGCGGATGTGCTTTGGTACGTCGCCAAAAAATTCAAGCCGAAATTCATGGTCGATCTTGCGACGCTGACCGGCGCCATCATGGTTGCGCTGGGCACCGAATATGCGGGCCTGTTTTCCAACAATGACGAACTGGCCGAACGTCTGATCAAGACGGGGCTTGCGACCGGCGAGCGCGTCTGGCGCATGCCGCTTGGCCCCGAATACGACAAGCAGATCGATTCGCAATTTGCCGACATGAAGAATACCGGCACCCGCAACGGCGGATCGATTACGGCCGCGCAATTCCTGCAACGCTTCGTCGACAGCACGCCCTGGGCCCACCTCGACATTGCCGGCACGGCGATGGGAGCGCCAAAAACCGAGATCAACCAGAGCTGGGGCTCCGGCTTTGGCGTTCGCCTGCTGGATCAATTGGTGGCGGACCACTACGAAGCCGGGCGATGACGGAAGTTTTATTCTACCATCTGCAGGACATGACGTTGGAGAACGTGCTGCCGCCGCTTCTCGAAAAATCACTCGAGCGCGGCTGGCGAGTGGTCGTGCAGTCGACGTCGGAGGAACGCACTGAGGCGCTGGATGCACATTTGTGGACCTATCGCGAGGATTCGTTTTTGCCGCATGCGAGCTGGCGCGTGGCCGATGCGCAGGATCAGCCGATCATTCTGGCGGTCGAGGACAGCAATCCGAACCGGGCCAATGTGAGGTTCCTGGTCGACAATGCTCCCTTGCCTGCGGACTCGGAGGCCTACGACCGCGTCGTTCTGCTCTTCAACGGCGAGGATACCGATGCGCTTGCTGCGGCGCGCCAATCCTGGACCGACTGCAAGGCGCGGGGATTCGACGTAACCTATTGGCAGGCCGACGAACGTGGCCGGTGGCAAAGGCGCGATTAACCTCTTCCACCGATAATGATAATCTATGGTTTTGGCCGATCAGCCTGTATAAGGCCACGGTCGTGCCGCAAAGTGATGCTCCGACAGTCGCTTAAGGGCAGGGGTGAGATTTAGCTCGTCGTGCGAAACCAATATTTCCATAGGAAATCAATACCGGTGCTGCTTCTGCTCGCCCCCATGCTGGCGGGTTGCGGCGCTACGGCTTCCGATATCTTTTCTACGGATCTGTTGTCGAAGGACGCAGAATGGTTCTCGCGCAGCGGCAGGCTGATGATCAAGAACGTGTCGATCGACACTCCGCCGCTGACACCTGACAAGCCGGTCGGGCCCGAAGATCTCGTCAGTGCCGAGGGCGCTTGCCCCGGGATGGCGGCCGCAAATGTTCCGACCAATGCCAACGCCATGGATGGCACGGCCGCTCCCGCGCCTGTGGCCACCGGAACGGTCGCGCTTGGCCATACCGAATGTGACGTCGTCCGCGGTATCGGCGCGCCCAACTCGGTCAACATCTCCGCGAGCCCGCGCGGTGAGCGGCTCGCGGTCGTCACGTTCTCGCAAGGCGCGCGTGCGGGAATCTATACGTTTACCGCGGGACGGTTGACCTCGGTCGAGCGCGGCGCCGAACCTGTCGTTGCAGAGCCGAAGGCCGCCAGGCCGAAGAAGAAAAAGCCGGCACAGGCGCCGACCTGATCGCGCTTGATTCCGTCAGGCTCGACGCGTCGCCTCATCGAATTCCGAACTCGCCATCAGCCATTCCTCTTCGGCTTTCGCCAGTGCGTCGGCGGCGCTCGCGCGGGCCTTGCCGAGCTGGGCGGCCTGCTTGGGATCACGGGTGAAAAGATCGGGCAGCGCCAGCGCGGCATCGATCTTGGCGATGATGTCGCCGATGCGCGTCATCTCGGCTTCGGCCACCGCAATCCGTTGTTTTGCCGGGATTCGCTTTTCCTTCGGACGGGACGAGTTGGTGTCGCCTCGCGCACTCCGTTCGGGCCCACGCTCGCGCGAAGCTGCCTTTGCGCCACGCGCCGACAACACCGTCCGCCGATAGTCGTCGAGATCGCCGTCATAGTCCGTGACGGTCCGATCTGCGACCACCCACAACTGATCGGCGCAGGCTTCGATGAGGTACCGGTCATGGGAGACCATGATGACGGCGCCGGGAAACTCGTTGATCGCCTCAGCCAGCGCCGCGCGGCTGTCGATATCGAGGTGGTTGGTCGGCTCGTCGAGAATGATCATGTTGGGGCCGGAGAATGTCGCGAGCCCCAGCAGCAGCCGGGCCTTTTCGCCGCCCGAGAGATTCTTCACCAGCGTGTCGCCGGCCTTGCCGGAGAAGCCGATGGCGCCGGTACGCCCGCGGATCTTGCTCTCCACGGCGTCTGGCATCAGCCGGCGGACATGGTCGTAGGGTGATGCGTCGACATCGAGTTCATCGACCTGATGCTGGGCAAAGTAGCCGACCGAAAGTTTATCGGCGCGCGTGATCTTTCCCGAAAATGGCGACAGCCTGCCTGCGAGGAGCTTGACCAGCGTCGACTTGCCGTTGCCGTTCGCTCCCAGCAGCGCGATGCGGTCGTCGGCGTCGATGCGCAGCGTCACGCGGCTCAGCACCGGCTGCTTCGGATCGTATCCGACCGACACCTCGTCGACGGCGATGATTGGCGGTGACAGCATTTTTTCAGGTTGTGGAAACGTGATCTCGTGCACGTCCTGGGTGACGAGCGCGGTCACCGGCTTCATTCGCTCCAGCATCTTGACGCGGGATTGCGCCTGACGTGCTTTCGAGGCCTTGGCCTTGAAGCGGTCGACGAAGGCTTGCAGCCGCTTGCGCTCCTCGGCCTGCCGCCTGGCGTGCTTGGCGTCCAGTAGCTCGCGGGCCGCGCGCTGCTCCTCGAACGACGAATAGCCGCCCTTGTACAGGGTGAGCTTGCCGCGATCGAGGTGCAGGATCTGGTCGACCGACGTTTCCAGAAGATCGCGATCATGGCTGATGACGATCACTGTGCGCGGATAGTTGGCGAGGTGATCTTCCAGCCAGAGCGTACCTTCAAGGTCGAGATAGTTCGTGGGCTCGTCGAGCAGCAACAGGTCAGGCGCGGAAAACAGCGTGGCTGCGAGCGCGACGCGCATCCGCCAGCCCCCGGAGAATTCCGAGCAGGGCCTGATCTGATCCTCGGCCGAAAACCCGAGTCCGCTCAGAATGGCGGCCACGCGCGCCGGCGCGGAATGGGCTTCGATATCTGCGAGCCGGGTCTGGATTTCGGCGATGCGAACGGGATCGCTGGCGACCTCGGCCTCGCGCATCAAGGTCTCGCGCTCGCGGTCGGCTTTCAGAACGACCTCGATCAGCTTTTCGGGGCCGTTCGGCGCCTCCTGTGCGAGGCTTCCGATACTCCATCGGGGAGGGATTGCGATGATGCCGCTTTCAGTCGGCAACTCTCCGCGGATGGCGTGAAACAAGGTCGACTTGCCGACGCCGTTGCGGCCAACGAAGCCGACGCGCGCGCCCGGGGTAATTTGCACGGAGCTGTGGTCGATCAGAAGCCGCCCGGCAATACGGACCGAAATGTCTGAGATCGCAAGCATGCGGGCTTTTCACCGCAGCCGCGGCAAAACGCAACCCGTATGTTGATACGGCCGCCGTGAAAGAGATGATCAGCTATTGTTTCCCGTCCGTCGTCCTAATGCGATTTCCGACCATCGGCCTCATCGCGCCTGCGCAATTCGTCGACGAGATGCTGGAGATGAGAAGACGGGCCAGTTTCCGGACGCAGAACTTGCTGGAGACGCTCGCCGACGGCATCGCAGATCGCGCGACTCGACCTGTGATCGAGCGCTTCAATGTCGTTGTATGTCTGCGGGCTCTTCATGACTGCTTCCGTACCCCGACCATTGATCAGGTGACGGCATACCAAGTCCGCGGAACGCAATTTGTTTCCGCTCTGGCTGTGGGTTCCCTGCGGTTTTGGTGAATAGCAGACAGCTTTAAAATAGCCGTAGGGCCCCGACCACTACGGGAAGTCGGGGCCCTGCGCATCAGCCCGTTCGGGCTAGTAGCAGCGGTTGATCAGGCGCCAGCGAGGTCCAAAGGGGGTCGGAACCACACGTCGCACATAGCAGCCGCCATAACCGTCGGAGTAGCCGCCGCCGTAGTAGACCGGGCCACCGGCAAAGAAGCGCGGACCGCCCCAGCCACCCCAGCCGTGATGCCAACCGCCATGCCAGCCACCATGCCATCCGCCCCAGGCCGAAGCAGGGGCAGGGGCCAGCGCGGCCGCGCCAAGCGAAACCGTGGCAACTAAAGCGAGCGAGAGTTTGCGTAACATCGTCGTCTCCTCTGGGTTGGGCGCCTTGGTTGAGGTCTTGGTCGAGGTCTTGGGCGCCAGAGTTGAAAACAGGTCGTCCCGAACGCCTTTGCGAAGCGGCTTTGCGTTCGGCTGGCAAAACCCTAGGCCTGGGCCTCTGAACGGGGGCGGGACAAGCGTTTCAGAAAAGGTTCATCTGGGTGAATTCGGCGTAATTCTGAGCCGTTTGCGCGGTCGTGCAGCCCATGGCGGTTATCGCGTCGCTTGCCGTGCACCGGCAGCATCGATATAAGCCCGCAACTTCCATCGGCGGTTTTATCTGAGGACTAACCATGGCGATCGAACGCACCTTTTCCATCATCAAGCCGGACGCGACGGCTCGCAATCTGACCGGCGCTGTCAACGCGCTGATCGAAAAAGCCGGCCTTCGCATCGTCGGGCAGAAGCGCATCCACATGACGCGTCAGCAGGCGGAGACCTTTTATGCCGTTCACAAGGCGCGGCCGTTCTTCGGCGAGCTCGTCGAGTTCATGACGTCGGGCCCGGTGGTCGTGCAGGTGCTCGAAGGCGAAAACGCCGTTCTCAAGTACCGCGATGTCATGGGCGCAACCGATCCGGCCAAGGCGGCCGAGGGCACGATCCGTAAAGTGCATGCAAAGTCGATCGGCGAGAACTCGGTGCATGGTTCGGATGCGCCGGAAACGGCTGCGATCGAGATCGCCCAGTTCTTTTCCGGCAATGAGATTGTCGGCTGAGCCGGAGCTTTGTGGCTTGCCGTGAACGCGCTGTTGCAGCTCGTTGATCCCGCCGGCATCGGCGGCTTCTTCGCGCAGTTGCGGACTGACGTGCAGACGCCGGCGTTTTGGCTCGCGGTCGGCAAGATCATCTGGATCAACGTCCTGTTGTCGGGCGACAATGCGCTCGTGATCGCCATGGCGTGCCGCGGCCTGCATGGCCGGCACCGGCTTTGGGGCATGATCATCGGCGCCGGCATTGCCGTCGTGCTGCTGATTGCTTTCACGGGCGTCGTCGCCACGTTGATGGCGCTGCCTTATCTGAAACTGATTGGCGGTCTCGCGTTGCTCGTGATCGCGGCCAAGCTGCTGGTGCCCGAAGACGAGAGTGATGAAATCGCAGCCGGCACGACGCTTTGGCATGCGATCCGCATAGTCGTCATCGCCGACATCATCATGAGCCTCGACAATGTGATCGCGGTGGCTGCGGCCGCCAACGGTCAGCTCTCGCTTCTCATCCTCGGCCTTGCCATCAGCATCCCCGTCATCATCGCGGGCGCCGCTCTGATCATGGCTGTGCTCGATCGCTTTCCGATCCTGGTGTGGCTGGGGGCGCTCCTGCTGGGCTGGATTGCAGGCGATGTCATCGAAGGCGATCCGGCCGTGCAGCCGTGGCTCCTTCGCGTGGTTGACAGCACACACTATCTGGACGCGATGCCCGTCATTTTCGGCGTGTCGCCGCACGAGGCCGTCGGGTATGTGGCGTCGGTGCTCGGGGCGATCATTGTGCTGGTCGCCGGCTCGATCTGGCGAAGGCGCAAGCTGGCCGAAGCCAAGAAGTCGTAACGCCTCGAACAAACCGAGGGATCGTCCCGACGGCCACCAGCGTCATGATGCGCTAGCCAAGCTTGAACGGCTTGGCGCCTATGAGGTTTGTGTCCCAAATTCCCGGCGCGAACGCAGTGACGGCCATGCTTTCCTCGGGGCCGGCATGGAAGCCGGTCAAAGTAATTCCCAACCTTGGGAAGACGAGGGTGCCCGAGACCTCCTTCGGTTGGGAATCGTCATTGTACAGCTTGGTTACGACGGCAGGTCGTTCGCCGGAAAACAGGTTCGTACCGCGGTAGATGACGTCGGTAGCGGCCTTGGTAAACGCGATCTCGGCGAGCTTGGGTTCTTCGCTGCCTGCCGCCGCCTTGAAGGTCAAAGCGGGGCCGCCGGCCCCATACATCTCTCGTAGTCGATGCGTGTCGCGTCGGGAAAATCGCGGAGCTCCCAGGATCTGATGAACCTGCGCTGGCGTCATCCCGAAACGCAGCGCGCCGACGCCGACATATGGCATGATTTCATTTGGCATAAAGAGGTCTCCGTCGCGGTCTTGCTTCGACTTGGTCGCAACTTTCTGTTTGGTGGTTCAGCTCTCGCGGGACACAGGACGGTGTTGCTTTTTCGGGGGCGGTCCAGCGTTCGCGATCAGCGCCGGACGATCGCTCCGGAGCGACCGACGAGCCGTGCGAGTTGCTTGAAGCGGCTGCCGACGCGGTCGGCAACGAGGTCGACGAGTTTGTGCTCGAACACCAGCGTCAGCTTGCGGGCGTGGCTGCGAAAGTGTGTGGCGGGCAGCACGCCGGGCCGCGCGGCTGATATCAGGTGGGCAACACGGAAGGCTGCTCCCAGGAGGCGCGCGCGCTCCAGCATCGCGGGCGGGATCATCCCTTGCATGGTGAGCGGCGGCTCGTTCTGCTCGCTCAAGCCCGCATAACGGTAGAACACCGACAGGGCCACAAAGGCTCGGCCTTGATGGCTGATCGAACCGAAATTCCCGTTGGTGATGAGGTTGAGCGTTTCCTCGCCGCGGTGGTCGGGATGCACGCGCCATCCAATGTCCGACAACAGGCAGGCGGCGTGCCGCAAGCGGCGATCTTCTTCCGTCTCGCGCAGCTTTACGACCCGCACGAAGCGATCGGTCCACTCGATCAACTCCTCGGCGTGACGCGCCGACCGCGACAGCAATTCGTTGAGCTTCTGGGCAGCACAGAGAAAGCCGTCTTTGGCGCGCTCGGCCTCGGGAAGCATTTCGTAGAGCAGCCCCTCGCGCACGCCGAAGGTCGAGAACACGATGGTTTTCGGCCGGGCGACCCGAATGATGTATTCGAGAACGAGCGCGGCGTAGGCGAGCAGCGGCCGTCTCGCATCGGCGACAACCTCTATATTGGCGAGCATGTTCGTCGCCACGAGACGGCGCAGCCGCCGCGCGAAATCGAGCGCGTCCTGGGCGGGGATCGCATAGCCGTGCATCACACCGAGCGGGTACTCGCTCTGGACGATGTGGATGCGCGCGAGCGCGCGCCAGGTTCCGCCCACCGCGTAAAACGTACGGCCACGTCCGCCCTTGATCTGCTCAACCTCGGTGAGTTCGGATTTGACGATGCGTTCGGCGCGTTTGAGCGATTTGTGCGACAGGTCCTGCAACGCAAGACTGCCGAGCGGAAGCGTCAGCCCGCCGTGGACGCGGTTGCCGCGCACATCGATCAATTCCAGCGAACCGCCGCCGAGATCGCCGACGATGCCGTCGGGCCGGTGTACGCCTGAGACGACGCCGAGCGCCGACAACTTCGCCTCGCGCGTGCCCGAGAGAATCTCGATTTTCGCCCCGCAAATGCGTTCGGCCTTGGCGATGAAATCGGGACCATTGCTGGCATCGCGGCAGGCCGCGGTTGCGATCGCATAAACGCGTCCGACCTTCATGACCCTGCATAGCGCGCGAAAGCGTCGTAGCGACGTCAGGGCCTTGGTGACGGCATCGGGTGCGAGCAGGCCCGTGGACTGCACCTCACGCCCGAGGCCGCACAGCGCCTTCTCGTTGAAGATCGTGATCAGGCTGCGCGCCATCGTCTCGTAGACGACGAGACGGACCGAGTTCGAGCCGATATCGATAACCGCGACGCTCGAGGCGCGCTTGCGCGCGCGCGTCACAGGGAAATCCCTTTATGACGCTGTTTGGCGTTCGGTGCGCCGGGTGAGGCGGCGCGGTGATGATTCCTTGAGTGACTTTCCACGGCCGGAGAGACTCGGATTGGTCATGAAATAGTTATGCAGATTGAACGGCTCTTCGCCCTTCGCGGCCTTCATACGCGTTGAGGAACCATCGGGCAATAACTGCCAGCTTTGCTCGGTATCCTTCAGGTTAGCGACCATGATCTGCTCGAGAACCTGCTGATGCACCGTGGGATTCTGCAATGGACAGAGGATCTCGACGCGGCGATCGAGGTTCCGCGGCATCATGTCGGCAGAGGAGATATACACAGCCGCCTTGGCGCTCGGCAGGCCCTGGCCCATCCCGAAGCAATAGATTCGGCCGTGTTCGAGGAAGCGTCCGATCACCGATTTGACGCGAATATTCTCCGACAGACCGGGGATGCCTGGGCGCAGGCAACAGATCCCGCGCACCACGAGCTCGATCGAAACGCCGGCCTGCGAGGCCTCGTATAGCGAATCGATGATCTCCGGGTCGACCAGCGAATTCATCTTCAGCCAGATCGCTGCGGGCTTGCCGTGCTTGGCAAAATTGGTCTCACCGCGAATGTGCTCGATCATCCGCTTGCGCAGGGTCAGCGGCGAGACTGCCATCTTCTCGATGTCGCTCGGTTCGGCATAGCCGGTGATGTAATTGAACACCCGCGCCGCGTCGCGGCCGATCGTCGGATCGGAGGTGAAGTAGGAGAGGTCGGTGTAAATGCGCGCCGTCACCGGATGATAATTACCGGTTCCGGTATGAACATAGGTGGTGAGACTGCCGCCTTCGCGCCGGACCACCATCGACAATTTGGCGTGGGTCTTCAGTTCGATGAAACCGTACACGACCTGCACGCCAGCGCGCTCGAGGTCGCGCGCCCAGCGGATATTGGCCTCTTCGTCGAAGCGCGCTTTCAGTTCGATCAGCGCCGTGACCGATTTTCCGGCTTCGGCAGCCTCCGCCAGCGCGCGCACGATCGGCGAGTTGTTCGACGTGCGATAGAGCGTCTGCTTGATGGCGACGACGTCGGGATCGCGCGCGGCCTGTTGCAGGAACTGGACGACGACGTCGAAGGACTCGTAAGGGTGGTGGACGATGAGGTCCTTTTGCCGAATCGCGGCGAAAATATCGCCCCCGTGGTCACGTACGCGCTCGGGATAGCGCGGCACATAGGGCGTGAATTCGAGATCGGGCCGATCGAGCCGGGTCAGCTGCGACAGCTCGTTCATGGCGAGCACGCCATCGACCAGCAGCACTTCGTCATCGGATGCGGAAAGCGCGCGTTGCACGAAGGCGCGCAGCTCCTCCGGCATCTTGGCTTCCATCTCGAGATGGATCACCGACCCGCGGCGCCGCCGTTTCAGCGCGGTCTCGAACAGGCGAACGAGGTCCTCGGCCTCTTCCTCGATTTCCAGTTCGGAGTCGCGGATGATGCGGAACGCGCCCTGGCCCTTGACGGTGTAGCCGGGAAATAGCCGGCCGATGAAGAGACCCGTCGCCTGCTCGAGGGTGATCAGCCGCACGGCGCTGTCCTTGCCCGCGGGCAAGCGGATGAAGCGGTCGATCTTGCCGGGCATGCGAATGAGCGCATTCATCGCCTTGCCGTCGGCGGTCCGCGCCAGCTGCAGCGCGACGGTGAAGCCGAGGCTCGGAATGAACGGGAAGGGATGAGCCGGATCGATCGCGAGGGGCGTCAGCAACGGAAAGATGTTGTGGAGGAAGTGATCCTCGATCCAGGCGCGCTCGGGTTTGGTAACGTCGCGGCCTTCGACCAGCACGATGCCGACATCGGCGAGAATCTTGTGCAGGTCGCGCCAGATCGCCTGTTGATCTTTCGCGAGCTGGGAGACCGTCTCGTTGATCAGCGTCAACTGGTCCGATGGCGTCAGCCCGTCGGGGCTGCGTTCGGTGATGCCCTCGCGCACCTGGGCCTTGAGGCCGGCGACGCGGACCATGAAGAACTCGTCAAGGTTATTTGCCGAAATCGACAGGAAGCGGACCCGCTCCAGGGCCGGATGGTGCGGATTGACCGATTCCTCCAGCACCCGGCGATTGAAATGCAGCCAGGACAGTTCCCGGTTGATGAAGCGCTCGGGGCTCGTGCTGATCGCAGGCAGGCCGCCAGTGCCTTCATTTTTTTCTGTAATTGCAATGGCTTGTGCGGATTCCATGAAGTTTTCGATCCATTTCTTCTCACGCTGCGCGAGGATGGCAAAGACCATGTGATTTCGCGGCGACGTTTCAATGACATTGACGTTCCCGTTCTGGGTTCCGTCAAGATGGGACAGCCTGTGTCTTTAAGTCAGTCGTTGCCGCGGAAGAGTTCAGCAGCCAGCGCGCGGGTGACTGGCCTGCCGAGCCGCAGGGCCTCGCTATCCAACAGCTCGACCGCGCGCCGCGCGGCCGCATAGGAACGTTCGATGCGGGAGGCGAGATAACTCACAACGGCCTCGTCGACCGCGAGTTGGCGGTCAGCGCAGAATTTGACGACCAGGGCGCGGAAAAGATGATCATCCGGCGGCAGCAACTGCACGGTCGGTATGGCACGCAGCCTTGAACGCAAATCGCGAAGTTCAACCTCCGTCGGTGCTGAGCGCGCCGTCATCAGGACAAAGGCACCATCCTCACGCGCCAGGTTCAACAAATGAAACAGCGCGCGCTCGTCGATATCCTTAGACTTCAGATCTTCGATCACGAGCGCGCCTGTCGCCAGTGCGACCGGAACTTCGGCAGGCGTCAACACGTGGGCCGATGTCGAGCGCGCTCCGGATTGCTCGGCCCAGATCGCGGCGAGGTGGCTTTTGCCGGATCCTTCAGGGCCGATCAGAAGCATCACGCGGTTGGGCCAATCCGGCCAGCGTTCGACCAGCGCGAGGCCTGCGGCATTCGCCGGTCCCTCCAGAAAATCGTCGCGCGTAAAGCTTTCTGCGTGCGGCAGCGCAAATGCCAGTTGTCGAGGTTGAACGCGGCCGGCCACGCAAACTTCTCCTACGGGAGCCGATACTTATCGAACTAAAAATACGTATGATTTCTAAATGAATTTAGCGAGCCTCGATCGTGCTCATATGGCGTACCCACTCGACGAGATAGAGGGACACGGAAACCAGGGTAAACACCGTCACCAATCCCATCAGCACGGCATCATACGGCATCGGTCTGAAACCGAAAGCGAGCGAGGCCAGGATCAATGCCGCGAGCGCCACCTGGGCCGCGGTATTGAGCTTTGACACCATCAGCGGTTTCATCTCGACCGGCTTGTCGAACAACCATGACACGATCACGGCCGCCACGATCATGAAGTCGCGCGAGACGACGAGAATCACGATCCAGCGCGGCACCGCCCCCCAGATGCCGAGCGCCACGTAGATCGAGACCAGCAGCGCCTTATCCGCGAGCGGATCGAGCAGCGCGCCCAGTTCGCTCGCCATGTTGAAGCGCTTGGCCAGAAATCCGTCGACGGCGTCACTGACGCCGGCGATCACGAAGATCGCAAATGCGATCTCCATCTGGTTGGAGGCGATGGCCCAGATGATCACGGGCACCAGAATGATGCGCCCCAAGGTGATGATATTTGGAATGCTCAACTCGGTCGTTCCCGGTGACCTGCTTGATTCCTCGGAGTTATCCCCTTTTTGCGGGGAGGACCGGCTGTTGTCTACATAGTAAGCGCTTGTCACCATTGCACAAAGGTGAAATCCGACGTAACCCAGCGCACATCAATTGGAACAGGTCATGGCTGAGCGCAGGAACGGGCTCACTTACGCGGATTCCGGGGTCGACATCGATGCGGGCAACCGCCTGGTCGACCTGATCAAGCCGATGGTTCGCGCCACGGCGCGCCCTGGGACCGAAGCTGAAATCGGCGGTTTTGGCGGGCTGTTCGATCTCAAGGCCGCAGGCTTCAAGGACCCGGTTCTGGTGGCGGCAACCGACGGCGTCGGCACCAAGGTCAAGATCGCGATCGACACCAATCTGCATGGCGGTATCGGCATCGACCTCGTGGCCATGTCGGTCAACGATCTCGTGGTGCAGGGCGCGGAGCCGCTGTTCTTTCTCGATTATTTCGCGTGCGGCAAACTCGATCCGGAGGCGACGGCTGCAATCGTCGCAGGTATCGCGGAGGGTTGCCGCGAATCCGGCTGCGCGCTCATCGGCGGTGAGACGGCCGAAATGCCGGGCCTTTACAAGGACGGCGACTACGATCTTGCCGGCTTTGCGGTCGGTGCGGCCGAACGCGGCACGCTGTTGCCGCGCGCCGGCATTGCCGCAGGCGATGCTGTGCTGGGGCTGGCGTCGTCAGGCGTTCACTCCAACGGTTTTTCGCTGGTGCGCAGGATTGTCGAAGCCTCCGGCCTTGGCTTTGACGCCCCCGCGCCATTCTCGCCAGTCATGACGCTAGGCGGCGCGTTACTAGCTCCGACCAAGCTCTATGTTCGGTCCTGTCTGCGAGCAATCCGCGAGACCGGCGCGGTCAAGGCGCTCGCGCATATCACCGGCGGCGGCTTCACTGACAACATTCCGCGCGTGCTGCCGAAGCATCTGGGCGTCGGCATTGAGCTGGCCCGGCTTCCCGTGTTGCCGGTTTTCAAATGGCTCGCGGAGCAGGGCAACATCGCCGAACTCGAACTGCTGCGCACCTTCAATTGCGGGATCGGCATGATCGCGGTCGTCGAGCCCGGTGCGGTCGAGGCCGTCACGCGCGTTCTGTCCGATGCCGGTGAAAGCGTGACCGCGCTGGGCGAAGTCGTCCCGGTGCAGGGCGATCACCGCGTGGTCTATAACGGCCACCTCGATCTTTCATGGTGAAGGCGGGGCCACATCGGGGGGCTTCGAAGCCCCGCGTCGCCATCCTGATTTCGGGACGCGGCTCGAACATGGTTGCTCTTGTCGAGGCGGCCAAGGCGGATGACTTTCCGGCCGAGATTGCGGTTGTGATTTCAAACCGCGCGGACGCGGCGGGGCTTGCTCGCGCGGTCAAAGAGGGCGTTCCGACCGTCACGATCGAAAGCAAATCGTTCGGAAAGGATCGCGCCGCGTTTGAAGAGAAGTTGCAGTCGGCGCTTGAGGATCACCGGGTCGAGCTGATTTGCCTCGGCGGCTTCATGCGGCTGTTCACCGCTGAGTTCGTGCAGGCGTGGTACGGCAAAATGCTCAATATCCATCCCTCGCTGTTGCCGTCTTTCCCCGGACTTGATCCTCATGGCCAGGCCTTGAGCGCCGGCGTGAAGGTTTCGGGAGCAACGGTTCATTTCGTCACGCCCGAGACTGACGCAGGCCCCATTGTCATGCAGGGTGTGGTGGAGGTTCGTGATGACGACACGCCGGACACGCTGTCAGAGCGGATCCTCACGATCGAGCATCAGATCTACCCGAATGCGCTGCGGCTTCTTGCGCGCGGAAAGCTGCGGTTGGATGGTGCGGTCTGTCGCCTGACCGACGAGGCGGACGCCGCCGGCAGCTTGATCTCGCCGCGGCCGGCGAAGGAATAGATAACAAAATCCCCCGGCAGGGCCGGGGGTGCATCAGGATTGCTTACGCGGATCGTGACGAGGCTTTAAGAGACCTTGAGATTTTCGGCGGAAGTTTTTCCGCGATTCTCGACAAGGTCGTATTCGATAACCTGATTCTCGTTAAGGGTGGTGAGCCCAGCGCGCTCGACGGCAGAGATATGGACGAACACGTCCTTATCGCCGACCATCGGCTTGATGAACCCATAACCCTTCGTCGGGTTGAACCACTTGACGGTGCCTTTTTGCATCGCCTGTCTCCTGGTCTAGACGTAAAGAAGACGCGCCACGCGATTTGCGTGCCGCGCCACAAGCGGGCTTTCCGGATGTCTGCTGAATGTCCTAGTCGCGAAAGCACAGTCGATCGGCCGAATTCCGATTGTGACAGGGATTGCAACACGAAATTTGCACGTTAGCAAGCGTTTGGGGCGCTTGGGGAAAATCGCCGGGTCGTCTCGGACGCCTCGGGCGGGTGTGGCTTGGCTACAACAAGGCACGCCAATTGCCTTCAGATAAGGGTCAGGAGCGATTGACGCTGCTAGCGAACTGCAGGCAAATCCCCCTCAATTGAAAGCAAATTGGTTGTCGGGCTGAACGCCCTTTTTTTGGAAAACGGCGCAAATGGGCGGGTCATTGCGGTCGTCGCGGGGTGCCTGCCTTTTGCCGGGAAGGGCGCTTTTCCTCGTCCTGGCGCTTGTCGTCGGACTTTTGGCGCCAGCGGCTCATGCGCAAAGTCCAACGCCGCCGCCGACGCCAACGCCCACGCCGTCACCCACCCCGGTCCCGATGTCGACGATGACCGACCTCTCTGCCGGAGCGACGGTCGCGAACCTCGGAAGCAATTTCCTGGAGCGACTTGGCGATCAGGCGAGCGGGGGGTTCGGCCGCGCCTCGCGCAGCAATCCGGGTGGCGGGGGCGCCTCTGAGTCTCTCGAGGGCCAGCCTTTTCGCAGCTGGGGCGAACTCTACGGGATTTCCGGCACGACCGGTCCGCTAGGTGTTTTCGTCGGCGATCATCGTTCAACATCAGGCGGCGTTGCGGGTTTCGGCGCGCGGATCGCGCCCGGCGTGAACGTCGGATTTTCGATCGATCAAAGCCGAACCGGAATCGACGTGCCGCTGGCGTTTCAGTCGGCGACCCTCGATCTGACCCAGCTTGGCTTCAACGCCTCGATCGACAAGGGACCATGGACCTGGGCGATGGCCGCCGTTCACGGTTTTGGAAAGATCAACTCAAGCCGCGACACCGGGTTCGGGATGGCGACCGCAGGCTATGACGGGCAGATCGACGGCGTACTGACCGAGCTCAGTTACTATTGGACCGCAGACCAAAGCCGGCTCGTGCCGAAAGCCGCGCTTGAATATGTTCACGCTTCAACCGGCTCTTTCCAGGAGATGGGAGGCCTCAATCCGGTTTCGGCGAGCGGCGCGACGCTCGATCGGTCGCGAATGCTGCTCGGCGTAGAAGTCGGTCACTACTGGATCGTTGATCAGAAGATCGTGGACCTGTCGGCCTATGGCAAGTTCGTCGATAATTTCGAACAGAAACTCTCTGCGATCACCGTCAGCCTCGGACCTCAAAGCATCCTGGTGCAGGGTATCGGTGAAAGCCAGTACGGGGCGGATGCAGGCGCTGCGCTGTCGCTGAGCCTCACCAACACCGTGCGCCTCTACCTCAACTATGACGGCAAGTTTCGCTCCGCCTTCCAGTCTCACCAGGGTACGGCTGGCGTCGAAGTGAAATGGTAGCCGAACGGTTTTCGCGTGCTGCTTGCGCGCGGCATCGCGGACAGGTGATTTAGCGCCGGCCGGCTATTTTGCGAGACGCTCGGCGAGTTCGATCAGCATCCGTCGATCGGCGGCATCCCTGATTTTCCGGAAGGCAACGACGAGCCGCAATCCTTCGACAACATTGAGGTCGATTTCATTGTCGCGAAGCAGTTGCAGCAACTTGTCCCCGCGATGATCGGGATCGTCGATATTCAACGCAAGCACTCCGGAATACCGAAAAAATGGCGAGTTCTAAAAATGGCCTGGGCGAACTCGCTGGCATGATCTCGGCCGCGATCGAGAAGGCACGCCAGCTCAACATGCACGGAAACTTATATTCTATCAGTGGCGCTGGCGGAAGTATCGGGGGCCGCCAAAGCATCGCCAGACAAGCCCAACGGCGATAAAAGGCCGCAACAATGCGAGTTGTTCGTCAGTGGCGGTCGACCTTTACGACCCGCCCCTTTTCGATCGCAAGCGCGAGCCGGCCCTGCTTGAGCGCGAGTGCGGCTTCGCCGAACAGTTCGCGGCGCCAGCCGTGCAGCGCACCGACATCGGCGTTGTCATCGGCGGCGATCTGTTCGAGATCGTCGACGGTCGCAATGACCTTGCTGGCCACGGCGTGACGTTCCGACGTCATGCGCAGCAAGACCTTGAGCAGTTCGACAATCGCTGCGCCGTTGGAATTGCCGCGCGGCCTTTCGATCTTCGGCAGCGCGGCAAGGTCGCGCGCAAGGCCCCGCTGTACGGCGGCGACAATATCCGTGCCCCATTTCGACCGATCAAAGCCCTTCGGCAGCGAACGCAGGTTGGCGAGTTTTTCAAGGCTCGTCGGCGCGTGGGTCGCGATATCGCCGACGACATCGTCCTTCAGGATGCGGCCGCGCGGTACGTCGCGGCTTTGCGCTTCCTGCTCGCGCCATGCTGCGACCTCGATCAGCACCGCCAATTCTTTCGGCTTGCGCACCCGCGTCTTCAGCCGCTCCCAGGCGCGCTCGGGATGAAAGTCGTAGGTTCTGGGGCTGGTCAGAACCTCCATTTCCTCGCTCACCCAGTCGCTGCGGCCGCGCTTCTTGAGATCGGCATCGAGCGCTGCGAACACGTCTCGCAGATGGGTGACGTCGGCGAGCGCGTAATGCATCTGTTCTTCGGTCAGCGGCCGCCGCGACCAATCGGTGAAACGATGGGTCTTGTCGGGCCGATGACCGGTGACGCGTTCGACCAGCTGGTCGTAGGCGATCGAGTCGCCATAGCCGAGCGCCATGGCGGCGACCTGCGTGTCGAAGATCGGGTGCGGAACGATGCCGGCGCGGTGCCAGACGATCTCGATATCCTGGCGGGCGGCGTGGAAGACCTTCAGCACCTTTTCGTCGGCCATCAGCTCGAAGAAAGGTTTGAGGTCGATTCCGTCGGCGAGTGCATCGATCACCGCCGCCTCGTCCGCGCTCGCCATCTGCACCACGCACAGCAGCGGGTAATAGGTCGTCTCGCGAAGGAATTCGGTGTCGACGGTGATGACCCGGTGTTTGGCGAGGCGATCACAAAAGGCGGAAAGTTCCGCGGTCGTGGTAATTAGATCCATAAATGGTCCATGGCGCTTTCCCGAAGGGCGTTCGGCCGAAAGCGCTGACATGTCAAGGGCCTTGCGGCAGAGTCGAGACCGAATTCTACGCTTTGGTCACGGTGTAACGCAAACGGCAGCCGACGCCGCGCAAGCCGTTGTCACGATTTTTCTTGGAGGATTGCCGGTCAGAGGTCGCGCACGCGCCGTTCCGATGGCCGCCTGGCACTGGGCACCATCAGGACAATGACGCAAAGCCCAACCACCGCCAGGCCCATGAATTCGAAAACCAAAGCGTCCACGGAAAAACCCCCCAAACAAACCGGCAGGTTTGCTGGGAAGCGATTGAACGCCGCTTAATTTCGCGCGCTTCGTGGTGCCTGGCGCGGGCAATGTTCTGCGGAGGGTTAACGATTTATGTTCCACAGAAGGTCTGAAGCACGCGCTGATGCGGCTCGGGCGGACTGGCGTAGTCCGCAAACGCCGGCTGCTCCTTGAAGGGTGTCGATAGAACCGTAAGCAGCTCCTCGAATGGAGCAAAGTCGTCGCGGTTGACGGCTGCCTCGATCACAGCCTCGATCCGGTGATTGCGGGGAATGAAAGCGGGGTTGACGCTCCGCATGACTGCAGCGCGCATCGCAGGTGTTTGTGGCTCGGCGCTGATGCGTTGCCGCCAGCGCGCCGCCCACTCGTCGAACGCTGCGGGTTCAGCGAACAACGAACGCACGTCGCCGTAGGTCTCATCCTCGGCGGCGTCGCCGAGGCGGCGGAAAGTGAGCGTGAAGTCGGCGTGGTTTTTGGCCATGGCGTCGAGCAAGTCTTGCACAAGCGCATCATCGCCGTCCTGCTCGGTGAACAGGCCGATCTTCCGGAGCAGGCCAGCGTTATAGGCGTTCGTAAACTTCCCCGGAAACTCGGCAAGTATCGCTTGCGCCTGTTCGATCGCCTTGTCCTTGTCGTCGGAAAACAGCGGCAGCAGGCATTCGGCGAGCCGCGTCAGATTCCAGAGCGCGATCCGTGGCTGGTTCGCGTAAGCGTAGCGGCCCTGTTCATCGATCGAGGAAAACACCGCTGCCGGATCGTAATGATCCATGAAAGCGCAGGGGCCATAGTCGATCGTCTCGCCGGAAATCGACGTGTTGTCGGTGTTCATGACGCCGTGGATGAAGCCGACCAGAAGCCAGCGTGCCACGAGATCGGCCTGTCGTGCGATCACGCCAGCGAGCAAGGCATGGTAGGGCTGCTCGGCACCCGCTAGATCAGGATAGTGTCGGGCGATCACGTGATCAGCGAGGCGCTTGACGCCATCTGTGTCGCCACGCGCCGCAAAATACTGGAACGTGCCGACGCGAATGTGGCTCGCGGCCACCCGGGTCAAGACGGCACCCGGCAGCGCAGTCTCGCGCATGACGTGTTCCCCGGTGATGGTTGCGGCAAGCGAGCGCGTCGTGGGAATCCCGAGTGCCGCCATCGCCTCGCTGACGATATATTCGCGGAGCACCGGACCCAGCGCGGCGCGGCCGTCACCACGGCGGGAAAATGGCGTCGGTCCCGAACCCTTGAGCTGGATGTCGCGCCGCACGCCGTCGATATCGACGACTTCGCCGAGCAGGATGGCGCGGCCATCGCCGAGCTGCGGCACGAAATAGCCGAACTGGTGGCCGGCATAGGCCATGGCGATCGGCTCGGCTCCGTCGGGCAGCCGTTTGCCGGCGAGGATTTCGGCACCCTCCGGGGTCTCCAGGAGGTCGGGATCGAGCCCCAGTCGGACCGCCAGCGGTCGATTTAATTTGATCAGCCGGGGGGCTGCCACCGGCGTCGGCGCGACCCGCGCGAAAAAGCCGTCCGGGAGCGCCGTATAGGTGTTTTGGAAGGGGAAATGCACCGTCATGCCATCAAGATAGGCATATGCGGACATTAGACAATCCAGAGGTTGCGAAAGGACGAAGTTTCCGCCGTTTCGTGGCTTCTGGAGGGGCTTTGGTCGGTTGCCGCGCCGGACGGCCTCGGGTAAACCCTCAACCTCTTCGGGCAGGCTATTGAGCCACCCGATTCTCCAACATTTGACTGATGGAAACTCGATGCATCGTTACCGGTCCCATACCTGCGGCGCGCTCCGGGAGAGCGATATCGGCCAGAACGTTCGTCTGTCTGGCTGGTGCCATCGCATTCGTGACCATGGCGGTGTCCTGTTCATCGACCTGCGCGACCATTACGGCCTGACGCAATGCGTCGCGGATCCGGATTCGCCGGCCTTCAAGGTGGCCGAAAAGCTGCGCTCGGAGTGGGTGGTCCGGATCGACGGCAAGGTACGGCGGCGCCCCGAGGGCACCGACAATCTGGAACTGGCGACGGGCCTCGTGGAAGTCTACGCAACTGAAATCGAGGTGCTGGGACCGGCGGCCGAACTGCCGATGCCGGTGTTCGGCGAGCAGGAATATCCTGAAGACATCAGGCTTAAGTACCGTTTCCTCGATCTTCGCCGCGAGAAGCTGCACCAAAACATCATCAAGCGCGGCCAGATCATCGATTCCATCCGCAAGCGGATGAAAGAGCAGGGGTTCTTCGAGTTTCAGACCCCGATCCTGACTGCGTCCTCGCCGGAAGGTGCGCGCGACTTTCTGGTGCCGTCGCGGCTGCATCCGGGCAAGTTCTACGCCCTGCCGCAGGCGCCGCAGCAGTTCAAGCAGCTCACGATGGTCGCTGGGTTTGATCGTTATTTCCAGATCGCGCCGTGTTTCCGCGACGAAGACGCCCGCGCCGATCGATCGCCCGGCGAATTCTATCAGCTCGATATCGAGATGAGCTTCGTCACCCAGGACGACGTGTTCAACGCGGTCGAGCCTGTGATGCGCGGCGTGTTCGAGGAGTTCGCGGAAGGCAAATCTGTCACCCAGAAATTCCCGTCGATCCCCTATGCGACGGCCGTGAGCAAATACGGCACCGACAAGCCCGACTTGCGCAACCCGATCGAGATGGAGGTGGTCTCGGATCATTTCCGCGGCTCCGGCTTCAAGGTGTTCGCGCGAATGCTGGAAGATCCGAAGAACCAGGTGTGGGCGATCCCGGCGAAAGGCGGCGGCTCGCGCGCCTTTTGCGACCGCATGAACTCCTGGGCGCAAGGCGAGGGCCAGCCGGGCTTGGGTTACATCTTCTGGCGCGAAGGCGGCGAGGGCGCAGGTCCTCTTGCCAACAATATCGGGCCGGAACGCACGGAAGCGATCCGCGCGCAACTCGGATTGAAGGAAGGCGATGCGGCTTTCTTCGTTGCCGGCGATCCCGACAAGTTCTGGAAGTTTGCAGGCTCGGCCCGCACCAGGCTCGGCGAGGAATTGAACCTGATCGAAAAGGGTCAGTTCAAGTTCTGCTGGATTGTCGACTTCCCGATGTTCGAATGGAACGAGGAAGAGAAGAAGATCGACTTCTCGCACAACCCGTTCTCGATGCCGAACATCGAGCCGGAGGAATTTCTGAAGCTCGATCCAAACGACCACGAGAAATTGCTGAGCCTCAAGGCCATCCAGTACGACATCGTCTGCAACGGCACCGAGCTTTCGTCAGGGGCGATCCGCAATCACCGCCCGGATGTGATGAAGAAGGCCTTTGCGATTGCGGGCTACCCCGAGGACGTACTGGAGGCGAAGTTCGGCGGCATGCTTCGCGCGCTTTCGCTTGGCGCACCTCCGCACGGCGGTATCGCGCCCGGTATCGACCGGATCGTCATGCTGTTGTGCGGTGAGGAGAACCTGCGTGAAGTCGTTCTCTTCCCGATGAATCAGCGGGCGGAAGATCTGATGATGGGTGCCCCCTCAGAGGTCACGCCGAAACAGTTGCGCGAGCTTCACATCCGGCTCAATCTGCCGCAAAACTAGCCGCATCACTGGCGGATACCACCGAGATTTGTTTCGGGGCACAGTAGGCCCCCGGGGGAAGCGAATGTCCATTTCCGAAGACCTTCACGCCGCAGCGCTCGCCTACCATCGGCTACCGCGGCCCGGCAAACTCGAAATCCAGGCGACCAAACCGCTCGCCAACCAGCGCGACCTCGCTTTGGCCTATTCACCGGGCGTCGCGTGCGCCTGTACCGAAATCGCCAAGAACCCGGCGGAAGCCGCCTCGCTCACTTCGCGCGCCAACCTGGTTGCGGTCGTCAGCAATGGCACAGCGGTCCTTGGCCTCGGCAACATCGGACCGCTCGCCTCCAAGCCCGTCATGGAAGGCAAGGCGGTGCTGTTCAAGAAATTCGCCGGCATCGACGTCTTCGACATCGAGATCGCCGCCGACACCATCGAGCGCGTGGTCGAGACGGTCGCGGCGCTGGAGCCGACCTTCGGCGGCATCAACCTTGAGGACATCAAGGGCCCTGACTGCTTCGAGATCGAGAGCCAGCTCAAGGCACGGATGAAAATTCCGGTCTTTCACGATGACCAGCACGGCACGGCCATCATCGTCGGCGCGGCCATCACCAACGGGCTGTTCCTGAACGGCAAGAAACTGTCTGACGTCAAGATCGTCTGTTCGGGCGCGGGCGCCGCCGCGCTTGCCTGCCTCAATCTTCTGGTGTCGATGGGCGCGAGGCGCGAGAACATCTGGGTCTGCGATATCGAAGGCGTCGTCTACGAAGGCCGCGCCAAGCTGATGGATCGCTGGAAGTCGGTCTATGCGCAGAAGACCGACAAGCGCGTACTGGCCGACGTCATTCCGGGCGCCGATATCTTCCTCGGACTTTCCGCGCCCAACGTGCTGAAGCCCGAGATGGTCCAGCAGATGGCCGAGAAGCCGCTGGTGATGGCGCTCGCCAATCCGGATCCGGAGATCATGCCGGACGAAGCGCGCAAAGCGCGCCCCGATGCCATGATCTGCACCGGCCGGTCGGACTTCCCCAACCAGGTCAATAACGTTCTGTGCTTCCCGTTCATCTTCCGCGGCGCGCTCGATGTCGGCGCGACGGCGATCAATGAGGAAATGAAGAAGGCCGCGGTCGATGCGATCGCGCAGCTCGCCCGTGATCCGCCGGTCGATGCGCTGGCGCCCGGCTTCGACAGCGGGCAGGCGCAAGGCTTTGGCCCGGGTTCGCTCATTCCGGGACCGTTCGACCCGCGCCTGATCCTGCGCATCGCGCCGGCAGTTGCCAAGGCCGCGATGGAGACCGGCGTCGCGACGCGCCCGATCGAGAAATTCGAGGACTACGCAGCCTACCTCGAGCGCTTCGCGTTTCGCTCCGGCCTGATCATGAAGCCGATCTTCGCCAAGGCGAAGACCCAGCCGGTCCGGGTCATCTACGCGGAAGGCGAAGACGAGCGCGTTCTGCACGCGGCGCAGGTGGTGCTGGAAGAAAACCTGGCTCGACCGATCCTCGTCGGACGTCCGTCGGTCGTCGAAGCACGGATCAAGCGGTTCGGCCTCGCGATCAAGGCCGGCAAGGATTTCGATCTCGTCAATCCCGAGGACGATCCGCGCTACCGCTCCTATGTTCAATCCTACATCAGCATTGCCGGCCGGCATGGCGTCACGCCGGATAACGCGCGAACATTGGTGCGCACCAATGCCACCGTGATTGCCGCGCTCGCGGTCAGCCGCGGCGAGGCCGACGCCATGATCTGCGGTGTCGAAGGCGGCTATCGGAGCCATCTGCGCCATGTCCGGGAAATCATCGGCTTCCGGCCGGGGGTGAGCGATTTTGCAGCGCTGGCGTTACTGATCACGCGCAAAGGATCCTATTTCATCGCCGACACCCAGGTGCGGCCGGATCCAAGCGCGGAAGAGATCGCAGAAATGGCGGCGCTGGCGGCCGTTCATGTTCAGCGTTTCAACATCAAGCCCAAGATCGCCTTTGTCTCGCATTCCGATTTCGGCAGCTTCGATACGGAATCCTCCTGCAAGATGCGCCGCGCCACGGCACTGCTCCGCGAGAAACATCCCGAAATCGAGGCTGACGGTGAAATGCAGGGCGACACTGCGCTTTCTGAAGCCGCCCGCAAGCTGGTCCTGCCGCATTCGCACCTCGAAGGTGAGGCAAATGTGCTGATCATGCCCAATCTCGACACCGCCAACGTTGCTTATCAAATGATCAAGGCGGTGGCAGATGCCTTGCCGGTCGGTCCGATCCTCATCGGAACGTCACGGCCGGCGCATATTCTCACGCCGTCGGTGACGGCGCGTGGCATTCTCAATATGACGGCGATCGCGGCCGTCGAGGCGCAGGAACCGTCCGGCCGCCTGCAGCCTTCGCTGTTCGGTTAGCGGTCGCGAGAAGGCCGGCTGGCGCAGCAAGCCGGGCACGGATTGACGTTTGAAAAGCCTGCGCGGAACGCCCATAATCGTGTCCCGCGATCCCTGAGCCTGCCGACCCAGAGAGGCCGATGATGCCAGCGTTAGTTCACCTTGGACGAGTTTTGTTCTGCGTACTGTTCGTGGTCTCCGGAGCTTCGAAGCTCCTGGACCTGACGGCAACCGCTCAGATGACGGAGAAGATCGTCATTCCCGCGATCGTGGCTCCCTATACCCAGCAGCTCGAAACGCTGACGGGAATGTCGACGGCGCAGCTGCTGGCGATCGCCTCCGGCGCGATCGAGGTGATCTGCGGCGTGTTGATCGCGCTCAACTTTGGCGCGCGTTTCTTTGCGATCATCCTGATCCTGTTTGTGGCAGCCGCCACGTTCTACTTCCACGACTTCTGGAATCAGACCGGGCCTGAAGCGCGAGGAAATCTCGTCCACGCGCTGAAGAATCTGTCGCTCATCGGTGCCTTGTTCATGATCGCCGGATCAGGCCGCGCGGCCAAGGCTCGCGAGGCGGCCTACGACGTTTAAGGCCTTTGACGTCTAAGGCTTGCGTTGCCACGGCGTCACGGTGACGCCGTTGGCCTCATCGAGGACTTGTGCGTTGCCGGGCTTGAGACCGTGCTGCGCCAGGATTTGCTGCGGCGTCTGGCCTGGCACCCCGGAGAAAACAGCCTCTCCGCCGGGCAGGCGCACCTTGGACGCCTGCGAAAGCCAGAACGTGTCAAAGCGATCCATGAACATGTCGAATACGCTGGGGCCGCCGATGACAGCGACGGTGCCTGCGTGAACGCCGGCATGGTTGCACGCGGCCTCGAAAGGCGCGCCTGCGGGATTCCACAGGGTGGCATTGGGATTTAATGGGTCGTCAGCGACACCGGCGATCGTTCGCGTCACGGCAACCCGCTTTCTCCGCGGCGAGTTCGGCTGCCCTTCATGCGAATGACGGCCGTGAACGATCAGGTCGGCGGAATCGAGCGCGGCGGTAAAGAACCGCTTGTCGCCCTCGAATTTCAGCGCCTCCGGCATGACCCCGCTCGCATCCGCCAACATTCCGTCGGCGGACACGATTACATAACCGTCGATACGAAGCGCCGACACGGCGGGATTGCGATCCTCGAACGCTATTCCGAAATCGTTTGCACCACGCTCGATACCGGCCGCGAACTGACGGTCGGCAGCTTGGCGTCCTTCAACACTTCCTCGTCGTACTGCGGAAGCGTTTCGACGGGTGCCTTGGCCTTCATCTGCACCACCTTGTAGCCGCCTTCCTTCAGTTTACGCAGCAAAGTCGGCAACGCTTCGGCGGTATGCTTGTGGAAGTCGTGCATCAGGATGATGCCCTTGCCGAGCTTGTCGAGCTTCTTCATCGTGACGTCGATGACCTGCTGCGGGTTCTTCGCCTTGAAATCGAAGGAATCGAGATCGCAGGAGAACATCGCGATATTCCGCGTGCCGAGATAGGTCACCATCTCCGGCGGATGTTGCAGCGCCGGGAAACGGAAGAAGGGTGCAGGAGAAACGCCTCCCAGCGCCCACTTGACGGCTGAAAAGCCTTTCTCGATCTCTTCCTTGCGCTGGTCTTCGGTCAGCTTCTTGTTGGTGAGGGTCGCATGCGACCAGGTGTGTGAGCCGATGGTGTGGCCGGCGGCCAGGACCTGTTTGAGAATTTCGGGATAATAGGTTGCATGCTTGCCGATCGAGAAGAAGATGCCGGTCGTGCACTCGTTGGCCAGCGTCTTGAGGACGGAGGGCGTGTTCTCCGGCCACGGACCGTCGTCAAAGGTCAGCACGACCTCCTTGTCGCGCAGGAAGTCGAGCTGCTTGAAATGCTCGAAGCCAAAACCCGGCCCACCGGTGGTGTCGATCTCGACGACGCGGCCGATCCCGAGCGCATCAGGATTGGAGCAGGGTATTTTTGCCGCGGCAGGCGCTGCGGCGGGAGCAGGAGCGGCTGCCGCAGCAGGCTTGGCATCGGTCTTGGCGGGCGGGGTTTGCGACCACGCCGCTCCACTTGCGCAAAGTGAAATCGCGCCTGCAAAGATCAATCCTGCCGCCATCCGCATCCTGGTATTCCTTGTGCTCTGACCGCGCCCGGCAAAGCCTTCTGATGGCCTGCCGCACGGCTTCCCCGCCTTCATCCATCATAACCGAGTTGCGGCGTAACGCTATATCGGCGTTGGCAGTCTCCGGGATTCTCCGGGGGATCAGGAACTTCAAAGTCGCCGCACTGGGCACCAGGGTAGCGGCATCAGCGGCATGTAGTACTGGTTCCACTCGCATACGGACTCCGGTCCGCGGCGCATCAAGGCGTATTTGATCGGTTCAGCCTGGCTGACCACGATCTGCAAGAAGAAAAGAGCCGCCGCGATCAGGAAGGCCCATTTGTGGAAACGCAGATCGTTCAGCCGATCGAGCAGAACAGCGCCTGCCAGGATGATCAAGGGATCTGTGAAGATGAAATATTCGGACTTCAGTCCTCGCCGCACGCCGAGGGTGTCGATGCCGGCCGCCGCAAGGAGCAGCAGCAAGGCCTGGATCGCCGCCTGCCTTTCACCGCGCGTCCATGCATAGACGATACCCGGCACGATCAGCCAGATCAGAAAAACCGTCGGGCGCGGCGAGGAGTGAAGGACGAAGGAGTAGCGCGCCGCGACCGAGCCGATGCCATCGAGCAGCAGCCGAACGATATCTGTCATGCTTGACTGGTTGGCGGCCGCAGCCGTCGTCGCATCGACGAATTGCAGCATCTTCTCGACGGGATTGAACACCGCGATCACGTTGCGGGTGTTGTAGTCGAGGTTGAGCACGAGCAACGCCAGCGCAGCGCCGGCCGCAACCGCGGCCATCGATGCGAGCGTCTCCGCCGCGCTGATCCGCCAGATCGATGCGTAGGCCAGCATGCACGCGCCGATCAGGATCAGTAGCGCCGCCTGGTAGGTTCCAAAGCGGCCAAGCAGGAGCGGGTGAAAGCCCGCCGCATCCAAAAGCGCGCGATCGAATCCGGTCGAAACAAGCGGCCACGCTGTCCAGATCGCGGCAATGGCGGCGATCGCCGAGATAATGACAGCCAGGAATGCGGTTCGGCGTTCGCGCCAAAAGGCAACGCTCTCGCTTTCCGGGTCGCCGAACGGCAAGATCAACAGCGGTAATGCCGCGATCAGGAGGATCGCCTGCACCTTGTTTAACAGGCCGAGCACGCAAAGGGCGGCGGCGAGCGCCATCCACAACGGGCGCGCGATGCTCGCACGCCGCCCGATCACGATCAGGATCATCAACGCGCAGATCACCGGGCACGCCGACAAAAGCTCGGTGCGCAGGATGCGCGCGTGCACGGCAAGACCGCCGGAAAATGCGAATGCAAACGTCGCGACCAGGGCAAGTCGCCAGTCGCGCACGATCGCGCGCATCAGGCCGGCGAAGATCAGCACCGCACCAGTTGCGGCCAGCCAGGCAAGCAGGCGGCCAGCGCGGACGACGCTCGTCATGGCGGCATCGAAGGCTTCAGGATTGGAAGCCGGCGGCATGCTGGAGAGCGACCAGGTGTTCAGCAGGCCGAGTGCATGCAACATCTCGAGCCAGACCTTGACCGAGACGATGGTGAGATAACCGGTGTGGTCGAAGAAGTGTTGCGGCTTGCCGTCGTTGAGGGCAAGCGCGTTGTAGATCACCATGAAGTCCATATCGGCATTGCGCCAATAGACCAGCGCGTAGCCGTAGAGGAAAAACGACGCCGCAAGGCCGATGACAACGGCGGCCAATCCCCATCGCCAGCCGAGAAAGGTCAGCGGCGCGAGGGCATCAAGGCGGGTGCGCGGAAGCGTTGAGGTCGCAGAGGAGTCCATGCCGGCCGTCTTTTAGGCGTGGCCGGGATGATTGGAAACCGGTTTTCTAGCGCAGCGAAACGATGAAATCCGTTCCTTCGCCGGTTTCGCCGGCCGCGATGCCCTGATCGGAGACGATGATCGATCCGCCCGTCGACAGGGCTTCGTAGATTTTCGCCATGACCTCGGAAGGCAAGCTGAGGCGATCCAAGGCCTCTGCCGGACTGTCGGGCATCGGCAGCGGCTTGGCCTCGATCGGGACTGCGTTGGCGAACTTGCGACCGCGCGCAAGGCGCTCTACTTCAGCGCGCCGCTCGGCCTTGGCGGGCACGGGCAGCGAGACCACCGACCAGTGCAGGGCGTTGCGATCATTGCCGTCGACCTGTGCAGTGAAAATGTGAGTGCCGAGCGGCCTCACATCAGTGGCGATCGTCACCGGTGTCTGGAACAGCGGCGCGAAATTCTGCCGGATGTACAGTTTCGAATCCTTGCGGCTGACGAAGACCGCGATCTGTCCCGTGCCCTGGAAAGCGAAGCCCGGATCGGGTTTACCCTTCAGGTCGGCCTTGAGCGAGGTTTCGGGCGCTGCGGCGGGTGGCGTCGCCTGAGCTGCAGGCGCGGCTTCCGGCGGAACTGCGGCTGTCGCCTTGGCAGCATCCTTCTGGACCGCAGCTTCGGCTGCGATGTTGCTCTTCGGCGCCTCGGTCGCAGAGGTGGCGGTTGCAGTTGCAGTATCGCTGGCCTTGGTCGCTTCCTGCGCCGCAGGCGCGGTCTCCGGCTTTGCAGCCTGATCGTTGGGAGGCTCGGCTGGCTTGGCAGCAATCTTCTCCGGCTGGGCCTCGTCCGATTTTTCGCTGATGGACTTTTCATCCGAGGCAGTCGTTTCGTCACGCTTCGTTGCGTTCGGATCGGCTTGCGATATCGCGGCGTCAGGCTCACGCGCAGCCGTCGCGTTCGTTGTCAGCGAGGTCGGCAGCGCGCCGCTTGCGTCGGCGGTTTTCGTGGCCGTGGAAGGGGGGCTTTCCTCGGATTTCGCTTCGCCGACATGCCCGACAGTCGACCGCAGTTCGATTTTGGTTTCGATCGGTGCGGGCACCGTGCTTGCCTCGATCTGGACTAGCTTTTCCGCAGTTTTGACCGGAGCGACGTCCGCTTTCGTCTCTTCGACCGCGACCGGCTGCGGCACGACCTTTATCGTTGCGAGCAGCGGATGCGAGAAGCTCGCCGGCGTCACATCGCCGGGCGTGACGACAACGCGCGCGCCCATTTTGGTCCAGCCGTACATCTTGACGGCAAAGGCCATCGGCATGCGGATGCAGCCGTGCGAGGCGGGATGTCCCGGAAGTACGCCGGCATGCATGGCAACGCCGGACCAGGTGATCCGCTGCATGAACGGCATCGGTGCGCCGCTATAGATGTTGGAGCGGTGGAATTTTTGCTTCTGGATGACGCTGAAAACGCCCATTGGAGTCGGATGGCCGGGCATGCCGGTGGAAATCGGCGACTCCGCGAACAGACCCCTGGCGTCGTAGATGCGAAGCTTTTGCTGGGCGATGGAGATCGAAATGATCAGCGGCCCCTGCGGCTTCGCGTCCTTCTCGACGAGTTCGGATTTCTTTTCGCCACGGCGAGAGGCCTTGGTGTGGCGCGCCTTCGCCTTCGGGGCTGGCTCGGTGACGACAGTTCCGGAGTCTTGCCAATAGTAGATGGCGGCTTCCGTTTGCTGCGACAGAACGAACGTTCCTGCGGTCGCAAGAATGGCAAGCGGCCAACGCCGCCCACCCCGAAAACAAACCCCAAGTCCGCTCACGCGCGTGCCTTCCGTTTTCCAGCTTCCGGTTGAATGTTGCAGACGGGCTACGCCATCACCAGTTCAACGCTTACAAAGCCTGTGATTTAGAACCTGAGCGTAACAAAAAAGCCTCACTTAATGTTAACGGCGGGCTAACTCAGGCCTTTCCGGCGATGAGGCCAGACCCTACATCCGATTGCCAGCCAGTCGTTGGAAATCCGCACCCGATACCGTCGCCCGCCCTTATTTCTCGAGGTTCCAAATCAAAGTCACGCCGGATCAACGCTTTGCCGGCCCCTTTGATCCTACGATTCATCAGGCAGGCAATTTACCCCCAAAATCCGCAATCAGATTCGAGGAGGCCTTCATGGCACGTGCCGCACGCCGATCTTATGACGGGAGTTGGAGAATCAGGCTGTTACTCGCGGCCCTGCTCACGTTCGCAGCGGTGCCTGCGCTGGCAGCCGATGAGCCGGATCTGATTTTCCGCCGCTCCACGGTGTTCAAACTGCTCAGCCCCAACGACAAGCTTGCGACCTACGGTATCGATGATCCGGAGGTCGAGGGCGTCGCATGTCATTTCACCGTGCCCGAGAAGGGCGGCATCAAGGGCTGGCTTGGGGTTGCTGAGGAAGTGTCGGACATTTCACTCGCGTGCCGACAAATCGGCCCGATCCGTTTCAAGGGCAAGATGGGGCAAGGCGACGACATGTTCAGACAGCGCCGTTCGCTCTTCTTCAAGAAAATGCAGATCGTGCGCGGCTGCGATGCCAAGCGGAACGTGCTGGTCTACATGGTCTACTCTGACAAGCTGATCGAAGGCTCGCCGAAGAATTCAACCTCGTCGGTGCCGATCATGCCGTGGGGAGCCGCTGACACCGCCGTTCAGAAGTGCGGCGAGTTCGTTCAATAGCGAGACGCAATGGTTCGGGATTTTGGGCTCAGGAGTTTGGGCTCAAGATTTTGGCGATGGCGGGCGAGGACGTTTCAACGGCACTTTGCCGGCATTGGGATCACGACATCCCACCAGCTGCACAAATTTTTGTGGCGTTGATTCGTTGTCGTCGGCGCCGTCAATCCGGCGCTGCTGCGCCATGGCGCCACAAATTCCTGCGCTGTCCACTTTCGATTTGATGTGGTTGCCGACATCGATGGCGCGTTCGCCCATGACGTTCTCCCCGGCAGATTGACGCCTTAACGCACAAGCTCGGGAAAGGTTGCGACGGAATCCGCGCCACGCCAATATGGACGAATGCCTGTCCTGGTTGCGCATTGTCGGTCAAAGGCCGACGCGCTCGCCCGGTGGCCGACCAAGGCTTGCGCATTGGCCTAGAGAGGTACCGGCGCGAGCCTATTTCACCTTGGGACCGCCGCGGGGGACGCATTTTCGTCCCCGAAGCACACCCGTCTCCGTCATCTTGGCGCCGGAGACTTCCTTGATCTGGCCCGCGGGGCACGTTCCGTCATCGATCCTGACGCGCTGTCCGAGTTTCAAGTCGGTGATGTCCTGCTCGCGCGAAAGCACCGTCGCTTGTGCCGCACCGGCAAGCGCGAGCGGTCCAAGAACCATCAGAAAGAAGAGCTTTCCCCGTACGGCCTGGATGCCGACATTTGCCATCGAAGATCGGACATGACGTTCGGTCATCGGAGATTTCCCGTTGCAGCTGAGGTGTCCGCGCGAAGTCTATTGAGACGGTCGCGATTCTCAAACCGGTATGTAGAATGGAACATGGCTTGCCCAGGCGAGCGGTGGTTGAAAACCTGACGCCAAGCCTTCGAAATCGGAGCTCTATGAATGACGCCGCTTGAAAAAATTCGGTCGATGAAGCTGCCATTTGCGGAGCTGAAGGGGGTCACTTTTGTCGAAGCCGACAAGGATCGCATTGTCGCCCGGATGCTGGTCCGTCCCGATCTCTGCACGCTCGGTCATATCCTTCACGGCGGGGCGGCGATGGCATTGGCGGACTCAGTTGGCGCCGCGGCAACCGTGATCAATTTGCCCGAGGACGCCAAAGGGACGACCACGATTGAAAGCAAGACGAACTTCATCGGAGGAGCGAAGGAAGGAACCACGGTTATCGCGACCGCAACGCCGATCCATCGCGGGCGGCGCACGCAGGTCTGGCAAACCCGGGTTGAGACCGAGGATGGAAAGCTCGTAGCGATCGTGACCCAGACTCAAATGGTTCTCTGATCAAAGGGAATTAACGACGATTTCTCCAAGGCATAGACGGTCTTGCATTTCATGTTGCGATGCACAATATAGATGGCCTAGGGATTCGACGCCTCCTCGAGGGTGACCAAAGAGGAGATTAAAGTGAGCTACCACGACGTCACGGCTTCGAAGGCTGCCAAGGGCACCGTTCGGACGCTGAGCCAGCAGGAAGAGCTGCCGCTGCTCAGGGATCATCTGCTCCGGCTCGATCAACGAAGCCGCCACGACCGCTTCCACGGCTTCATGGACAATAGCTTCATCGAGGGTTACGCCGCGAAATGCGCCAGCGACGGAACTGTCATCATCGCCTATCTCGAAGACGGCGTGGTGCGAGGTGCGGCGGAGCTGCATCCGCCGGAGACGTCTCCTGATCTGCAGCCCGAGATCGCCTTCAGCGTGGAGGCTGGTCTGCGCCGCCAGGGTGTCGGCAGCATTCTGTTCCGAAAACTCATCGAGGAAGCGCGCGCCAAGGGATACCGCACGTTGAGGATCACGACCGGCGCTCAAAACGATGCAATGCGGGCGCTCGCCAACAAGTTTGGCGCGCATCTGACGTTCCGTTACGGCGAATCCACCGGGACGATCGACCTGGAACAACAACCACAACCGGAAACGGCGCGGTCCGCAGGTGTCACGCCGCTCGATGCACTGCGCGCGGTCGTGCAGTTCAATCGCGCTTACTGGAAGTTTTTCCTGGGGCTCTACGGCTGGAAGATTGCATAGCTGACGAACAACGGCGCGAGAGTTTCAGGGCGCGCCGCGATATCCTTACGTGCCGGTCCGCTTGTCGTTACCGAACTTCCGCACCACACGGCGTTCCACGACGACTGAACGCTGCGCGCCCTGTTCGCCAGCGATCACGCGGGTTGCTGAACGTGCCTGGATGCGGCTCGTCTTCTTCACCTCGGCGGTAACGGCATCAAGCGGCATGCCCATCAGCGATGCCGCGATCTCCGCTTGCTCACCCAGGTCCTCGGTGATGCCAGCCGCCGCGAATATCGCTTCCTCAAGCGTCGGCGGATCTCGCCGAACGCGCCGCGGTCCATATTTGGTGTTCCAATCCTGGCTCATCGCCGGCCCCCTCAAATTGTCGCGGCAGACATAAGGACGCGTATGTTGCATTGCAATATGAAACTGGCGTGGCAACTCAGCTATGCATGTTCGGGTGTCGGGCGCTCTCCGGCTCAGGGCGCCGCGACCTCAACGCCCGCGAGCTCGATCGGTTGCTGCGGCCATCGTTTGAGCGCGGCGCGGCCTGCGTCCGTGAGGACATAGACGCCTCGCTCAACGCGGTCGAACCAGCCGTAGACGTTGTGCAGCAGAATTTTCGGCGCGTCGGGAATCGCCGGCTTGAGTTCGCGCACCTTGCGCCGCCCGTGCGATAGGGCCGAGGCGCAAGCAAGCGCCTGCTGCCGATAGGCCGTCATGATCGGTGCGCGCGTGCTGCCACCGAGCGCCGGGTCGCCCTGACGCTTTCGATGTTCGGTGATCAGCCGCGAGCGCCGCTTCAAATCGCGGCGAGGGGACGTCGTCGGGGAGACGATCACCTCAACCGTGCCGGACTTGGTGACCGCGAGCATGCCAAAGCCGAGGCGGCGGCAAAGATTGCGATAGCGCGCATCGCTCTCCCGTCCCTTGCCGCGTTCGGAAAATCTGGCGGCGAGCCAAACTTCGTCGCTGGCGGCAGCGCGGTCGACCGCCTGCAAAATCAGTTCGAGGTTGAAGGAGAGCTTGAGCTCGCCGATCACCACGATCGGGGGGTCGTCGCCGGAGAGCGCCACAAGGTCGCAGCCGCCGATCTCGCCCTTGACCGTAAAGCCGAGCTTTTCAAGAAAGCGTTTGACGGGCAGATAAAGCGCGGTTTCCAAGGTGAAGCTTTCCGGAAGGACCAAGAGCGACTCACCCGCGCATTTTACTCCAGATCAGCTATGTACTTCTTGTGGGCGTGACGATGATCAGAAATGGGCTTTATCACATCACCGTCGAAATGCTCGACGGTGTAATCGGCGGCAACCAGGGCGTGATGGTGGTACGCGACGGCACGCTGCGCGGCGGAGATTCGTTTTTCTACGCCTATGGCACCTACACCGCCGCCAACGGCAAGTGGAAGGGCGAGGTGACCAATCTCGAGCATACCCCGAGCTTTGGCGAGAGGCCGATCTGGGAGCGCAAGGTGGTCACGATCGGCTTCACCGGAACTTATGACGACCAGACAGCGGAGAGCGACGGGATAGCGCTCGCGGGAAAGCAGAGCATCCGCTTCAAATCGAAGTTGCGCCTCTTGGTGCCGGATTAGCGCCTAGACGCGTCCGTTGACCGGAAGCAGCGCCCCGGTCACCGCGCTTGCAGCGTCGCTTGCGAGAAACAGGATGACCTCGGCAAGTTCTTCCGGCCTGACCCATTTCGCAAAATCCGCCTTCGGCATGCTGGCACGGTTGGCAGCCGTGTCGATCGTCGAGGGCAGCACCGCGTTGACGGTGATCTTGCCCTTCCACTCCGCCGCAAGCGCCTCGGTGAGGCGGTGCACACCCGCTTTCGACGTGGCATAGGCGCCCATGCCAGCGCCGGCTTGCAATGCGCCCATCGCGCCGACATTGACGATCCGTCCCGCTGCCGAGTTGGTCAGGTGAGGGATCGCCGAGCGAGACGCATTCAGCGCGGTGAGGACATTGAGCGCATACATGCGCTGCCATGTCTTCGGATCTCCCTCGGCGATCGTCTCGAACGCAAAGCCTCCGGCGATATTGACCAGCGCGTCGAGCTTTCCGAAATGCGAAGCGGCCGCGTCGATCGCCTTTTTGGCTTCGGTCGCATCGGTCAGATCGACGCCGCCAAACTCGATGCGTTCCGTAGTTGGCTTGATCGTGGTTGCCGCGTGATCGATACCGGCGACCTTCGCGCCTTTGGCCAGCGCCGTAGTCACCACGACCTTGCCGAGCGCGCCGGAGGCGCCGGTCACGACGATGATCTTTCCTTGCATGAGGCATCTCCAAAAGCGGGTGAGGCCGAACACTATCGTCCGTAAAATCCCGGTGGCAATGCGGCCAAAACGATCAAATCCAACACGGTTGCGCGAAGAAAGGCCCGTATTCCAGCACTTATTAGCGATTGTTAAAATTTGCGGGGGTTTTGTAAGCGAAACGCAGAACGGTTGCGCTATGGGTAGGGTTCGCTCAAGTGAGGGGTTGAAGCATGTTGAAGCACCTGCCTGACCACGGTTTGCCGCTCGTGCAGCTCAAGGAGCAGCGGCGGGACCTGGTGGTCGCCTTGCAAAACCGCAATGGCCCGGTCAGCGGCTGGGAATTGATGCAGATCGCTGCTGTTCAGCAGGCGATTTCCGCGTTCGAGGATGTCATCGCCGATCTCGACGCCGAAATGGAGATGGAGGCCGCGGCGTAAGCGCATTTTCGCGCACCTGTACACCTGTTGTTCCCGGCGCTATTGCAGGCGAACATCCTTCAACGGGATGAGGCTGCGGGGGCGACTATGAAATGGCACAGGGCCACGATCGGCTGGGCGGCGATTTTCGCAGCGGGAGTTGTTGCTTCGACAGCGCCGGCATCGGCCCAGACCTTCGATTCCTATCGTTGTGTCGACGGCACGCCGTTTCTGCTGGCTTTTTATCCTCAC
>NZ_DASREO010000081.1:0-6304 GCF_035652035.1 Bradyrhizobium sp.
GCAGGACATGACCAATACGGGCGTCGATTCGGGACTGCAGACGCCGAAGTCGGACTATGTCGCGAGCCTGAGCTACTCGCCGAACCGCACCTACACGATCGCGACGCGGGCGCGGTTCGACCAGGCGACCGGCAACGTCGAGCGCTTCGAGGCTGAAGCGGCTGCCAACTTCGATCGCTGGTCGGTCAGCGTGCTGTACGGCGACTATGCAGCGCAGCCCGACATCGGCTACCTGACGCGGCGCGAAGGCATCATGGTCTCGAGCTCCGTCAAGGTCGCGACCAACTGGACCGTCACCGGCGCCGCACGCTGGGATCTGGTCGCCAACCAGATCAACCAATTCGTCATCGGCTTGGGCTATGTGGACGACTGTTTCGTGGTGGCGGCCAATTATATCGCCTCATATTCCTATGCGACGCCGACATCACCGCCAGTGCCCAGCCACGCCTTCATGTTCCAGATCGGCCTGCGCACCATCGGCACCGTTTCCGTTCCCGTTCCCTGACCTCACGTCCGTCGCCGCTTTATAATGAGGGCTTGCGGTGGTAAAAGGCGCGATCGGCGCACCTCGGAGCGGAGCACGTCACATGTCCGATCTCTCCTTTGAAGCCGCTCTCGATGCCCGCGTCGACGAGATGGTCGATGCGTGCACCCGCTGCGGCAAATGCGTCGAGGCCTGTCCGAGCGTGAAGCCGGCGGGACTGGCCGATGCGATGCCCAAGGATGTCATCAGCGGCATTCTCGATATCCTCCGCGACGGAGACGGCCCGGAAGCGTCGCAGAGATGGGCACAGGCCTGTACGGCCAGCGGCGACTGCATCAGGGCCTGCGATGAAGGCGTCAATCCGCGCTTCCTGCTGGCGATGGCGCGCGTTTCGATGGCCAAAGCGAAAAACGATTTGCCGGCCCGCCGCCGGAAGGCGCTCGAAAGATACCGTGACGTCGGCCGCGAAGTTTCATTCCTGTCGCAGATTCAGCTGAACGACGAGGTGCTGGCGCGGCTCGGGCAGAAATCGGCCTCGGTGAACACGACGACCGAGCCGCCGGACTTTGTGTTCTACACCGGCTGCAATGTGCTGAAGACGCCGCATATCGCGCTGCTTGCGCTCGACATCATGGATACGCTCGGCATCGGTTATCAGGTGATGGGCGGGCCGAGCCATTGCTGCGGTATCGTGCACATGCGGCCGGGCGATGTCGAAATGTCCGGGCGGATGGGGACGAATAGCATCGACAAGATGTCGCAATCCAAATCGGGGCAAGTGATTTCCTGGTGTCCGAGCTGCTACGTGCAGTTCACCGAAACCACCCTGCCCGCGCTCGAGCGCCAACGCGGCGCGCGGCCGTTCGAGATGACGCCGTTCCTACGCTTCCTCGAGCAGCGGATCGACCAACTCACGCCGCATCTGCGCGAACGCGTTCCGATGCGCGTTGCCTTGCACCGCCATCCCGGCGTTTCCGGCGTCATGGAGGCCGCGATCAGACTCCTGAACGCGATTCCCGGCGTCACCTTTGTCGATCTAAAGCAGCCGGCGCTGGGATTGCAGGCCGTCTACCTCAACGTCTTGCCCGAATACAAGCGCGAGCTGACGCTGAATGAATTGCAGGCGGCGTGCGACGCCGGCGTCGATGCGCTCGTCACCGTCTACCATTCCGAACATCGCGAGCTTTGCGCGCACGAGCGCGACTGGCCGTTCCGCATCGTCAACCTGCTCGAACTCGTCGGCGAAAGCATGGGACTGAAACAGAACGATCGCTACAAGGAACTGAAGCTGATGCAGGATGCCGACCAGATCGTCGCCGACTGCGCCGATCTGCTTGCGAGCCACGCGCTCGATGCGGCGAAGGCGCGCGAGCTCGTCGTCAAGGACATGCTGGCCGATCAGCCCTTGCCGCTGCGGTCGGGTTAGTCGCCAAACATGCCCGACGACGGACAGCCTTGTCCGCTGCCGCCAGCTGCAGCCCCTCGCCTCACGGCTCGGGCTTGTAGCCGTCATTCAGGGTTTGCAGGAACGCGATGATATCGGCCTCGTCCTGCGCCGTCATCGCCGGCTGATCGCCGGGATGGCGATCTAACGGCGGATCGGCGACGTCGACATTGGCGTGATATTGCGGCGGCAGGTCGTTGTATTTCTGCACTTTGCCGTCGGCGCCAACCGGATAGACCTTCTCCGGATTTGTGTCGCGGAAATTGTAGAAGTCCATGACCTCCTGCAAGGTGTGGAACACGCCGTTGTGGAAGAACGCCTTGCGCAGCGCCGTGTTGCGCAGGGTCGGCGTTTTGAACATGCCGCAGAACTGCCTCTGATCGGCGACGTCCTTGCGAACGGGACCGCACACACCAAGGTCGAAAAAATTGGGGTCCTTCGTGTCGACGAGTGCGAGATTGCGCGGCGCGCCCAGCGCCTCATACTGCGTATCGGTAAAGGCCGGCGGACGGCCGTCGCGCGAAGGCTGCGACGTATGGCAGCCGGCGCAATTGGCCTTTTCCGGATCGTTGAACAGGCGAAGGCCGCGCATTTCGGCCTCGCTCAACCGCGCTTTTCCTTCCAGCCAGTAATCGTACTTGCTGGTATAGGGATGAAAGCTCGGCTCTTCGATCTGATAGCGGCCCACCGCGAATGTCGCCTCGGCGACCAGGAGCTTCGTATCCTTGAAGATGCGCTCGCCGAACAAGGCCGCAAACTTCTTCGCATAGGGCGCGCTGCGCAGCTTGTCGGCGATGATCTCGATGCTGCCGCCGTCCATTTCGCGCGGATCGAGCATCGGGCCGTTCGCCTGGATCTGAAGGGTGTCGGCGCGGCCGTCCCAGAACAAGCCGCCCTGCGGCACGATGTTTTGGCTTTGCGCAGTCTGTGTTGCGATCTTCCGGACGCGAACGGCAGTCTTACCCGCCTCGGCCTGCTGCGCAAATCCGATGACCTGGTCGTTGTCATCTTCCTTTTCGGGACCGATGCTGAAATCGGGTTGCCTTTCCAGATAGGTCAGCGAGGGCACCGCGCGCATGCCTTGCAGCGTCAGGTCGGGGCCACCGAGCATGACGGGCGCGTCGGTCGGCGGGCCATAGGCGTGATCCGGGCTGTGACACGAAGCGCACGCCAATTTGCCGGACGACGACAGGCTCGTGTCGAAGAATATGTCCTTACCCAGCCTCGCCATCGCCGACAGTGGTTCGACCTTGCGGCGGATCAGATGAACAGGATTTGGATTTTCGCCGCCCTGCGTTTGCGGCTCGGCGGCGAAGACGGCGCCGGCCAGAAGGCCGGCACCGAGGGACCACACGATTGTGCGATGTATCATCTATTCTTGCTCACTTGGTCTTGCTGTCCACGGTGCCGAAGGTCGGGTCGAGGATCAGCTTCCGGGTGGGAGACTGCTTGAAGTCAAACATGTCCATGATCGAACCGGTCGTGGCGTCGAACGAGCCACCGCCGAGACGTTCGCCATTCAGCCAGTTGTCCTCGATGAACTGCGGGATCGAAGCCTGCGTAATGAAGACGTGGCTGACGTAATTCTTCCTGGCATAGGGCGAGATCACCATGAACGGCTGACGCATGCCCGGACCGCAACGTCCGGCAACCGGCTTGCCCAACAGGCCGTTCGGCTCGGGGGTGACCCCCGGGGTGCCGCAGTTCCCGGCGCCGTTCAAGGCGTCGTCGACCGAGAACGAACCCTGCGTCGTCGGCGCGATGAAGGCATGGTCGTACCAGCCGTCGGAGTCGTCGTAGGCCAGGATCACGGCGGTGGAGTCCCAGTCCGGCTGTTGTTGCAGGAAGTTGATCAGATTGACCAAGCCTGTCTGCGCATCGAGCGGGTTGGAGTTGCCGGGGTGATCGTCCTGGAACGATTGCATCTTGATAAAGGAGACGGCCGGATAGTTGCCGGCGCCGACCGCCGTGAAGAAGTCGTCGAGGTCATAGGCGTGGTTGGCTGGGTCGACCTTCTTGGTGCCCGGCACATTGGTGAAGCCGATCGACTTGGTCGACGTCGGACGGGCGTGAGTTTGATTGGCCGTCGAGGCGAAGTACTGGAACCAGATGTGGTGAGGAATGTAGTCGCCGTGCGTGCCACCGGTGACGGAGGAAATGCTGCTGCGCTTGCAACCGGAGCTGCCATTGTCGTTGATGGTTTGCAGGTTGAAGCCGCCGACGAACGATCCCCATGGAATATTGCCGGCGTTCAGGAGATCGCCGATGTTTTTGCTCGTCATCTGCGTCGCGATCAACGTGCTCGAGCACTGATCGAGAGCGGGGTCGATATCGGCAATCAGCGTCAGACCGCCCTGCCCGTCAGGAACGGCGGCGCCGGCCGCCGCCAGCAGTGGGCCGATCGCCGCAATCGTATTGGGCGTACCCGGCGGCAAAAGCGTCGGCGAGAGAACCGGGAATGTCGCGCCATTGGTTTGCCCCGAGAACATTTCGAGCGCGCCGGGGGTCGACGGACCGAACGTGTCGCTCCACGAATTGTCGCTCATCGCGAAATTCTGTGCGTAGTTCCACAGCGCCGTGACGGTGTTGCCGTCGAAGAAGCCCATCACCTGGCCCGTGGTACCGAACGAGCCTGAGCCGCCCTTGGTGGCAGCGCCGGTGTTGAGCGGGAAAAGATCGAGCTTGCCGCCGTCAAAAGCCTTCTGCTCAGCCGTATAGGCGTGGTTCTGGTCAGCCGTATTGGCCTGCGTGCGATCGAGACGGAACGGGTTGGCGGCGCCAGCACCGTTGGCCGGATTGAGGTTCGGATTATTGTCGAGCAAAGCCGGGCTCGTCAGCAGATTGTTGATGTCGCGCGACGTGTTCCTGGCGGGCTCGAAAACCGGCTCGCCTTCCGGATTGAGCGCATTCGGATAGGTGCCGAAGTAATGGTCGAACGAGCGGTTCTCGTTGAAGACGACGACCAGGTGCTTGATCGGGGTCATGGTCGGCAGCGCGTTCGGATTGGTCGCCGGATTTTTCGCGTTGGCGATGACATCGTCCACCAGGTTGAGAACCGGAGCGAGCTGGCTTTCCAGGTTGCCCGCAACCGAAACGTTCGACGTGAAGGTGGCGACAGCGATCAGCGCAACCGACGACAGCAGAGTTGATTTCAGTTTCAGATTTTTCATCTTTTCCCTTTGCCTCTCAAAACGATTTTGAGCCGTGCGGGGAAGAGGGATAGGAAGCGTCGGTGACGCGGTTGTGTAGCGTTGGCTACCAGCCACCATGTCAACGAACATTCAACTCGAAAGCGCCAAACAACTCCAGCGGCCGGAACACAGGACGGCGCCGGCCAAAAAGGCTGGCGCCGTCCGCATGGTTGCGGTTAGATCGTAAGAACCTGGCTCAGTTCTTGATCTTGGACCGGCTGTCGACGGTGCCTTCCGTCGGATCGAGGATCAACTTCTCCGAGTTCTTCTGCTTGAAATCGAACATGTCGTTGATCGAGCCGGTGGTGGCATCGAACGAGCCCTGGCCGATGCGCTCGCCGTTCAGCCAGTTGTCCTCGATGAACTGCGGGATCGAGGCCTGCGTGGTCAACACGTGGCTGACATAGTTCTTCTTGGCGTAGGGCGAGATCACCAGGAACGGCTGGCGGGTGCCGGGACCGCAGCGACCATCGACGGGCTGACCAGCGACGCCGGTCGGCTTCGGGGTGACACCGGGGGTGCCGCAGTTGCCGGCCCCGTTCAGCTGATCGACGTCAACCGGGGTCGACGAAGTCCTGACCGACGTCGTGGCCGTGGAGAACGAACCGTGGGTCGGCGCGACGAAGGCGTGGTCGTACCAGCCGTCGGAGTCATCATAGGCGATGATCACGGCGGTGGAATCCCAATCCTCCTGCTCCTGCAGGAAGTTGATCAGGTTGACCAGGCCAGTCTGCTCGTCGAGCGGATTGGAGTAACCACCGTGACCGTCCTGGTAGGCCGGCAGCTTGATGAACGACACGGCCGGATAGTTGCCGTGGCCAACGGCCGCCGTAAAGTCTTCGAGGTCGTAGGCGTGGTTGGCCGGACCAGCATGGCCAATCTCCTTGAGCGAAGCCGGACGGGCATGGGTCAGGTTGGCCGTCGACGCGTAGTACTGGAACCAGGCGTGATGCGGGATGTAGTCGGTGGTTGTGCCACTGAGGCCGGTCGTGGTGCGCCCGCAGCCCGAGGTACCGTTGTTGTTTTGGAGTTGCAGGTTGAACCCGCCCATGAACGAGCCCCACGGAATGTTCTTGGCGTTCAAGAGGTCGCCGATGTTCTTGCTGGTCATTCCGACCTGTGCGGTCTTGCTCGAGCAAACGTCGCCGGCCGGGTCGGTATCGTTGATCAGCGTGAGCCCGCCCT
>NZ_DASREO010000082.1:0-43137 GCF_035652035.1 Bradyrhizobium sp.
GAGCAACAGCTCCGCCGTCGTCGTATCGATGAACTCCGTGAAGAGGACCACCAGCGCCCGCCGCTTCAGTCTGAAATTGAGCTCGGCCAGGCCAAGGGTGAAATTGGTCTCCTCGGTCTGATAGGCGAGCTGGCTCGAAGCGTTGTGCAGCCTGGCGAAGTAGGGCATCCCCCGCGACGGCTGGATGAATTGCCGTACCGCCGAGTCGAATCCGAAACTCCCCACGAAATCGCCGCTGCGCAGCGATATCCAGCCGAGCAGCAGTCCGGCGTGAATCGCGTGGTCGAGCCGTGGCACGCCTTCAATCGGCTCCGCCATCAGATGCCCGGTGTCGAAGGCCAGCACGATCTGATGGTTGCGCTCCGTTCTGAACTCCTTCGACAAGAGTTTCAGATGCCTGGCGGAGCGCTTCCAATCGATGAAGCGGTTGTCGAGACCGCGCGAATGCTCGCGCAAAGAATCAAACTCGGCGCCTTCCCCCTTCTGCTGCTGGACCTTGATCCCATCGATTGCGTCCCGGCTGAAGAATTGGACGGCCGCGGACGAGATCCCGCGGACGTCCGGCAGCACCTTGATCTTCTTGTCGACCGCAACGCGCTGGGTGCGCTCCGCAAGCGCGAACGGGCTACGCCACCGCAGCCAGACCGCGTCGACAAAGACTTCCCCGCGGCGCTTTGGAGCGATCGGCAGCAAGGCGACCGCCGGCGTTTTGGCACTCCCGACCAGGCGCTGCGGCTGAGGCGGCTCGAGGTCGCCGCGCTGCTCCACCAGGGCCTCGAACGGCACGGCGCGCGTCCCGGCTTGCTGACTCACTGTCAATTTCACCGCGCCTTCATCGCCGACGAAGAGCCGGACCGGCACATCCCATGCGAGTTCGAGCTGACGAAAGCGCGCGCACAACAGTGCGTCGATTGCGACGACCACCAACACGAAGATGCCGAAATCGAACGAAACCGGCCACAGTTCGGCATTCCATGCGAGCAGGATCAACGCCAGCGGCACCGTGGCGCCGAACAGCAGAACCGCGCGCAGGGTCGGCCGGATCATCGCGGAACGGCCGTCTGTTCGAGTATCTCGACGATCACCGCATCGCTGACCAAGCCGTCGATCTCGGCGTTCGGCGCCAGTACGATCCTGTGCCGCAGCAGCGGCACTGCCAGGAACTTGACGTCATCGGGGATGACGAAATCGCGGCCCTGCGTGGTCGCATAGGCGCGGCTGGCGGAAGCCAGCATGTTCGCAGCACGGGTCGAGGCGCCGGTCTCGATCGCAGGGTGGTCGCGGGTGGCACGCACGATATCGACGATATAGGCCACCAGCGGGTCGCCCAGCCTGATCTCCGACACCAGTTGGCGGGCCGAGAACAGCCGGTCAGCGGAGACGACCGGAGCGAGACCGAAATCCGCGAGCCGCGGCATTGCGGTGCGGTTACCGTGCCGCGCGACGATCGCGCACTCCTGCTCTTTGCTGGGATAAGTCAAATTGATCTTGAACAGAAAGCGGTCGAGCTGCGCCTCCGGCAGCGGATACGTGCCTTGTTGCTCGATCGGATTCTGCGTCGCGACCACCATGAACGCCTCACCCAGCGGATGCGTCACCCCGTCCACCGTCACGCTGTACTCGTTCATCGCCTGAAGCAACGCGGCCTGCGTCTTCGGCGGCGTCCGGTTGATCTCGTCGGCAAGCAGGATATCGGTGAAGACCGGCCCTTGCGTCAGCGTGAAGCCGTTGGTCTGGAAGTTGAAGAGGTTGGTTCCGAGCAGGTCGCCCGGCATCATGTCCGGCGTGAACTGCACGCGGCCGAACCGCAGCGAGAGGCTGGCGGCAAAGCACTGCGCCAGCAGCGTCTTGGCGGTTCCGGGGACGCCTTCCAGCAGGATGTGCCCGCCGCACAGAAGGCTGGTCAGCATCAGCTCGATGACATCGTCCTGGCCGACAACCGCCTTGCGGATCTCGCCGCGGATGCCTTCGGTCATCGCCGAAACGTCACGAAACTCCATCGACCATGTCCTTTTTCCAACGGTGAATTGACCGGGCTTCTCCCAGCAGCGCGCCGAGCTCATTCGACCCCATGGCTACCACGCGCCTCGACAGGTCGGCGCACCCTGACGGCACGCCGCGTCGACCGGCCGCGCGATCGAGCCATTCTGCGAGTTCAGCCTCGTTCAGCTCGCGCGGCGCGCGCAATTGACGCCCCGCATCCTGCAACACGATGCTGCAATAGCGCCTGAGAATGTCAGCCTGATAACCGGCGTGATCGAGCAGGGAGGCCGCGTTGCCGACCAGATCCCGCTTGCCGGTGCTCAATACGCGCTCCGGTTGCTCCGGCGCCCCGAAGCGGCCCATCGCGGCCATCAATAGCAGCCCGATACACACAAGGATCTGGATAGCAATGAGGTTGTAAGGAAACTCGAACAGGAATTTGGCAGGGGCTCGCGATGATCGCTGAAAGCCGTGCAGCGTCTCGTCAAAAACGAGCTGGCCGTTCTTGCCCTGAAGCATCGCGGCGACCAGCCCGTCGGCGAAGACCATATTGTCGCCCTTGCCGATACCGTGATTCTCGATCGGATCGGGATCCGTCAGCACCCAGATTCTGCGGCTGCCTTCCGTGAACTCACCGAGCAGGATGCCTTCGGCTGTGGCAATCAGCGGTTTCATCCGTGAGTTCTTGACGAGTTGCAGCGGTGCTCGGATTGTCGGATCCGGCAACGCCAGCGTCTTTTCGAAGGCGGACGGCTCCGCCACGCGGACGACAGTGCCCGAGCCGACGGCGGCGAACAGCACGGCCTCCGGCACGACTGCAGACGCCAGCCGTGCCTCCGCGATCCAGCCGTCTCGCTCACCGCCAGCGCGAACGGTCCATTTCGGCAGCACAATGAAAATCCGCTCGGCGCGAAGAAGGTTGCTGTCGTCGCCGACGGACAGGCCGGCGCTTGGTTCCGCCAGCACCAGAACGCCGTTGGCGCCGAGCATCGCGAGCACGTTCTGCTCGCCGCGGACGGCGCGGTAGCCGAGCTTGCGAAGCACATCGAAGAAGCCGAGGTGCCCGACTGCCGAGCGGGAATAGGTGTTCGATCCAATCAGGCTGCCCGTGACGCGCTTGCCGCCGCCGGCCGACAGCAGCATGGACGCCGCGAACAGAACGACCAGGACCGCCACGAGCGCGACCAGGACCCGGGATTGAAAGGGAGATGGCTCGCTCATCGTGCGCCAAGCACCGCCAGGGAATGCTTGAGGACGTCGAAGTTGCTTCTGCAGTCAGAATAGTCGGCCTGACTGGCTGGCCGGCCGCCGAAATAGGTCCGTTCAACCGAAACGATGATCGCGGCAAGTGCATTGCGTCCGATGTCGGAGAGCTGAATCCGCCGCAAGATTTCCCGGCTGGTCAGTGAAACCGCAAAGCTGACGCCAAGCTGGCGGCGGATCTCGTTCAGGCTCTTGAATAAAAGAACGTGCATCGCTTCGCCGTAATGGCCTTCGCGGGCGAGGTCGTCGGCTTCGACCTGCGCGTCCTCCAATCGGCCGGAAGGGACGGAAGGCTCAAGCTCGTTGCGCGCCGCGATTTTGCGCGACCGGCTCCAAACAGGCAGGCTGTCCTGCAACGACCACACCACGACCAACACGCCGAGCACAACGGCGCCCCACAGCACCACGCGAACTAAATCCGGCGATAGTTGCAGGTTGAACCAGCCCGAGGACGTCTCAGCGACCTCGCCCGGCATTTCCGTCTGCAGGTTCAGACTGCGCGCCGATTGCTCGACAGCGGCCCTGACGTCGCGCTCGGCGAACGCCAAGCTCGCCGTCCCAAAGCAGACCGCCGGGCCGCAGGCAACGATCAGCGAGATCCGAAACAAATAAAATTTCAAACATTCGCTCTGTAGTTGCAAAACCCTCGTCCGGTCCAGACAATCTCGGTTCGCGTCCGAATGCAACATGTTTTCGTGCTGTCACTCTCGCCTCGCTTTGCCTTGTTGCTACATCGGATCGCGGCGCAGGTTCACGATTGTTTCAAATAGCCTCTCGTCAGTCGGAAGGGGGAATCAAGACGCGATCAAAGTGTTTGCACTGGTAATGAACTCTGCCTCAGTCGGACAAAGACTCGTGAGTGGTCGTGGCGTCGAGCACTGTTGCCTTCGACTGCGATCGCCGCTGCCATCCAGGTGGCGCGGGAAGGGCGCCTATATTTGAAACAAAGCGATCGCTTCGACTCTTGCCGCGGCCTCAGGGGCGAGGCTTCGCGCTTGAAGGCTGCTGACGTGCCTCTCAAGCATCGGCGCGCGAGCCAGACGTCGGCCAATCCCGCTATCGCGACAGTGCATTCGAGACGTAATCACGCGAAGGACCTGTCTTGCGAAGCTCATCAGGGGCGAAGCGTGGCGGAGAGGGAGGGATTCGAACCCCCGATAGGCTTGCACCTATGCCGCATTTCGAGTGCGGTGCATTCAACCACTCTGCCACCTCTCCAAGGCGCAAATCAGGGCGGCGAACCGCCCCAGGTCGGGCCGTGTTCTAGGCGAGGAAGACTGACCAGACAAGGCGGGGGGAGAAATTTCATCGCGTGGGGTGGCACGCGACATCAGCGCAAAACGCTTTTGCTAAGGGGGTGGGACCGCCAGACGCGGAAAAAACCGGCGGTCCCGTGTCGCTTCATTGAAATTGCGGCCTGGAAGTGCGGCTTCCGCTGGCCAGCCTGAGCGACGCGATCGACCGTATCGATCCCAGCGAACGCGGCAACGCGAAGTCATTTTTAACCTAACCGCTCAAGGTTACCGCGCGCGCTGGGAGCCTCTCGAGAGATTTTAGTCTTTTTTCTTCTCTTTCTTGCCGTCGCCGTCGTCCTTCTCCTTGCGGCGATTGGTAAAGCGGGCATTGCCCAGGCCCGTGCCGATGGTCAAAACGCCCCAGCGCTCGACATCCTGCATGAACGGAACTTCCGACAGGCCCTGCGCAACACCGTCATTGTGCATCACGATCGCGGTGTCATGGTCGCCGATCATCGGGATCGCCTCGACCAGGCTCGCCGGCAGATTGAATTTGCTACTCTCCCAATCGCCCGGCAGGTTCTGCGCGCCCTTGGCGATGGAGCCGTCCTCGTTGATCACGCCGGGACAGGAGATACCGACAAAGGGCGCGAGCTTCATGCCTTCGGTATCGGCCTCTTCGATCAGGCCCTTCAGCATTTTGACCATGCGCTTGATGGCCCCCTCTCGCGTCGGTTCGTCATCGGCATGGCGCCATAGTTCGGAATGCCACACCGCCGCTTTCGAGAGGTCTGGCGCCTTCTTCCAGCGGGTTTCAACCAGGCCGCAGCGGATGTTGGTGCCGCCGATGTCGACGGCAAGAATGCTGTCAAAACCTTCGAAAATCCACGATGGCGCGAGATGCAGGCAGCCGATCAGGCCGGCCTCGTCGGGATCGAAACGGATTGGACATAAATCGATTTTGCTGCCTTCCGCCTTCAGCAGAATGTCGGTGCGCGCGATCGCAAGCTCGCCGACCCGGCTCTGGCGAAAGCCACCGCCGATGACGATCCGTTCGGTGTCGGTCCAGGCCTTCAGCTTCAGGAGGCGCGAGATCACATAGGCGAGTTCATGCGCGAATTCCTCGATCGCGCCATGGACCAGCGCCGCCGCGCCGATGTCGTCGCTCGACAAAACCTTGTCGAGCTCGCTCTTGGCGATTTTGGCGGTGGATTTGTCGCCAAGCGGGTCTTCGCCATTCTTCTTCAGCGGCTTGCGCAGATCGTCCAGGATCTTGCGGAACGCCCCCTTGCTGGCGCGGTCGCCGAGAAATCCCTCGTCGTCCTTCAGTTCGACATTGAAACTGTCGACGTCCACCGACGGCAGGCGGACCGCGCCATGCCCGGCAATCCCGGTCGTCAGGACATCATCAGCCATTATGCCCCCGCTTCTGCTTCAAACGGGGGACAACCACCGGGAACCCGGTTGGTTTCGCAAGGAGGCGATGGGGCGACTAGCGAATAGGGAGTAGCGAATGGAGCGGGAACGGCGAATAGTGGGTACAATTCGCCATTCGCTACGCGCCATTCGCCCCTTTCTGCGAGCCAAATCCCTCAAAATGACCGGTTTTTCGCGCCCTTTGCCTTGACTCGGGGCGCTCAGCGGCTATAAGTCCCGCACCCGGCGCGGGAGGCTTCTCGCGCTGTTTGTTTTTGCGCTTTTTGCGGCTTTTTGGCCCGCATCGCGCGGAAATTGAACCCATAACGACTGTAGAAAAAGCCGACCCGAGCGTGGCTCGAGGCCGGGATCGAACACGAAGGAATAAAACGATGTTCGCAGTCATCAAAACCGGCGGGCGGCAGTACCGCGTCGTGCCGGATGATGTGCTCGAGATAGGCAAGATCGCCGGCGACGTCGGCACGATCGTGCAGCTGGGCGAAGTGCTCGTGGTTGGTGGCGATGCTCCCGTGCTCGGGACGCCCACCGTGGCCGGCGCTTCCGTTGCAGCCGAGGTGTTAGACCACAAGCGCGGACCGAAGGTCATCGCCTTCAAGAAGCGCCGCCGCAAGAATTCGCGCCGCAAGCGCGGTTATCGCGACGAGATCACGGTGCTTCGCATCACCGAGATCCTGACCGATGGCAAGGCGCCTTCGATCGGACCGCGCCCGAAGCGCGAGAAGGTCGCAGCCAAGCCGGCCGATGACGCCGACGAGGCGCCGAAGGCACCCGCGAAAAAGGCAGCTGCAAAGAAGCCGGCCGCCAGGAAGGCTGCGGCAAAAGCGCCCGCCAAGACTGCGGCGAAGAAGGCGCCGGCCAAGAAGGCCGCGGCGAAGAAGAGCGACAAGAAGTGACACGCTTCAGATCAGCGTGACATGAATTGATATGATTTCGTCAAGGATTTGATCTAAAGATCAGATAGGAATTGGAGACGAGCCATGGCTCACAAAAAAGCAGGCGGTTCATCACGTAACGGCCGCGATTCAGCGGGCAAGCGCCTTGGTATCAAGGCCTATGGCGGCGAACATGTGATTCCCGGCAACATCATTGCGCGTCAGCGCGGCACCACCTGGCATCCCGGCCTTAATGTCGGCATGGGCACGGACCATACTCTCTTTGCCAAGGTAGAGGGCCGTGTCGAGTTTCGTGCGAAAGCCAATGGCCGCACCTTCGTGTCGGTAATTCCGATGACCGAGGCGGCCGAATAGACGGTGGAACATTTTTAGATTCCGCCGGGTCCTGTTGAACCGGCGGAGCGACTAGAGGCTCCAAGGGGAGGCGGGAAACCGGCCTCCCCTTCTTCTTGCGCGCTTTCCGAACATCGGAAGACCGCGACGATCCAAGAGTTACAACTCAAGGAGCCTTAAGTCATGCTGCGAGATATCCCGCCCCGAACCTTGCGCGAGGCAGGACGTTGCATCCTCGAAACCGAACGGCTCGCGCTGCGAAAGCCGACGCTCGCGGATGTCAATGCAATTGCGCGTCTCGCCGGCGATCGCCGCATTGCGGAGAACTCCCGCCGCCTGCCGCATCCCTATTCGCAAGGCGACGCGGTCGAATTCGTCCGCAGCATCCCGGGCAGCCGTGAGACGGTTTTCCTGATCGAAAAGGATTTTGCGCCGATCGGCATGGTCGGCGTCGATTGGCGCGACCAGGAATCTCCTGAGCTCGGCTATTGGCTCGGCGTCGACTATTGGCGCCAGGGTTTGGCGACCGAAGCCGCGCGCGCCGTGATCGATTTCACCTTCGAGGAATTCGACGCGCCCCACATGCGCGCCGGCGCACGCGTGGCGAACCCCGCCTCACGCAATGTGCTCGAAAAATGCGGCTTCCAGTGGTGCGGCGTCGAGCTGCATCGCTTCGAATCGCTGGGCTCGTCGACCCCGGTCGATTGCTTTCGCCTGACGCGCGGCGTCTGGGCGTCGCTGAAGAACTGGGGCAATTCGACAAGACGAGCATAGCGTTTTCAAGCGAAGCATGCCCTCGGACTTGATCCGGGGGGTGGTACCGGTTCGCGTGAAGAAAACGCGTCAAAATAAAAAGCCTACGCGGGCGGATTGACGACGGATTCGCTCCGTCCGAGCTCCCGCTCGCGCAGGAAAATGTAAAGCCCCGCGCCGATGATGATGACCGCGCCAAGCGCCATTGGCAGCGACGGCACGTCGCCGAACACGATGTAGCCGAACATCACCGCCCACAGGATCATCGTATATTGATAGGGCACGACGAGACTCGCCGGCGCAAGTTTGAGCGAACGGTTGACGCACAATAGTGCGCATACCGAGATTGCGCCGGCGGCAAAGAAAAGACCGAGACTGCTCCATGTCGGCGTGACCCAGCCGATCGGCGCGATCAAAAGGCCAAATAGCAGGCCGCTGACAAACTGCGCCGAAGCCAGCACGATATCGGGCGTCGCGCGCAACAGCCGCGTCGTCAGGAGCGAGCAGGAGAAAGAAAGACTGCCGGCGAGCGCGATCATCGCGGGCCAACTGACCGATTGCGCCGAGGGCCGCAGCGCGACCAGTACGCCTGCAAACCCGACCAGGATCGCGCTCCAGCGCCGCCAGCCGACTTGCTCGCGTAGAAAGATCGCCGACAGCGCAGTGACGAAAATCGGCGTCGCCAGATAATAGGTGACGACATCGGCGAGCGGCATATAGACGGTCGCAAGAAAGAACGCGGCGATCTCGAAGGTCGAGAATATCAACCGCAGAAGCTGCAGCCACGGCCGCTCGACCCGCAGGAATTCACGGCGCTGCCGCCACATCGACGGCGCCAGCAGCGCCAATGCCGCGCAGGCGCGAAAAAACATCAATTGCCCGACCGAATAGGTCGCGACGATGTACTTGCCGAGCGTGTCGCCGAACGAGAACATGCAGACGCCGGCCAGCATCAGCGCGATACCGGCAAGTCGCGCGGAGCGATCATCGAGCGTCGTGGAGATTTTGGCGAGTAAGCTCATTTGGGGCCGCTAGTGGTCTGATTCCAACATTCGCATCCCTTCTCAGCAGCAACTCTTGCGGATGTTAGAATCACGGGACCACTAGCAAATATTCGATTCTAGTGGAGTTTTGGATTTGACATTGGCTTTGAGAACTTGCGGCTAGGCGTGAAGCGAATGTCAAATCCACTCCGCTAGCGTAGCATTATAGGCTTCGTCATCAGCCGACGTCAGCCAATCAGGAATTTCAGGTATGACCGATTTCGATCCCGCCGAACACCGCATGGTGCAGCAGCAGCGCTGGTTTGAGGACTTTTCGCTTGGCGAGCGCTTCGTCATTCCGAGCCGCACCATGACGGAAGCGATCTTTGCGGCCTTCCAGACCGCGAGCGGCGACACCCATCCCGTGCATTATGATGTCGAATATTGTCGCGCCCGCGGCATGCCGAATCTGCTCGCCCATGGCTTTCAAACCCTGATCCATACCGCGCCGGGCGCGGGGATGTTCCCGTTCATGGTCGAGGAGTCGCTGGTCGGCTTCCTCGAGCAGTCGAGCCGGTTCCTGAAACCCGTCTACGCCGGCGACACCATCTACCCGGCACTCGAAGTGAGGGACCTCACGCCCGGCCGGACCACCGGCGTGGTCACGCTGGAGAGCACCGTCTTTAACCAGCGGCGCGACTTGGTGCTCGAAGGGATGCAGAAATTTCTGCTTCGGAAGCGGCCCGCATAACTGCGATACGCAATTTCGGGCCAAATTTACCAAGCTTTGTGGTTGCCGCAACGCGGCCCCTGCCCTACGTGTAGCCCATGAAATTCCTCGACGAAGCCAAGGTCTATATCCGCTCCGGCGACGGTGGAAACGGCTGCGTGGCTTTCCGCCGCGAGAAGTATGTCGAGTTCGGTGGCCCGTCCGGCGGCAATGGCGGCCGTGGCGGCGACGTCATCATCGAAGTCGTGGACGGGCTGAATACGCTGATCGATTATCGCTATCAGCAGCACTTCAAGGCCCAGAAGGGCACCAATGGCATGGGCAAGGACCGCCATGGCGCCAACGGCAAGTCGATCGTGCTCAAGGTGCCGGTCGGCACGCAGATCTTCGACGAAGACAGGACGACGCTGATCCACGATTTCACCACGCTCGGCGAACGCTTCGTGCTTGCCGAAGGCGGCAATGGCGGCTTCGGCAATGCGCATTTCAAGTCCTCGACCAACCGCGCGCCGCGCAACGCCAATCCCGGCGATGTCGGCGAAGAGCGCTGGATCTGGTTGCGCTTGAAGCTGATCGCAGACGCCGGCCTCGTCGGCCTGCCCAATGCCGGCAAGTCGACTTTTCTTTCCAAGGTCAGCGCGGCCAAGCCGAAAATCGCCGACTATCCCTTTACGACCTTGCATCCGCAGCTCGGCGTCGTGAACGCGGACGGGCGCGAATTTGTGCTTGCCGACATTCCCGGACTGATCGAGGGCGCCCATGAGGGCGCCGGCCTCGGCGACCGCTTCTTAGGCCACGTCGAGCGTTGCCGCGTGCTGTTGCATCTCGTCGATGCCACGAGCGAGCACGCAGGCAAGGCCTACAAGACGGTTCGCGCGGAGCTCGAAGCCTACGAGGGCCAGCTCGCGGAGAAGACCGAGATCGTCGCCTTGAACAAGATCGACGCTGTCGACCCGGACGAATTGAAGAAGCAGAAAGATCGGCTGAAACGCGCCGCCAAGAAGACGCCGCTTCTGATTTCCGGCGCGACCGGCGAAGGCGTCACGGATGCGTTGCGGGCGTTGGCGGACCTGATCGGGGAAGCTCCGGTTTCCGGCAAGGCCAAGGGCGCCGCACAGGCCGATCCCGCGAAGGCCGAACCGTGGGCGCCGCAGCCTGGATAGCAACGTCGCCTGTACCTGGAGCTCCGATTCCGAAGTTCGCAACCTATCGCAGCGACCTCTGATGCCAACTTCGGAATCAAAGGAGCTCCAGTTGACTATCGATTTCTAGTGCGGCTTTTGAATTTGAAGTTCCTATCTCGAACTTGTCGCGATACTGATAGGAACTTCAAATTCGCCGCGCTAGTCTCGCTGTAACACCTTTGCTCGAAGCTCTTTCGAAAAATCACGATTCCCAAATCCGCATCTCCCATGGCCCGCCCCGCGCTGAAAAAATTCCGACGCATCGTCGTCAAGGTCGGCTCGTCGCTGTTGATCGATTCCGCAGCGGGCGAGGTGCGCGCGGCGTGGCTTACGGCGCTTGCGGGTGACCTTGCGAAACTTCACGGCGAAGGGCGCGATGTGCTGGTGGTCTCGTCCGGCTCGATCGCACTCGGCCGCGCCCGATTGAAGCTGCCGCGCGGTCCGCTGAAGCTTGAGGAAAGCCAGGCCGCGGCCGCCGTCGGACAGATCGCGCTGGCGCGCATCTGGTCGGAAGTGCTGGGCGCGCACGGCATTGGCTCCGGGCAGATTCTGGTGACCTTGCAGGATACCGAGGAGCGACGCCGCTACCTCAATGCGCGCTCGACCATTGCCAAGCTCCTCGACTGGCGCGCGGTGCCGATCATCAACGAGAACGACACGGTCGCCACCAACGAAATCCGCTACGGCGACAACGATCGGCTGGCCGCGCGCGTCGCGACCATGACCAGCGCCGATCTTCTGATTCTGCTGTCCGACATCGACGGCCTCTACACCGCGCCGCCCGCCGCCAATCCGAACGCCAAACTGATTCCAGTGGTGGAATCCGTCACGTCGGAAATCGAGGCGATGGCGGGCGCGGCCGAATCCGAATTGTCGCGCGGCGGCATGTACACCAAGATCGAGGCGGCCAAGATCGCCACCACCGCCGGCACGCACATGCTGATCGCCTCAGGCAAGATCGAGCATCCATTGCAAGCCATCGCCGACGGCGGACGCTGCACCTGGTTCCTGACGCCTGCCAACCCCGTCACCGCGCGCAAGCGTTGGATCGCGGGCTCGCTCGAACCAAAGGGCACGCTGACCATCGATGCCGGCGCGGTGAACGCACTGCGCGCCGGCAAGAGTTTGCTCCCCGCGGGCGTAATCCGGGTCGATGGCCAGTTCGCCCGCGGCGACGCCGTGATTGTCCGCGGGCCCGACACCCATGAGATCGGCCGCGGCCTTGTCGCCTATGACGCCGACGATGCCGACAAGATCAAGGGCCGCTCGTCGCCTGATGTGATGACGATTTTGGGCGTCAGCGGCCGGTCCGAAATGATCCATCGCGACGACCTCGTGGTCGGCCCGAGCGGGACGGTCCCCGTCAGCTAGGCCAATGGCCGACCAGAGCTCCGATTCCGAAGCTCGCAAGCCACCGAGGCGACCTCTGATGCGAGTTTCGGAATCAAAGGAGCTCTAGCAACCTATTGTTTCTAGTGCGGCTTTGAATTTGAAGTGCCTATGACGAACGCGCGGCGAAACTGATAGGCACTTCAAATTCGCCGCGCTAGACCGGCCATTCCGGCGATAGTCCGCTGCCCTGCAATCCGGTTCCGGCAGTCGCAAACAGGGGATTTCCATGCTAAAGCATGATCTTAGATAAGGACCTGACCGAAATGACTGCGCCGCTGAAGGCGATCGACGGCAACGCCGATCTGACCGAACTGATGACCGCTCTGGCGTCGAAGGCGCGTGCCGCCGCGCGCGTGCTGTCGCTGGCGCCGGCCGAGCAAAAGAACAGGGCCTTGGACGCCATCGAGCGCGCGATCCGCAACCACGCAACCGAAATCCTCGCCGCCAACGCCGAAGACGTCGCTGAAGTTCGCGCCAATGGGGCGACGTCTGCTTTCATCGACCGCCTGACGCTGACGCAAAGCCGCGTCGACGCCATGGCTGACGGGGTCGCAACGGTGCGCGCGATAGAAGATCCCATCGGCGCGGTGACCGAAAGCTGGCAGCGCCCCAACGGCATGACCATCGAGCGCGTTCGCGTGCCGCTCGGCGTCGTCGGCGTGATCTTCGAAAGCCGGCCCAATGTCGCCGCCGATGCCGGCGTGCTCTGCCTGAAATCCGGCAATGCCGTGATCCTGCGCGGCGGCTCCGACAGTTTCCGCTCCTGCCGCGCCATCCATGATTGCCTGGTGCAAGGTTTGCGCGAGGCGGGCTTGCCGGAAGCCGCGATCACGCTGGTGCCGACGCGCGACCGTGCCGCGGTCGGCTTGATGTTGACGGGACTGTCCGGCGCGATCGATGTGATCGTGCCGCGCGGCGGCAAGAGCCTAGTCGGGCGCGTCGAGGCGGAAGCGCGCGTGCCGGTGTTCGCCCATCTCGAAGGCGTCAATCACGTCTATATCGATCACGCCGCCAACCTCGACATGGCGAAATCGATTGTGCTGAACGCCAAGATGCGGCGGCCCGGGGTCTGCGGCGCGGCTGAAACACTCTTGGTCGATCGCAAGGGCGCGGCCACATCGCTGAAGCCGCTGGTCGAGATGCTGCTCGAGGCCGGCTGCGAAGTACGTGGCGACGACGCCGTGCAAAAAACCGACGCGCGGGTGAAGCCGGCCTGCGACGAGGACTGGGACACCGAATATGAAGACGCGATCATCGCCGCCAAGGTCGTGGACGGGCTGGACGAGGCGATCGCTCATATTCACAACCATGGCTCGCACCACACCGATGCGATCGTGACCGAGGACAACGAGGCCGCGCGCAAATTCCTCAACGAAGTCGATTCCGCGATCGTGCTGCATAATGCGTCGACGCAATTCGCCGATGGCGGCGAGTTCGGCTTCGGCGCGGAGATTGGAATTGCCACCGGCAGATTCCATGCTCGCGGCCCGGTCGGCGCGGAGCAGCTCACGAGCTTCAAGTATCGCGTTCACGGTACGGGACAGACGCGGCCGTGAATGCCCACGATCGCCCGAGAGCGGGAAATGCGTTGAGCAAAGCTTCTCTCGCTACGCCCTCCATCACCTCTGCGCTTCCGCCCTATGTCAACGGCATGCGCGTCGGCCTTTTGGGCGGCTCGTTCGATCCGCCGCATCTGGCGCACCGTGCCATCAGCCTGTTTGCGATCAAACGCTTGAAGCTTGACCGCGTGTGGTGGCTGGTCACGCCGGGAAATCCGCTCAAGGCCGACCGCACGCCGCACGCGCTTGCCGAGCGCATGGAAGCCGCGCGGAATGTCGCGCATGATCCGCGCATTGCGGTGAGCTGTCTCGAATCCGTCATTGGAACGCGCTACACTGCCGACACGATCAGATATTTGTGCCGCCGCGCTTCGGGCCTGCATTTTGTCTGGATCATGGGGGCGGACAATCTTGCGCAATTTCACCGCTGGCATGATTGGCGTCATATCGCATCCGGGGTCCCGATCGCTGTGATCGACCGTCCGCCGCAGAGCTTTCGTGCCCTTGCCTCGCCCGCAGCCCAAGCCCTCGCGCGTTACCGTATCCCGGAAAATCAGGCTGCAAGCCTTGCCGAGCAGCGCGCGCCAGCATGGACGTTTCTGACCGGCATGAAATCGCACCTGTCATCGACAGGCCTGCGGAACAAGGATGGGAGCTGGAGAACTGATTGAGGCAATTGCGGCAGCTAGCCGCGCATAAAATTACCGGCGGCCCCGCATTTTCCGAAGTTCGTGTCGGGTGGCCGGAAAGAGACAGCAGAACTTCGGAAGCAGCGCATGTTGTGGGTACTGGATATTGAAACCATTAACCCCACATGCATAGAATGGTAGCGGGCGTTCGAGGATTCGGCGTCCGCGATACAGTGAAAGGAAATGGTCCCTGGCCACGTCTGTATTGTCCAAGTCTGTTTTACCCAAATCCGCGCGTAAAACATCGACCCAAGCTGCGGCCTTGAAGGCGCAACCAGACGCCGACAAGACCCTGAAACTGATCCTCTCCCGCCTCGACGATATGAAGGCGGAAGACACGGTCACCATCGACCTTCGCGGCAAATCGGCATTTTCCGACTACATGATCGTCACCACGGGCCGGGTGAACCGGCACGTTGGCGCGATCGCGGAAAACGTCGCCAAAGGTCTTAAAGAGAGTGGGATCGCCAGCCCTCATGTCGAAGGCTTGCCCAATTGCGATTGGGTGCTGATCGACTCGGGCGACGTAATTGTCCACATCTTCCGGCCCGAGGTCCGCGAATTCTACAATCTTGAGAGATTGTGGACGCAGGGTCCGGCGACCGCGAAAGCGATCTAGCTTTTGGTTCGATAGAGGTTTGGAGTTTAGGCATTTGCTTCCTGGGCTATGTCCCGGAGGACGGTGAATGTCACTCCGTGTGGCCGTGGACAGGAGCTAAAATCCACGGCAGCTTGACGAATCATGCGCCTTCTCGTCATCGCCATCGGACGGCTCAAACAGGGGCCGGAGCGCGAGCTCGCCGAACGCTACCGCGAGCGATTCGACGACATCGGCCGCAAGCTCGGTTTTCGCGGTCTTGAGATTTGCGAAATTGCCGAGAGCCGCGCCCGCGATGCGACGACCCGGATCGCCGAGGAGGCCGCGGCGATTTCTGCAGCAATCCCGCCCAAATCCGTGCTGGTCGCGCTCGGCGAGCGTGGCGACAACGTCGACAGCACCACATTTGCCCGGCACCTTGGCCGCTGGCGCGACGACCAGGCCGCCAACACTATTTTTGCAATCGGCGGCGCGGACGGACTTTCGCCCGAATTGTGGCGCATGGCGAAGCTGCGGATGGCGTTCGGCTCCGCGACCTGGCCGCACCAGATGGTGCGGGTTATGCTTCTTGAGCAGATCTACCGCGCCGCGACCATTTTGGCCGGCCACCCTTACCACCGTGCGTGAGAGGGGGACGCAAGGCATGCGATTGGATTGATGCAACCGACACGGAACAACCCGCGCCCTTGCGCCGCCGCTCGCGGTGATGCGCACTCGTTTGCAAGGACTCCCGTCAGTTTGGCTTCAATTATCCTGATATCGGCAGGCTTCGCCTCCGCCGGCTTATCGGCATCCGCGCAAGTGGCGGACCCCGCACAACAGGCGGCGACCGCCTCAGCCGACGCCATCAAGCAGCGCGAGCAGGAGCTCGAAGCGACAAAGGCGCAGCAAAAAAACTCGGCTGAAGTTCAGCAGCAACTCAAGGCCGAGATTGCGGCGATCGGTCAGGACCGCAGCAAGCTCAATGGGCAATTGATCGATGTCGCGGCCCAGGTACGGACGGTCGAAACTCGAATCGGCGATGCCGAGGCCCGGCTTCGTCCACTCGATGCGCGCGAACAGCAGATCAGAGGCTCGCTCGATTCGCGCCGCTCCGAGGTGGTGGAAGTGCTGGCGGCGTTGCAGCGCGCCGGACGCCGTACGCCGCCGGCGCTGCTGGTCAGGCCCGAAGACGCATTGCAATCGCTGCGAACGGCTATTCTGCTCGGATCTGTCGTGCCCGAATTGCGCTCTCGCGCCGAAGCGCTCGCCAGGGATCTGTCCGAACTCGTCGCCTTGCGCAAGACGATCGGCGCAGAGCGCGATCGGCTGGCTGGCGACCGCGACAAATTGACGGAAGATCAGACTCGCCTTGCGGCGCTGGTGGATGAGCGCCAGCGCAAGCAAAGCGAGGCCGAAAAGGATCTGGCGACGGAAGGCGCCCGCGCTGTTGCGCTTTCCAAGCAGGTCGACAGCCTTCAAGGCCTGATCAGCAAGATGGAACAGGACTTGAAGAGCGCGGCAAAAGCAGCGGCCGCGGCCACCATGCAGGGAACTCCCGCCACCGCCGACGGGAAGCCCAATGTGGGCGGGCTGAAGAACCCGTCCCGGTTGAGTCCGGCGATCGCCTTCGCGTCAGCTAAGGGATTGCTCGCTTTGCCGGTCAACGGCGTCAAAATACGCGAATTTGGCGGTTCCGACGGCGCAGGCGGCGTCGAAAAAGGCATTTCTCTGGCAACCCGACCCGGCGCGCAGGTCACAACCCCGTGTGATGGATGGGTCGTTTACGCTGGTCCGTTTCGCAGCTACGGACAACTCTTGATCCTCAACGCCGGAGGCGGGTATCATGTCCTGATCGCCGGAATGGGGCGCATTTCGGTTAACATCGGACAGTTTGTTCTTACGGGGGAGCCGGTCGCAACGATGGGAACGACCTCCCAGGTTGCGTCGATCCTGGCAGCGAACGCGAGCCAGCCCGTGCTCTACATCGAGTTCCGTAAGGACGGCACTCCCATTGATCCAGGCCCATGGTGGGCCGCAAAAGAAGGCGAAAAGGTTCGCGGATGATGCGCAAGACTTCTCTCGTTCTCCTCAGCGCCGCCACCGGCGCAGCATTGACGCTCTTCGTGACCCAGCCGCGTGCGCTGACGATGGGATCGAGTGCGCGTGCGTCGACGTCTGACACCTATCGCCAGCTCAACCTGTTCGGCGACGTGTTCGAGCGGGTGCGCAGCGACTATGTGGAGAAGCCCGACGACAGCAAGCTGATCGAATCCGCCATCAGCGGCATGCTCTCCGGCCTCGATCCACATTCCAGCTACATGGACGCCAAGAGCTTCCGCGACATGCAGGTGCAGACCCGCGGCGAGTTCGGCGGACTCGGCATCGAAGTCACGATGGAAGACGGCCTGATAAAGGTGGTGTCGCCGATCGACGATACGCCGGCGTCCAAGGCCGGCATTCTCGCCAACGACATCATCACCATGCTCGACGACGAGCAGGTGCAGGGCCTAACGTTGAACCAGGCGGTCGAGAAGATGCGTGGTCCGGTCAACACCAAGATCCGGCTCAAGGTCATCCGCAAGGGCACCGACAGCCCGTTCGACGTCACGCTGGTGCGCGACAACATCCGCGTCCGCTCGGTGCGCGCGCGCGTGGAAGACGACGATATCGCCTATATCCGCATCACCACCTTCAACGAGCAGACCACCGAAGGGCTCAAGAAGGAAATGGCGAACTTGCAGAATCAGATTGGTGACAAGCTGAAGGGTTACGTCATCGACCTGCGCAACAATCCTGGCGGTCTGCTCGAAGAAGCCGTGACCGTTTCGGACGCCTTCCTCGAGCGCGGAGAAATCGTGTCGACCCGTGGACGCAACGCTGAAGAAACCCAGCGCCGCTCGGCGCGCCCGGGCGATCTCGCCAAGGGCAAGCCGGTCATGGTTCTGATCAACGGCGGATCGGCGTCGGCTTCCGAAATCGTCGCCGGCGCATTGCAGGACCACAAGCGCGCGACGCTGATCGGCACCCGCTCGTTCGGCAAGGGCTCGGTCCAGACCATCATTCCGCTCGGCGCCGGTAACGGTGCGCTGCGGCTGACCACCGCGCGCTACTACACGCCGTCGGGCAAATCGATCCAGGCCAAGGGCATCGTGCCTGACATCGAGGTGCTGCAGGACGTGCCGGACGAGTTGAAGGCGCGCACCGACACCAAGGGCGAGGCTTCGCTCCGCGGCCACCTGAAGAACGACGGCGACGAGAAGACCGGTTCGCAGTCCTACGTGCCGCCGGATCCGAAGAACGACAAGGCGCTGAAGATGGCGGACGACCTGCTGCATGGCGTCAAGGTCAACGCCAGCGCGCCGGCGTCGCCCGACGACAAGGCCACCGACAAGGCCTCGGTCGAGCGGACACCTGCCAAGCAGGAAGCCAATTAAGCAGAGAAGCAAACGTGTCTCAAAAGGGCGGCCTAGCGGCCGCCCTTTTTGTTTGGGCCGCCGCGAAGCGTGGCCGGGCCACCGGGATCAGCCGACGCAACTGGCCGTGGGGAGCGCGTTTTGCGAATCAGGCGCGGCCAAAGGGGCAGTCCCGCCCTGCCTTGGCCTGATGCGGCCGTGGTATCTTCAGCGTGATTGATTCGGGGAACTGGATGGCAGAGGCCGCCGACGAGCTAAGCGCTCCGCTTGGACGGGATACCGCACGCGGCAAGCGCCGTTTTCGGCTGCCTTTTACGCCAATGCAGGCGTTCGCCGCCGCGCTCGGAGTGTTTCTGGCGACATTTGCCGGTTATGCCCTTTTCCACGACGACCCGTTTGGGGGCGAGCCGCTAACACGGGTCGCGATTGGACCGTCATCAGGCGGCGACAAGGCAGCGTCGAAGTCCGGCGAGATGTCGGCCGCAAAGCCGGCCATGGCGTCGCATGGCAGTGAGCCACCTGCGAATTCGGCCAAGGAATCGGCCAAAGGCGGGGCGCCGTCGGAACAGAAGACCGTCACCATCATCGATGGTTCGAGCGGCGCACACCACGACGTGACCATCTCGGGCGAGACCCCGGAAAAGGATGCGAGCGCACCGCCCGGTATCATGGCCGGGATCGATCCCCGGCTCCTGGAAAAAGTCCGCTACGGGATGATTCCGACGACGTTTGACGGACTCAAGCCGTTCACTGCCTATGCGGGCGAAGCCGACCGTGCCAAGGCGGCCAAGATGCCGGTTGTCGCCATCGTGGTCGGCGGACTCGGCGTCGGCGCGGCTAAAACCGTCGAGGCCATCCTGAAACTGCCGGCCGCCGTGACGCTGGCGTTCACGCCTTACGGATCGGATCCGACCAAGCTCGTCGAACGGGCGCGGATGCAGCATCACGAAGTTCTGCTGCAAATTCCGATGGAACCCTATGACTATCCCGACAACGATCCGGGCCCACAGACGCTTTTGACGACATTGGCGGCGGAACAGAACATCGACCGCCTGTACTGGCACCTGAGCCGGTTCCAGGGTTATGCCGGCATCGCCAATTTCATGGGGGCCCGTTTCGTGGCGACCGACACCGCGATGCTGCCGATCGTGAAGGAGGCGGCCAAGCGCGGCCTCGGCTATTTCGACGATGGCGCATCGCGCAGCGTCGCACCCCCCCTGACGGCAGCCCAGGCCGTGCCGTTCGCCAGGGCAGATCTCGCCATCGATGCGGTGCCGACGTCAGGCGAAATCGACCGGGCTCTGGGCAAGCTCGAGGACCTGGCGAAGGAGCGCGGCATCGCCGTCGGCGTCGCCTCGGCCTTGCCGGTTTCGATTGAACGGATTGGCGCATGGGCCCGAACGCTTGACAGCCATGGCGTATTGCTCGTGCCATTGACAACGGCGATGACGAAATCAAAATCAAGCTAGTGTCCCGATTCCGAAGTTCGTAGCATTTTTCGGAGCCACGTTTCGAACTTCGGAATCGAAAGGACACTAGCAAACCAATTGTCGTAGTGTGGCTTTGGTTCAGAAGTCCGCATGGCGAACTCGCGGCGCAAATGATGCGGACTTCCGAACCGCCACACTAGAGAAGCTTTATCATCGTACGATCGCAGCAGGACCCGGACGGAATGGCGCGTTACGAAGATCTGCCCTATCGAACTTGCGTCGGCATGATGTTGATCAACGCGAGCGGGCTGGTCTTCGTCGGACGCCGCGCGGGCGGCGTCGAACATGTCGACGAATCCCATGTGTGGCAAATGCCGCAAGGCGGCGTCGATCCCGGCGAGGATACCTGGGAAGCCGCCAAGCGCGAGCTCTATGAGGAGACCAGCGTCCGATCGGTCGAGAAGCTCGGCGAAGTGGCGGACTGGCTGGTTTACGATATTCCGCGCACCATCGCAGGGCGCGCCTGGAAAGGTCGCTATCGCGGCCAGCGACAGAAATGGTACGCCGTACGCTTCACCGGCGAAGACCGCGAGATCAATGTCGCAAGCCCGGCCGGTGGTGGACACAAGGCCGAGTTCATCGGCTGGCGCTGGGAGCCGATGAAGAATCTCCCGGATCTGATCGTTCCGTTCAAGCGCCCGGTCTACGAGCGCGTGGTCAAGGAATTCGCAAAACTCGCGGGCGGCTAGCCGAACCACCTCATGCAAAAGCCCTACCGCCCCAATGTCGGCATTGCCCTCTTCAATGCCGCGGGCCTGGCCTTGATCGGCCGTCGCTTCAGGGATGACGGTCCGGAAATCATTCTTCCGGGGCTCGAATGGCAAATGCCGCAAGGTGGCATCGACGCGCAGGAAGATCCGCGTCAAGCGGTCATGCGCGAGCTATGGGAAGAAACCGGCGTGAAAAGCGCCGACTATCTCGGCGAGACCGGCTGGCTGACTTACGAATTCCCGCCTTATTCGGGTCCCGCGTCGCATCGCCTCGCGCAGTTTCGCGGCCAGCGGCAAAAATGGTTCGCGCTGCGTTTCGCCGGTTCGGAGCAGGAGATCGATCCGCTGACGTCACGCAACGATCAGCCGCCGGAATTCGATTCCTGGCGATGGGAGCGGCTCGATCGCCTCGCCGATCTCGTGGTGCCTTTTCGCCGCGAGGTCTATCGGACGGTTGCGGAGCAGTTCGCCAAATTCGCAAACCAGGGACGGAGTTAAGACGACGCCTAGTGCATCGCCGTCGTGTTGAGCTCGTGCTCGATGCTCTTGAAGTGGTCGAGCCGTTCGATCGCGTGATCGAGCTCGGAGCCTTCCTTTTCGGCAAGCTTGGCTTCCATGTCGGCGATGGTCTCGGCAAACTTCGCCCGGTCGAGCTCTTCGATCGACGTCGCAACGTCGGCCAGCACCATCAACCCTCTGTCCGAAACCTCGGCAAGGCCGCCGAGCACGATGATCTTCTGCTTCGAGCCACCCGACATCACCGTAAGGATGCCCGGCCGCATCGCAGCCACGACCGGTGCGTGACCGGCCAGCACGCCGAAGTCACCCTCCATGCCGGGCACGTCGACCTGGTCGACCTCGCCGGTAAAGGCCATTTTTTCGGGCGAAACGAGATCGAAGTGGAAGGTGGCCATTGGAAACCTTGCGAATAGCGAATAGCGAATGGCGAGTAGTGGAGAGGAAGCAGCAAATAGTCGATTCTATTCGCTACTCCCTATTCGCTATTCGCTTCTTAAGCGGCTTCCGCCGCGAGCTTCTTGCCCTTTTCGACGGCCTCTTCGATGGTGCCGACCATGTAGAAGGCCTGCTCGGGCAGATGATCGTATTTGCCTTCGCACAGTCCCCGGAATCCCTTGATTGTGTCGGCGAGTTCGACGAACTTGCCCGGTGATCCCGTGAAGACTTCGGCGACGTGGAAGGGCTGCGACAGGAAGCGCTGGATTTTCCGGGCCCGCGCCACCGTGATCTTGTCCTCTTCGCTCAGTTCATCCATGCCGAGAATGGCGATGATGTCCTGTAGCGATTTGTACTTCTGCAAGATCTGCTGAACCATGCGCGCGGTCGTGTAATGCTCTTCGCCGACGACATGGGCCTGGAGCATGCGCGAGGTCGAATCGAGCGGGTCCACCGCCGGGTAGATTGCGAGTGCCGCAATGTCGCGGCTGAGCACCGTGGTCGCATCCAGATGCGCCATCGACGTCGCAGGTGCCGGGTCGGTCATGTCGTCCGCTGGCACGTAGATGGCCTGCACGGACGTGATCGAGCCTTTCTGCGTAGTGGTGATGCGCTCTTGGAGCGCGCCCATATCGGTGGCGAGCGTCGGCTGATAGCCCACGGCCGAAGGAATACGGCCGAGCAGCGCCGACACTTCGGATCCGGCTTGCGTGAAGCGGAAGATGTTGTCGACAAAGAACAGCACGTCCTGGCCCTGGTCGCGGAAATATTCGGCAACCGTCAGTCCGGTCAGACCGACACGGGCGCGCGCGCCCGGCGGTTCGTTCATCTGGCCGAACACCAGCGCGCACTTCGACTTCACGTTCGGATCGGGATTGTGCGGATCGGCATTGACCTTGGATTCGATGAACTCGTGATAGAGGTCGTTACCTTCGCGGGTCCGCTCGCCGACGCCGGCGAACACCGAATAGCCGCCGTGTGCCTTCGCAACGTTGTTGATCAGTTCCTGGATCAGCACGGTCTTGCCGACGCCGGCGCCACCGAACAAGCCGATCTTGCCGCCCTTGGCGTAGGGCGCAAGCAGATCGACAACCTTGATGCCGGTGACAAGAATTTCGGCCTCGGTGGATTGATCGGTATAGAGCGGCGCTTCCTGGTGGATGGCGCGCAGGTCTTCAGCTGCGACCGGACCGGCTTCATCGATCGGCTCGCCGACAACGTTGATGATGCGCCCGAGCGTGCCGGCGCCAACTGGCACCCTGATCGGCGCGCCGGTGTCGGCGACTTCCTGGCCGCGGACGAGCCCTTCGGTCGCATCCATGGCGATCGTGCGCACGGTGGATTCGCCGAGATGCTGGGCGACTTCGAGCACGAGGCGATTGCCGCCGTTCTTGGTCTCCAGCGAATTGAGAATGGCCGGAAGGTGGCCTTCGAATTGCACGTCGACGACCGCGCCCATGACCTGGGTGATGCGACCGATCTGGTTGGCTGCGGTGGCCATTCAACTATCTCCTTCGATCAAAACTTTTAAATCGGTCGATCCGACCTTGTTAGAGGGCTTCGGCGCCGGAGATGATCTCGATCAACTCCTTGGTGATCATCGCCTGACGCGTGCGGTTGTAGACCAGCGTCTGCTTGCGGATCATTTCGCCGGCGTTACGGGTGGCGTTATCCATCGCGCTCATCTGCGCGCCGTAGAATGAAGCGTTGTTCTCGAGCAGCGCGCGAAAAACCTGCACCGCGAGATTGCGTGGCAGGAGCCGCGGCAGGATCTCGTCCTCTTCCGGCTCATATTCATAGGCGACCGTAGGTCCGGCGTTTGCCGCCGGTGCCTCGACAACAAGCGGAATGATCTGCTGCGCGGTCGGCACTTGCGCAATGACCGACTTGAACCGCGAATAGAACAATGTGCAGACGTCGAATTCGCCGTCGTTGAAACGCGTGATGACCTTCTTGGCGATGTCCTCGGCGTTGACAAAGCCGATCTGGCGAACCGACCGCAGCTCGACGGTCTCCACGATCTGCTTCTCAAACGTGCGGCGAAGCTGATCGAACCCCTTGCGGCCGACGCAGAAGAATTTGACTTCCTTGCCTTCGTTCATCAGCGCCAGCGCACGCTCACGTGCCAGACGGACGATCGCCGAGTTGAACGCACCGCACAGGCCGCGTTCGCCGGTGCAAACCAAAAGCAGATGCACCTGCTCCTTGCCGGTGCCCGCCAGCAGGGCTGGCGCGCCGGGCGAGCCCGCAGCTGCGCTGGCAATGCTGGAAATCACCGCGTCCATCTTTTCCGCGTAAGGCCGCGCCGCTTCAGCAGCATTCTGGGCGCGCCGCAACTTCGACGCCGCAACCATCTGCATCGCCTTGGTGATCTTCTGCGTCGCCTTGGTCGAGGCGATGCGGACCCGCATGTCTTTCAGTGACGCCATTCTTCGTTCACCCTCGCGACCTGCTAACCAGCCGGGCCGCAAACCCCTCGTTCGTCATGCCCGGCCTTGTGCCGGGCATCCACGTCTTGCCACTCACCCGCGCCACGAGGCGCGAGCTGACTTCAAGCAAATGTCTTGGCGAAGCCTTCGACCACGCCCTTCAGCTTGGCCGCCGAATCGTCAGACAGGTCGCGGCTATCACGGATGGTATTGAGGAGGTCGGCGTGCCTGCCGCGGAGCAGCGACAGCAGCCCGTCCTCGAATGCGCGCACCTTGTTGACCGGAAGCGGATCGAGGTAGCCGTTGGTACCGGCCCAGATCACGCAGACCTGCTCTTCCATCTTCAGCGGCGAGAACTGCGGCTGCTTCAGGAGTTCGGTGAGGCGCGAGCCGCGATTGAGCATGCGCTGGGTTGTGGCGTCGAGGTCGCTTCCGAACTGCGCGAAAGCCGCCATTTCGCGGTACTGCGCCAGCTCGCCCTTGATCTTGCCAGCGACCTTTTTCATCGCCTTGGTCTGCGCTGAGGATCCGACGCGCGACACCGAGATGCCGACGTTCACCGCGGGACGGATGCCCTGGAAGAACAGGTCGGTTTCGAGGAAGATCTGGCCGTCGGTGATCGAAATCACGTTGGTCGGGATGTAGGCGGAGACGTCGTTGGCCTGGGTTTCAATGACCGGCAGCGCGGTGAGCGATCCCGAACCCTGGTCCTTGTTGAGCTTGGCCGCGCGCTCAAGCAGGCGCGAATGCAGGTAGAAAACGTCGCCGGGATAGGCTTCGCGGCCCGGCGGACGACGCAACAGCAGCGACATCTGGCGGTAAGCGACGGCCTGCTTCGACAAGTCGTCATAGATGATGACCGCGTGCATGCCGTTGTCGCGGAAGTACTCGCCCATGGTGCAACCGGTAAACGGCGCGATGTACTGCATCGGGGCGGGATCGGAGGCGGTCGCAGCGACGATGATGGAATATTCCAGCGCGCCCTGCTCTTCGAGCACCTTGACGAACTGCGCCACGGTGGATCGCTTCTGGCCGATCGCGACATAGACGCAATACAGCTTGATGTTCTCATCCGGCTGCGCGTTGAGCGGCTTCTGATTGAGAATGGTGTCGAGCGCGATCGCGGTCTTGCCCGTCTGGCGGTCGCCGATGATCAGCTCACGCTGGCCGCGGCCGATCGGAATCAAAGCATCGATTGCCTTGAGGCCCGTGGCCATTGGCTCGCTGACCGACTTGCGCGGAATGATGCCGGGCGCCTTGACGTCGACCCGCATGCGCTTGTCGGCCTTGATCGGGCCCTTGCCGTCGATCGGATTGCCGAGTGCGTCGACCACGCGGCCGAGCAGGCCCTTGCCGACGGGCGTATCGACGATGGCGCGGGTGCGCTTGACCGTCTGGCCTTCCTTGATCTCGCGGTCGGCGCCGAAAATCACGATACCGACGTTGTCGGTCTCGAGGTTCAGCGCCATGCCGCGGGTGCCGTTTTCGAATTCGACCATCTCGCCGGCCTGGACGTTGTCGAGGCCGAACACGCGGGCAATACCGTCACCGACGGACAACACTTGTCCGACTTCGGAGACCTCGGCCTCCTGGCCGAAATTCTTGATCTGGTCCTTGAGGATCGCGGAAATTTCCGCGGCGCGGATGTCCATCAGCCTGCCTCTTTCATCGCGTTCTTGATCGAATTGAGTTTGGTGCGAAGCGAACTATCGACCATGCGGCTGCCGAGTTTGACAACGAGGCCGCCGATGATCGACGGGTCGACATTCACGTTGAGAGAAACGTCCTTGCCCGTGACCGACTTCAGCGCGGTCTTGAGGGCATCGAGATTCTTGTCGTTGAGCGCTTCGGCCACCGTGACGTCTGCGATGGCCTCGCCCTTGAACTTGGCAACCAGCGCAGCGAAGGCGCGGATCACCTGATCCACCGCAAACAGCCGCCGGTTGGCGGTGAGCACTTTCAGGAAATTGGCGGAAATGCCGGAAATTCCGGCCTTGTCGAGCACTGCCGACAATGCCTTCACCTGCGTGTCGGAGGAAAAAACCGGACTGCGAACCAGACGCTTCAGATCGGCGCTGCCATTGAGCATCGCCTCGAATTGATCGAGGTCGGCCTTGACTGCATCGATCGACCGTTCGTCGCGAGCTAACTCGAACAAGGCCGTTGCATAACGACCGGACACTCCCGATACGGACGGATTCTCAGCCACAAGCGCGCTCTTTGTTTGCTGTCAAACTCGCAAGGGAAAAACCGTCGCCAAAATGCGGCGCCAAGCGATCCAAGCCCTTGGAGTTCAAGCGGGACTTCGATTTTCGACCGGCACAGGCAGTGCCGGGACCGTTAAAATCGCGGCTTTGCTAACATAGCAAGACCGCAGGTGCAACATGACGGCACTTCGCGGCGCTGCCGTGTCGCACGCGATTTGTGGATGCGCGAGAACGCGATTCGCCGTGACCATCCGGCCGCTTTCTCGCAGCGCGCCTGAGCCCGGCCAGCGGTATTCAGCAACCGATTTCCCTTGACCAGGATCGTTCCTACAATTGCTGCATAGCAGTATGCGCGTAGCGGGAGGGAACCGGGGAACACGCCCGGCCATACCACGCTCGCATTACTTGCCGAAATCTGGGCAATCAAGGCGAGCACTTCAGTCATCAGTAATGAAACGTATTTCTCAAGTATAGATTCTATCAATTGATCAATAAAGTTCGACGTTACGGAACATCTATCGTTGTTCCGTTCCACGTAACAAGATGTTTCAGGGTGAGATAAATCGATTCTACTGCCCCTTTTATGCCTCATTGCGGAATCAAACGGCGTCCGTTCAAAACGGAGCGGGGGTTCCACGTGCCACAGATGTGGCATTACTACTTTGAGGGACAGATATAATGCTTAAACTTAACAAGCAGGCATTGGGCAGGGCTGCCCAGTCGCGTACGGCGCTCATCCTTTTTGCCGCAGCTGCTTTCACTGGCGGTACCGTTTCGGAGGCCTCGGCGAGGTCCTATCGGCACCATCATCACCATTACAGCCATCACGTCGCCAGGGCCGAAACCTCGTCCTGGCGGGAAGCCAATGCGTCGATCTCGCCGTCCTTCGGCGGGCACAGCTTCTCGGGGATGGCCTCGTTCTACGGCAATGAATCCGGCCGTCAGACCGCCTCCGGTCAGCGCTTCAACCAGGAAGCCATGACCGCGGCTCACCGCTCGCTGCCGTTCGGCACCAAGCTCCGTGTCACCCACGGCGGCCGCAGCGTCGTCGTGACCATCAACGACCGCGGCCCGTTCGTTCGCGGCCGGGTGCTCGACCTGTCCACGGGTGCTGCCCGGGCCATCGGCCTGACCAGCGCTGGCGTCGGCCGCGTCACGGCCGAGGTCATCTAAAGATCTGCGCCACTTTTCGCGCAGCCTTCCGAGACCCCCAGCTCAACGGAACGACACCTCGCGAGGTGTCGTCCTTAAGTTGACACCAAAGCCCGCCGTCGTGACCGACGGCGGGTTTTGTTTTGCGCCTCACAGGAAACTCTGCGGATCGACATCCACCTCGAGCTTGAGATTGCCCTTGGTCTTTGGACCGGCGGCCAGCCATTCGCGCAAATATTCCGACAAATCGACGTTCCGTTGCGACTTCACCAGCAGCCGGAAGCGATAACGCCCCTTGATGACCGCTAGCGGCGCCTCGGCCGGTCCGAGCACCCTGATCCGTTCGTCGATCGGCGCCATCGTGGCAAGCTTGCGGGCAAAGCCTTCCGCCGTCGGCCGGTCACCCGCCGAGACGATGAGACCCGCGAGACGCCCGAACGGCGGATAGCCGGTTTTCTCGCGCATCTCGATTTCGCTGGCATAGAAGGCCTCGCGATCGCAGGCGACCAGCGCCTTCATCACCGGATGTTCCACCTGGTGGGTCTGCAGATAGCCGACGCCCCTGCCTTGATCGCGCCCGGCGCGCCCAATCACCTGGTTGAGCAACTGCCAGGTGCGCTCGGCGGCACGCGGATCGCCGTTGCTGAGGCCAAGATCGGCGTCCACCACGCCAACCAGGTTGAGCCTCGGGAAATGGTGGCCCTTGGCGACGAGTTGGGTTCCAATGATGATGTCGACGCGACCCTCCGCAATCTCGTTCAACTCGCTACGCATGGTCTCGATCGAGGTGATGAGATCGCTCGACAGCACCATCGTCCGCGCATCCGGGAACAGCGTCGCGGCCTCCTCCTGCAGGCGTTCGACGCCGGGGCCGACTGCGACCAGCGATTCCTCCGCCGCGCAATGCGGGCAGGCATGAGGACGGCCCATCGAGAAGCCGCAATGGTGACAGACCAGACGCTGGCGAAAGCGATGATCGACCAGCCAGGCATCGCAGATGGTACAGGCGAAGCGGTGCCCGCAGGCGCGGCAAAGCGTGAGCGGCGCATAGCCGCGGCGGTTGAGGAACAAAAGCGCCTGTTCGCGCCGTTCGATTGCAAAGCGAACCTGTTCCGCCAGTCTTGGCGAGATGAAGCGGCCGCGCGCAGGCGCTTCGCGGCGCAAGTCAATCGCCTCGATATGCGGCATGTGCGCCCCGCCGAACCGCGACGGCAGCGCAATGCGCTGATAGCGGCCCTTGCGCGCGTTGACTTCGGTTTCGACAGACGGCGTGGCTGAGGCCAGCACGACCGGGATCTTGGCGATATGCGCGCGCACCACCGCCATGTCGCGGGCGTGATAATGTGCGCCATCGTCCTGCTTATAGGCCTGGTCATGTTCTTCATCGACGACGATGAGACCAAGATCGGCATAGGGCATGAACAATGCCGACCGTGCGCCGACCACGACCGGCGCTTCGCCGCTTGCAATTGCCGCCCAGTTGCGCTGCCGCGTTCGCGGTGTCAGTTCGGAATGCCATTCCAGCGGCCGCACACCGAAACGCCGCGAAAATCGGTCGAGGAACTGACCGGTCAGCGCGATCTCCGGCATCAGGATCAATGATTGCTTGCCACGGCGAATGGTTTCCGCGACCGCCTCGAAATAGACCTCGGTTTTGCCCGATCCAGTCACGCCATCGAGCAATGCGACATGGAAGGTGCCATTGGCGGCAAGCGCACGCATGGCATCGACGGCGGTGCGTTGCTGGCGCGTGAATTCGGGAACCGCGTAGGCCGGATCGGGCGCCGGCGGCGCAAGCGGCTTCGGCATCACCTCGACGAGAAGCGTGCCTTCGTCGACCAGGCCGTCGACCACGCCGGCGCTGACGCCGGCTTCCTTGGCAGCTTCCGATTTGCCGTGCAGGAGACCGTCAGACAATAATTCGATCAATCGCCGCCGCGCCGGCGTCATGCGCTGCGGCGGCGGACCGACCAGGCGCACGCCCACGCGCACCCGCTCGGGCCCGAGGTCCTCGCCCATGCGCAGGGCCATCCGCAGCACCATGCCGCGAGCCGACAGCGTGTAATTGGCGACCCAGTCGACGAGCGCGCGCAGTTCGTCCTTGAGCGGCGGCACGTCAAGCTTCTCGGAAACGTCCTTCAACCGGTTGTGCAGACGCGGCTCGGGCCTCGCGTTTTCCGCCCAAACGACGCCGACGACCTCGCGCGGCCCGAGCGGCACACAGACCACATCGCCCGCCTTCAATTCGAGTCCTCGCGGCACCCGGTAGGAATAGGTGTGGTTGAGCGCGACAGGCACCAGCACATCGACGACGCCGGTCGACGATGTGGCGGAGGATAGAGTGCGCAGAGCGTCATCCATCTAGAGCTCTGATTCCGAAGTTCGCAGGCGATCGCGGCAACCTCTGATGCGAACTTCGGAATCAAAGGAGCTCTAGCAACTTATTGATTTCTGGTGCGGCTTTGAATTTGAAGTTCCTATGATCGACCTGCCGCAACGGTGATAGGAACTTCAAATTCGCCGCACCAGTGCGTGTTACCGGCGAGTTAGCGAAGGGTAAACCAGGAAGGTGCGATATAATCATAAGGAATCACTGGGCCAAAAGCAGATATGGCAAAGCCGGCTCCCGCCCTGCAACCGATTGAACTTGACGGCGCCGACGAATCGATCGCGCTGGAACTGGCGCGATGGCTGGCCTTTTTGCGCGCCGAGCGTCGCCTGTCGCCCAAGACATCCGAAGCCTATGCTCGCGACATCAGGCAGTTCCTTGAATTCCTGGCCGAGCATCAGGGAGCGCGCGTGACGCTGAAAGGCTTCGCCGCCGTCGAGGCCAGCGACGTCAGGGCTTTCCTGTCCAAGCGGCGCGCCGACGACATCGCCAGCCGCTCGCTGATGCGCGCGCTGGCGGGCTTGCGTTCCTTCGGGCGCTTCCTGGAGCGCGAAGGCCGCGGCAAGGTCGGCGCGTTATCCGCCATCCGCGCGCCAAAGATCGGCAAGAGCCTGCCGAAACCTTTGGCGGTCGCGGCGGCCAAACGGCTTGCGGACGCCGATGAGCGCGCCGGCGAGGATCGCGAGCCCTGGATCTGGGCGCGCGATGCGGCCGTGATGGCGCTGCTCTACGGTTCTGGCCTCCGCATTTCCGAAGCGCTCGGGCTAAAGCGCCGAGACGTGCCTGCGCCCGGCGAAGGCGACGTGTTGATCGTTCACGGCAAAGGCAACAAGACGCGAATGGTGCCGGTGTTGCAAAACGTCCTGACCCTGATTGCGGACTACGCCGCGATGTGCCCGTATCCGTTACCGCTGGAGGGGCCGATGTTCGTCGGCGCCCGTGGTGGACCACTGCAGCCCCGCATCATCCAACTGACCATGGCGCGATTGCGCGGCGCACTGGGCCTGCCCGACAGCGCGACGCCTCACGCGCTCCGGCATTCCTTCGCCACGCATCTGTTGTCACGTGGCGGCGACTTGCGGGCGATCCAGGAATTGCTCGGCCACGCCTCGTTATCGACGACCCAGATCTACACCGGCATCGACAGCGAGCGGCTTTTGGAAGTGTACCGGACCACGCATCCACGCGCCTGAACCCTTCGCTCGGACCCTTGCGCTCGTCACGTTGTTCGTCCATCGTTCCATCAGTGGAGTGGATTTGACATTCGCGAGCCACCTAGCCGTGAACTCATAAAGCGAATGTCAAATCCAAAACTCCACTGGAAATCTATTTTTTCTAGTGGTCCTTTGATTCTGACATACGCAAAAGAGCCTGTTGAGAAGGGATGCGAATGTCAGAATCGGACCACTAGCCTGACTGGGGGGAAGAATCATGAGCGCACATGAAAGCATGGAGCATGCCGAACACGCCGAGCATGCCTCGGGGGAAAACAGGAAGATCGCGCTTCTGATTGCGGTGATTGCGCTGTGCCTGGCGCTGTCGGAGACGCTTGGCAAGGGCGCGCAGACCGAGGCCATTGCCAAGAACGTCGAAGCGTCCAACCTGTGGGCGTTCTTCCAGGCGAAAAGCATCCGCCGCACCACGGTGCAGACTGCGGCCGAACAGACCCAGCTTGCACTTCCGAGCGATGAGGCCGCCAAGGCGGCCGCGCAAAAGCAAATCGACGAATGGAAGAAGACAGCGGCACGCTACCGCTCCGAACCCGAGACCGGCGAAGGCACCGAGCAACTCGCCGAACGCGCCAAGCATGCGGAGGAAGAACGGGAGCTCGCCACCGCGAAATATCATCATTTCGAGCTGGCTTCGGCGGCGTTCCAGATCGGCATCGTGCTGGCCTCGGCGACTATCATCACCGGCATGATCGCGCTGGCCTGGATCTCAGGATTGCTCACGCTCGCCGGCGTCGTCATCGGCTTGTTCGGGGCGTTCGCGCCCCATGTGTTGCATCTGGCTTTGTAAGGGTAACTTTTTTATTTGACGCGTTTTCTTCACGCGAACCGGTACCCACTTCGCTTGAAAACGCTATCTAGCGCGCTTCGTGCACGCTCTTGCGGAAGCGCTGGATCAGCCGCAGCATTCGCGACGACCAGCGGTCGCCGTTGCCGCGTAGCGCTTCGAGGATCCGCTGCTTGATCGGGTCGACCAGAGCCTTTGCCTTGGCGCGCAGCGCCAGGATGAACTCGTAGAGCTTCTCGAACCACCCCATCTCCAGCAGCTTCGGCCGCGTCACGTCAAAGACGAATGCAGTGACGCCGACGCCGAGAAGCTTGGCGAACAGGATCGTGAAAATGGCGCTCATCCAGTATTCGTGCATGAGCAGCCACACGCCGACCATCTTGAGCGGGAACAGCGGAATCACCGGCACGACGAAAACGATCAGCGTCATCGCGGGCGAGAGCGTATCGACGCGCTCCGCGAGCCAGGTCTTGAAAGACTGTAGTGGAATCTTCGCAACGAACCAGGCGACGATCGGCTCGAGATGATCCCACAGCCACGCCTCGATCAAAAAGATGACCGCGAGCAGCACCCAGACCGGTTGAAGTAGGCGGCGTAGCATCGAGGTCATCCTAGCCCGACTCGGGCTAGGATCACATATGGATGGCGCGTTTGCCAACCGCAAGCGCCGCTTCCTTCACCGCTTCGGAGCGCGTCGGATGGGCGTGGCAGGTTCGCGCCAGATCCTCCGCCGAACCGCCAAACTCCATTAAAACAGCGGCTTCGTGGATCATTTCGCCTGCCTCAATGCCGACAATATGCACGCCGAGCACACGGTCGGTCTTCGCATCTGCGAGAATCTTCACAAAGCCGTCAGTGGTCTGGTTGACCTTCGAGCGGCCGTTGGCGGTGAAGGGAAACTTACCGCTGGTATAAGCAATACCTGCCTGCTTCAGCTCTTCCTCGGTCTTGCCGACGGAGGAGACTTCCGGCGTTGTATACACGACACCCGGAATGACGTCGTAATTCACGTGACCGGCCTGACCCGCCAAAATTTCGGCGACGGCCACGCCTTCGTCTTCGGCCTTGTGCGCCAGCATCGGACCTGCGATGACATCGCCGATCGCGTAGACGCCCTTCAGGCTGGTGGCGAAATGCGCATCGGTCTGAACGCGCCCGCGATTATCGAGCGCCACGCCTGCTTCTTTCAGGCCAAGCCCTTCGGTGTAGGGGACGCGGCCGATGCAAACCAGCACGACATCGGCTTCGATCTTTTCCGCAGCGCCGCCCGCCGCCGGCTCGACTTGCGCGACCAGCGTCTTGCCAGACCCATCGACGCCAGTGACCTTGGCGCCGAGCTTAAACGCAAAACCCTGCTTTTCGAGGATGCGCTGGAATTGCCGGGCGATCTCGCCATCCATGCCGGGCAGAATACGGTCGAGGAATTCGACCACGGTGACCTGCGCACCGAGACGATGCCAGACCGAGCCGAGTTCGAGCCCGATGACGCCGGCGCCGATGATCAAAAGCTTGCCCGGCACTTTGTCGAGCGACAGCGCGCCGGTTGAGGACACGATGCGTTTCTCGTCGATCTCTATGCCCTTGAGGCGCGCGATATCCGAGCCGGTCGCAATAACGATGTTTTTGGTCTCGACGACTTGCGTCTTGCCGTCGTTGCCGGCGACTTCGATCTTGCCGGTGCCGAGAATTTTTCCTTTGCCGAAGATTACATCGATCTTGTTCTTCTTCATCAGGAACTCGACGCCCTTGACGTTGCCGTCAATGCCCTGCTGCTTGAAATTCATCATCGCGGGCAGATCGAGTTTCGGCGCGGACACGCTGACGCCCATCTTGGCGAAGGAGTGACCGGCCTCCTCGAACATTTCAGAGGCGTGCAATAACGCCTTCGAGGGCATGCACCCGACATTGAGGCAGGTGCCGCCAAGCGTCGCGTTCTTCTCGACCACGGCGACTTTCATGCCGAGCTGGGCGGCGCGAATGGCGCAGACATAGCCGCCGGGGCCGGTGCCGATAACAACGAGATCGTAAGTAGCCATGATCAGATCCGTAGCTGAAATTTGTGACGGGTGGTTTAGCGCCCGCCCGACACGTCAAGTGTGGCGCCGGTGACGTAGGACGCTTCGTCCGACATCAGCCAGACGACAGCATTGGCGATCTCTTCGGCGACGCCAACGCGCTTCATCGGCACCATATGGGCGAGCCGATGCGCGCGATCCGGCTCGCCGCCCGAAGCGTGGATATCGGTATCGATCAGGCCCGGCCGAATACCGGCGACGCGGATGCCTTCGCTGGCAACCTCCTGGGCAAGCCCGACGGTCAGGGTGTCGATCGCGCCCTTGGACGCCGCATAATCGACATAGGTGTTGGCCGAGCCGATTTTGGCGGCGACCGACGAGATATTGATGATGACGCCGCCCTTGCCGCCGTGCTTGGTCGACATCCGCTTCACCGCTTCCCGTGCACAGAGAATGCTACCGGTCACGTTGACGGACATCGTGCGCTGGATGCGGTCGGCGGTCATCTCGTCAACGCGCACGCCGCTCTTGCCGACGATGCCGGCATTGTTGACGAGCGCGCCAAGCGTACCGAAGGCATCGGCCGCCTTGAACAGCGCAAGGATGTCGGCCTCGACGCCGACGTCGCATTTCACGGCGATCGCCTTGCCGTTGCTGGCTTCGATCTTGGCGACGACTTCGTCGGCGGCCGCTTTATTCGTGGCATAGCCGATGACGACGCGAAATCCACGCGCCGCCGCAGCGAGCGCAGCAGCGCGGCCGATGCCGCGGCTGCCGCCGGTGATCACAACAACTTTGTCGGTCATGAGAAGACCCTCAAGGTTTCAGAGAGGTTGATGGAGGCGGCGCAGGCCTTGCTCAGAGATCCAGCACCAACCGTGCCGGGTCCTCCAGGCTTTCCTTGACGCGCACCAGGAAGGTGACGGCTTCCTTGCCGTCGATGACGCGGTGATCGTAGGACAGCGCAAGATACATCATCGGCCTGATCTCGATCTTGCCGCCGATCGCCATCGGCCGCTCCTGGATCTTGTGCATGCCGAGAATGCCCGCTTGCGGCGCGTTGAGGATCGGCGTCGACATCAGCGAACCATAGATACCGCCATTGGTAATGGTGAAGGTGCCGCCCTGCATCTCGTCGATCTTGAGCTGACCGTCGCGGGCGCGGCGGCCGAAATCGGCGATGCTCTTTTCGATGTCGGCAATCGACTTGTAGTCGCAGTCACGCACGACGGGAACGACCAGGCCCTTGTCAGTGCCGACGGCAACACCGATGTGATAGTAATTCTTGTAGATCAGATCGGTGCCGTCGATCTCGGCGTTGACGGCCGGAATATCCTTCAGCGCCTGCACGCAAGCCTTGGTGAAGAAGCCCATGAAGCCGAGTTTGCTGCCGTGCTTCTTCTCGAACACATCCTTGTAGTGCGCTCGCAGCGCCATGACGTTGGTCATGTCGACCTCGTTGAAGGTCGTCAGCATCGCCGCCGTGTTCTGCACGTCCTTCAGCCGCCGCGCGATGGTCTGGCGCAGCCGCGTCATCTTCACGCGCTCTTCGCGCGCGGCATCGTCGGCGGGCGATGGCGCACGGACCTGAACGCTGGCTGCCGGCTGATTGACCGGCGTCGGCGCAGAGGCAGCCTTTTCGATCGCAGCCAGCATGTCGCCCTTGGTGACGCGACCATCCTTGCCTGAACCGGGAACGGTTGACGCGTCGACCCCGCTTTCGGCGGACAGCTTGCGCACTGACGGCGCCAGCGGCGCATCCGACGGCGGCACTTTGGTTTCGGCTGGCGGCGCCTTGTCCGCCGGCGGCGCCTTGGCGGCGGCCGCGGGAGCCGGCGCAGCAGCCTTGGCCGGCGCAGCCGCAGGCTTGGCGCCGGCAGCGCCATCGGTGATCTGCCCGAGCAACGCGCCCACGGCGACCGTCTCGCCATCCTTAGCGCTGATTTCGCCGAGCACGCCGGCCGACGGCGCAGGCACCTCGATGGTCACCTTGTCGGTTTCGAGCTCGACCAGCGGTTCGTCGACGGCGACACTATCGCCGGCCTTCTTGAACCAACGGCCGATGGTGGCCTCGGTCACGGATTCGCCGAGCGTCGGCACACGAATTTCAGTCATGATCGGTTTTCCTCAATGTCTTTTGCGTGGCCACGTCCGCGAATGCAGGTGATCGATGCTGGCGCGATGGCCTAAACTGGTTGCGCCCCGCTTTGACGGGGCGCGCAAGTGGACTTTAATTCAGCGCCTCATCGAGCAGCGCTTTCAGCTGCGCCAGATGCTTCGACATCAGGCCGGTCGCGGTGGCCGCTGCCGCCGCGCGGCCCGCATAGCGCGGACGCTTGTAGGCGGCGTTGATCTGGTTGAGCACCCACTCGAGATAGGGCTCCATGAAATGCCACGCGCCCATGTTGCGCGGCTCTTCCTGGCACCAGACCACTTCGGCACCCTTGAAGCGGGCAAGCTCGACCACCAGCGCCTTGAGCGGCACCGGATAAAGCTGCTCCACGCGCATCAGGTAGATGTCGTCGATGCCGCGCTTTTCGCGCTCCTCGTAAAGATCGTAATAGACCTTGCCCGAGCACAGCACGATGCGCCTGATCTTCTCGTCCGGCACGAGCTTGATCTTCTCGTCGGGCAGCATCTGCGCGTCATCATAGAGAATGCGGTGGAACGTCGTTCCCTCGCCGAGCTCGTCAAGCCGCGACACCGCACGCTTGTGGCGGAGCAGCGACTTCGGCGTCATCAGGATCAACGGCTTGCGGATTTCGCGATGCAGCTGCCGCCGCAGCACGTGGAAGTAATTCGCAGGCGTGGTCGGATAGACCACTTGCATGTTGTCTTCGGCGCACATTTGCAGGTAGCGCTCGAGCCGCGCCGAGGAATGCTCCGGCCCCTGCCCTTCGTAGCCATGCGGCAGCAGGCAGACGAGGCCCGACATGCGCAGCCATTTGCGTTCGCCCGACGAGATGAACTGGTCGAACAGCACCTGCGCGCCGTTGGCGAAGTCACCGAACTGCGCTTCCCACATCGCGAGCGCATTCGGCTCGGCCAGCGAGTAGCCATACTCGAAACCGAGCACGGCCTCTTCCGACAGCAGCGAGTTGATGACCTCGTAGTGACCCTGATCGCCGCCGAGATGGTTGAACGGTGTGTAGCGGCTTTCGTCTTCCTGATCGATCAGCACCGAATGGCGCTGCGAGAACGTGCCGCGCTCCGAATCCTGGCCCGACAGCCGCACGTGATGGCCTTCCTCGAGCAGAGTGCAGAACGCCAGCGCCTCGCCGGTCGCCCAGTCGACACCGACGCCGCTGTCGATTGCCTTGGCGCGGTTGTCGAGGAAACGCTGGATGGTGCGGTGAACGCGGAATCCGTCCGGCACCTTGGTGATCTTGCGCCCGATATCCTTCAGGACCGCAGCCTTGACGCCGGTCACGCCGCGGCGCGCATCTTCTTCCTGGTCGGCGATCTTGAAGCCCGCCCATTTGCCGTCGAGCCAGTCGGCCTTGTTGGGCTTGTAGCCGACGCCGGCTTCGAACTCGGCATCGAGCCGCGCGCGCCAGTCGGCCTTCGCCTTATCGACTTCGCCCTCGGTCATCACGCCTTCGGCGATCAGACGCTTGGCGTAGATTTCAAGCGTTGACGGGTGCGAGCCGATCCTCTTGTACATCACCGGCTGGGTGAACGCCGGCTCGTCGCCCTCGTTATGGCCGTGCCGGCGATAACAGAACATGTCGATGACGACCGGCTTGTGGAATTTCTGCCGGAATTCGATCGCGACCTTGGCCGCGAAAACCACAGCTTCCGGATCGTCGCCGTTCACATGGAAGATCGGCGCGTCGATCATCTTCGCGACGTCCGAGGGATAGGGCGAGGAGCGCGAATAGCGCGGATAGGTGGTGAAACCGATCTGGTTATTGACGATGAAGTGCAGCGAGCCGCCGGTGCGATAGCCCTTGAGGTCCGACAGGCTGAAACATTCCGCCACCACGCCCTGGCCGGCAAACGCCGCGTCGCCGTGCATCAGGAGCGGCAGCACCGAAATGCGCATGTCCGGTGGGTCGCCATGCTGATCCTGCTTGGCGCGCACCTTGCCGAGCACGACCGGATCGACGATTTCCAGATGCGAGGGGTTCGCCGTCAGCGACAGATGGATCTTGTTGTTGTCGAACTCGCGGTCCGACGAAGCACCGAGGTGATATTTGACGTCGCCCGAGCCTTCGACGACGTCGGGATTGGCCGAACCGCCCTTGAATTCGTGGAACAGCGCGCGATGCGGCTTGCCCATCACCTGGGTCAGCACGTTGAGGCGGCCGCGGTGCGGCATGCCGACGACGATCTCCTTCACGCCGAGATTGCCGCCGCGCTTGATGATCTGCTCCAGCGCCGGAATCAGGGATTCGCCGCCGTCGAGACCAAAGCGCTTGGTGCCGGTGAACTTCAGATCGCAGAATTTCTCAAAACCTTCGGCTTCGACGAGCTTGTTGAGGATGGCCCGGCGACCCTCGCGGGTGAAGGAGATTTCCTTGTCCGGCCCCTCGATGCGCTCCTGAATCCAGGCCTTCTGCGCAGCGTTGGAGATGTGCATGAACTCGACGCCAAGCGTCTGGCAATAGGTCCGCTCGCAGATCGCGACGATCTCGCGAAGGGTGCCGTATTCGAGGCCGAGTACGTGATCGAGGAAGATCCTGCGGTCAAAATCGGCTTCCGTGAAGCCGTAAGAGCGCGGATCGAGTTCTTCGCGATCGCGCGGCGCCTCGATGCCGAGCGGATCGAGCTTGGCGTGGAAGTGCCCGCGCATCCGGTAGGCGCGGATCAACATCAGCGCGCGGACGGAATCGCGCGTGGCTTGATGCACGTCGCCGGATGCGGGTTCGGCGCCTGCGGCTTGCGCCTTGGCGGCGATCTTCTTGGAGACGACCTTCTCGACTTCGATCCAATTGCCGTCGAGCGCCGACGTCAGGTCGTCCTGCGGCGTGACCGGCCAGTTACTTTTGCCCCACGACGGCCCTTCGGCGTTCTTGCGAACGTCGGCGGGTGAATCTTTCAGGCTTTTGAAGAACTCCTGCCACTCGGTATCGACCGAGGAGGGGTCATTTTCGTAGCGAGCGTAGATTTCGTCGATGTAGGTGGCGTTTGTGCCCTGCAAAAAAGACGAAAGTGCAAAGGCGGCGTTCGCATCCTGGCGAGACATGGGGGCGTCCTGCTAATTTCTTCATCGCGCGTAACAGACGGCGCGGAATCCGGTCTGCAAGAAGCAGACCGGCGGGTCCGGAAAGCTGTACCCTATCTAAGAAGAAACTTCGCCCCGAAAAGAACCAAAAAGTGAATTAGGATTTCAATTTTTCAACGAGGGTCTTTCCGAGCCGCGCCGGGGACGGAGAGACCGTAATTCCGGCCGATTCCATGGCCGCGGTCTTGGATCCGGCGTCGCCTTTGCCGCCGGAAATGATCGCGCCGGCATGACCCATGCGCCGGCCGGGGGGCGCCGTCACGCCAGCGATGAAGCCAACCATCGGCTTCTTGCGGCCGCGCTTGGCCTCGTCCTTGAGGAACTGCGCGGCGTCTTCCTCGGCCGATCCGCCGATCTCTCCAATCATAATGATCGAGGTGGTCTTCGGGTCCGCCAGGAACATCTCGAGCATGTCGATAAATTCGGTACCCTTGACCGGGTCGCCGCCGATGCCGACGGCCGTGGTCTGACCGAGGCCCTCCTGCGAGGTCTGGAACACCGCTTCATAGGTCAAGGTGCCGGAGCGCGAGACGATGCCGACATTGCCGGGGCGGAAAATATTCGCCGGCATGATGCCGATCTTGCATTCGCCCGCGGTCATGACGCCCGGACAATTCGGTCCAATGAGGCGCGACTTCGAGCCCGACAGCGAGCGCTTCACCTTGACCATGTCCTGCACCGGAATGCCTTCGGTGATGCAGACGATCAGCGGAATTTCCGCATCGATCGCTTCGCAGATCGCATCCGCCGCGCCCGGCGGCGGCACATAAATCACCGACGCATCCGCGCCCGTCTTCTCCCGCGCCTCGCGCACGGTGTCGAACACTGGCAGGTTCAGATGCGTCGATCCGCCTTTGCCGGGCGAGGTACCGCCGACCATCTTGGTGCCGTAGGCGATCGCAGCCTCGGAATGGAACGTGCCGTTCTTGCCGGTGAAGCCCTGGCAGATGACCTTGGTGTTCTTGTCGATCAGGATGGACATGGGTGAGACTGCTTTCGGAGAGACAATCGATAAGGGTTTTAGTGAATCCGCCGGTAAGTGCCGGTGAGCACGTCGGTCCAGCCTTCGGCATCGGGCGAAAACTGGATCTTCATCGCGTAGCTGTCGTCGTCGATCACGTCGTAGACATGACGCGCATTGCCGCGCAGCGAGCCGCGCACGAGGATCAGCGATTTGCCGGACCAGCCGCCGGAAGCGGGCGACGGCGGGTAATAGCCGAGCGAGTCGTGCCAGAATAATTTGTAGAGACGGTCTTCACGGTCATAGGTGAAGACGCCGTGGGTCGCGAAGGTTTCCTTGCCGTCGCGGCTCTGGCGCGTGTCCTGGATGAGGTAGAAGCCGTTGAGATCGATGCGGGCCGAGACTTTGGCCGTGGCCGGACCGCCTTTGGTCCAGCGCGAGGGATAGACCATCTCCTCGCCGGCCCATTCGCCCGCGAAGACCGCAAGCTTGCGGTGTTCTTCCAGCGGCGTCGGCGCGTCGAGATGATCGCTCATCGTCAGCCTCCCTTGACGGCCTTGACGATTTTCTGCGCAGCGTCGTCGAGATTATCGGCCGGCAGCACGTTGAGGCCGCTTTCGCGGATGATCTTCTTGCCGGCATCGACATTGGTGCCTTCGAGACGCACGACCAGCGGCACCTTGAGGCCGACTTCCTTCACCGCGGCAACCACGCCTTCGGCGATGACATCGCATTTCATGATGCCGCCGAAGATGTTGACCAGAATGCCCTTCACGTTGGGATCGGCGGTGATGATCTTGAAGGCGGCGGCGACCTTTTCCTTGCTGGCGCTGCCGCCGACATCGAGGAAGTTCGCTGGCGCCATGCCGTAGAGCTTGATGATATCCATCGTCGCCATGGCGAGGCCAGCGCCGTTGACCATGCAGCCGATCGTGCCGTCGAGCGCGACATAGTTGAGGTCGTATTTCGATGCCTCGATCTCCTTGGCGTCCTCTTCGGTCTCGTCGCGCAGCTTCGCAACTTCGGGATGACGGAACAGCGCGTTGTCGTCGAACGACACTTTGGCGTCGAGGACGCGGAGCTGGCCTTGCTTGGTGACGACGAGCGGATTGATTTCCAGCATCGCCATGTCTTTGGCGACAAAGGCGGCATAGAGCTGCGCGACCAGCTTCTCCGCCTGCTTGGCAAGATCGCCTGAAAGTTTGAGTGCTTTCGCGACCGTGCGGCCGTGATGGCCCATGATGCCGGTCGCAGGATCAACGGAGAAGGTGACGATCTTCTCCGGGGTCTTGTGCGCGACTTCCTCGATGTTGACGCCGCCTTCGGTCGACACCACGAACGATACTTCGCTCGTTTCGCGGTCGACCAGGATCGAGAGATAGAACTCCTTGTCGATGTCGGAGCCGTCTTCGATGTAGAGACGATTGACCTGCTTGCCGTGCGGGCCGGTCTGCACCGTCACCAGCGTAGCGCCCAGCATCTGCTTGGCGAATTCGTTGACCTCGGCAACGGACTTGGCAATGCGCACGCCGCCTTTGCCGCCAGCGGAGGCTTCCTTGAAGGTGCCCTTGCCGCGGCCACCTGCGTGGATCTGGCTCTTCACCACCCAGACCGGGCCGGGGAGGCTCTTTGCGGCCGCATCCGAATCGGCTGCGTTCAGCACCGGCACGCCCTTCGAGATGGCGACACCGAATTCGCTGAGCAGAGCCTTGGCCTGATATTCATGGATATTCATCTGGACGTTCCCCGAACCTTGGATCGCGGTGAATTTGGCAATTCATACCGGCGTTCTCGCTGGCATACCATATACCAAAGAAACTGCAACCCGAACTGCGTCAGAAAAGTGAAATGCCCAAGATCGAGGATCGATCTTGGGCAAAAGCCTCACAACATCAGCGGCCTAACAAGTCCGGCGCGATCTTCTTGCAGGCCTCGACCAGGCCCTGGACCGCCGCGACCGACTTGTCGAAGGCGTCGCGATCCTTGCCCGCGAGTTCGATTTCGACAATCCGCTCGACGCCCTTGCCGCCGATCACGACGGGAACGCCGACATACATGTCCTTCACGCCGTATTCGCCATTGAGATAGGCGGCGCAGGGCAGCACCCGCTTCTTGTCCTTCAAATAGCTCTCGGCCATCGCGATCGCCGAGGCCGCCGGCGCATAGAAGGCCGAGCCGGTCTTGAGCAGGTTGACGATCTCGGCGCCGCCGTTGCGGGTGCGGTCGACGATCTCGTCGAGGCGCGTTTGCGAAGTCCAGCCCATCTTGACGAGGTCGGGCAGCGGAATGCCGGCCACGGTGGAGTAGCGCACCAGCGGCACCATGGTGTCGCCATGGCCGCCCAGCACGAACGCGGTGACGTCCTCGACCGAGACGTTGAACTCATCCGCCAGGAAATAACGGAAGCGGGACGAATCCAGCACGCCGGCCATGCCGACCACCTTCTTCTGCGGCAGGCCGGAGGCCTTTTGCAGCGCCCAGACCATGGCGTCGAGCGGGTTGGTAATGCAGATGACGAAAGCGTCGGGAGCGTATTTCTTGATGCCGGCGCCGACCTGCTCCATCACTTTCAGATTGATCGACAGAAGATCGTCGCGGCTCATGCCGGGCTTGCGCGGCACGCCGGCGGTGACGATGCACACATCGGCGCGGTCGAGCGCTTCGTAGGAATTGGCGCCCGTCATATGGGCATCAAACCCATCGACCGGCGAAGACTGCGCGATATCGAGCGACTTGCCCTGCGGCACGCCCTCGGCGATGTCGAACATCACGACGTCGCCGAGTTCCTTGAGGCCGATGAGATGGGCCAGCGTTCCGCCGATCTGGCCGGAGCCAATCAGAGCGATCTTGTTGCGCGCCATGGGGATGTCCTTTGAAGCGGGAGGTGGATGAAAGCCGTTTGAGGCTGGTTATCCCTTTCGCTTCCACCGTTCAAGCCGCAGCGTGCTCAATTGTGGCGCAGAGCGTCATTCCGGAGCGCGCTTCAGCGCGAATCCGGAATCTAGAAGTTATGGCGCGAGATTCCTGTATCTCGATGGCTGTCACTGTCATAGTGGCGGGCAGGCGGAGATAGCCCGTTGGATTCCTGGCCGCTCGAGGTCGTAGTCCCGGCATGGGCGTCTCCGTTTTTGCTTTGTCTGATCGAACAGTCGCATGGGCT
>NZ_DASREO010000083.1:0-3986 GCF_035652035.1 Bradyrhizobium sp.
TCTCGCTCACCGACGACCTCGACGCGAACGAAGTGCGCGCCACCTACCGCGAAGGCGTGCTGCACGTGAGCATCCAGCGCCAGCAGGCCGCCCAGCCGCGGCGCATCCAGGTCAACTGACGAGGAGAACCCATGGCCAATAATGACGCGCGCGTCGCGAGGGAAGCGCAGGCCGCCGAGCAGCCGGCACTCCTGCCGCCGGTCGACGTGATCGAGCATACCGAAGGCATCACGCTCTACGCCGACCTGCCCGGCGTGCCGAAGGAGCGCCTCGACGTGCACATCGACGGTGAAGTGCTGGTGATCGATGGCGAGATGGGCCTCGAGATGCCGAAGGAGATGGAGGCGACGCATGTGGAAGTGAGCCTGCCGCGCTACCGGCGGGTGTTCACGCTCTCGCGCGAGCTCGATCCGCTGCGCATGAGCGCGGAGCTGAAGAACGGCGTGCTCAAGGTGCGCATCCACAAGGCCGAGCACGCGAGGCCGCGGCGCATCCAGGTGAGCGGCTAGCGTTCAGCCAGGCAGCGACCGCCGGCCTATACTCGCCGGCGGATGAAGCTGCGCATCGCCGAGAACTTCCGCGCCGTCTTCTACGCGCCGTTTTACGCCATCCGCGCGCTCGGGCTCGCCGCGCGAGAGGGCCTCGAGGTCGAGTGGCTCGTCTCCGGCGCGCCGGGGAGCACCATCGGCGAGGTGAAGCGCGGCGGCATCGACGCGCAATGGGGCGGGCCGATGCGCGTGCTGAAGGACCACGACTCGTCGCCGGAGGACGGCGCGCGGCTCGTGTGCTTCGGCGAGGTGGTCGGGCGCGATCCGTTCTATCTCGTCGGCAAAAGGAACCAGCCGGCCTTCGGCGCGGGCTTCAACCTGCAGCACCTGGGGGCGCTTCGCCTCGGCGTCGTCTCCGAGGTGCCGACGCCCTGGTACTGCCTGCGCGCGGACCTCGAGGAGGCCGGCGTCAATACCGCGGCGATGCGAAGCCGCGGCCGCCTGGTCGACAACCTCACCATGGCCGAGCAGCTCGAGGCGCTCGCCGCCGGGAAGCTGGATGTGGTGCAGCTCTTCGAGCCTTATGCGAGCCAAGCGCTCGCCGCTGGCAACGCGATTCTCTACGCTGCCAGCTCGCGCGGGCCGACCGCCTACACCGCCTTCATCACCTCGCGCGATAGCGCCGCCAAGCGGCGCGACGAATTCGCCGCACTCGAGCGCGCCACGCAGGTGATGCTCGACTGGCTCGCAGCCGAAGGCCCCGCCCGGCTCGCGCGCGTCACGGCGTCTTTCTTCCCCGATGTGCCGCAGGAGCTGCTCGGTCCCGCCTTCGAGCGCTATCACCGCGCCGGCCTCTGGTCGCGCACCACCACGGTCTCCGAGCCGGGCTTCGAGCGCCTCGCCCACAGCCTCCAGGCCGGGGGCTTCATCGCGCGCCGCGCCGCGTATGCCGAATGCGTCTGCGATTTCCAGAGGAGTGCATGAAGCGCGCCGTTTCCAGCCGGCGGCCCGCATCACATAGATTCGGCGCCGCGCCCGACGGCTACACGCTCTTCTCATCGGCCACGGTAGGAGCGTCCTACGGCTTCTACTGCGAAAACCGGTTTCATCTCAATCGCAACGCTTCATCGCGACGACGTAGACCCTTGCAGGCCGATTGCTCTCGTTGCGAATATCGTGCGGCGTGAGTCCTGGTAACCAAAACGCCTTACCCGCTTGAAGAAACTCGCGTCCATTCGGGCTCGAGAGAACCACCTCGCCTTCGGTAACTAAGCCGACTTCGCCTGGAAGTATGGAGTGTTGACCGGATCCGTCGCCGGGGACGAGCGTCAAGAGCTCGATATAAACTGCTGGCGTATTGAGTATCGCCATGGAACGCGGCGCTTGAGCAGTGACCAGCGAGGTCCACAAACCAACTGCGATCCCAGCTGCAAAAAACAGTACCGGTTTCATTTGCTCCGTCTCCGTAACGAACGCCATATTCGATCCTCATTCGACAATCGGCTGAGCGATGATCCACAGACTCACCATCGTATACGCGACCATCAGCACGACCATTGGAATTTGGCTACGCATTGCCGCGCGAGGATCAGCAATCTTGCGAAGCGCGATGATATGCGCCAGTGATACCGCGATCACGTGGCCTACTACGATAGCGAACAATGACGTATACCATGTGAAGCGTGCGCCAACGATGCCGATATTCGGTCGAAAGTGCGCGCTGCCGAAGATGTTCCACCCGAATCCGAATGGATCCGAAGCTAGCCGGATCAGCAACTGCCCTTGAATCAGGAAATAACTCAAGTAATGGGCGATGAGATATGCGATCGCGATCGGAACAAGCGTCAAAACGAAGGCGCGGCTTGCCGCATCCACCGTGATAGACCCTTGAGAGGCGTTCGCAACCAGTGTCGCGACCGCGCGATAGACCGCAACGAAAATCGCACAAAAGAAAAGAAGGCCGAGGGTATTGATGAAGGCCAGCCGGTAGTTTCCGAGCGCGGACAGCCCTTCGTACAAAGTGTTCTCGATGCGCTGCCACAACGGAGTTGCCATCAAGCCGTCAAACGTTACGGTCGACAGCATGACCAGGACGAACACGACAAGTGACGGGGTGACATTCTCGCTATCCAGCAGTCCAGTTCCTGGCGCCCGTAAGATCCATCTCCGCGAGGATTCCGGCGCTTCATAGCCTTGTTCCCGCTCGCTGATCGTCACGCCGCCGTTTGCCGCGGATACCTCGCGAGGTTGCCGTTCAACGCGCATTTCGGTCGGCGCGAACCTCGCAAGCACGCTGAACGCAAGCGCGAACGGATCGCCATACCGTAGCCAAGTATTGCGTCCGAACAAATACATTCCGATCCAAGTGAGGACAGAAAATCCGATGGTCAGCCGTGCGAGCTGCAATGGAATGGACCGACCGTCCCAGACCAACTCGACCCAAGCGAAGACGATAAACAGTGCGGTCGCCGGCCAGACACCCAGGTGTCTTGGCCAACCAATCCCCGCCCCTCGCCAGGCCGACTGGATTGGCATGGCTTGCTCGTACCACTCGAATAGCGCGGCCCACGGATTGATGACGCACCATACGTTACCGATGAAAGCCGACAGGTAAGAAACCCCGACCCACCATGCGATCCAGATTGCGGTCGGAGCAAGATTTCGAGTGGGCGTCTGGTCGCCGATGATTCCGGCGACGACGATCAGGATCAGCGCTCCAACCGCGAGAAGCCGCGCAACGAAGCGAATCGTCTGACCGGTAACGACTCGGCCCATCTGCCAGCGCAGGAGATTCAGCTGCACAGGGGCTTGCGTGCGCGGATTCAACCGCACGGCGATCGCAACTAAGACAAATGACAGCAAAACGGTCGAGGCTGCTCCAATGATCCAGAGCATCAAGGGAAGCGGAAGGTCGTAACGCAGACCGAAGCCGTGCGCAGATGCGGGCGGGGAAACGACCATCAAGATCGATATCAGCCACGCGCCGGATCGCCGCCACAGGCGTCGATCCGCTACCCGTGTCATCAAGCTTTGGATCTGCCTACCGTGGCCGAACTTCGACGTACGCAAGGGGTCGTGGTCTCCGGAGTTGGTCGGAATGGACCTCGATCGGAAAACGCCCCGTTGCAGTTGCGGTGAAGCGTAACGAGGTCACAACGTTCGGCACGACGTCGCTTTCGATGTCGTAGCCGTGAAGATGGACGTGCAGCGGTTTGTCAGAGGTCAAACGGATTACCACTTGATCGTTCTGCAGAACTGACAGAACTCGAGGCTTCGCGGGGGACTCTGCGTTATGAATTGCGAGTTCGAGAACGCGATCTTCCGCAAGAACCTCTCCGATTACCGTTGCAAGTAATACGGCGGTCAGGAAAGCGATGAGATGTGTCACCGGCCGCGAATCGCCCGAATCTTTGCGCTCACCTGGACCACGCTGTGCTCGAGCGTTGGAATGTCCTTGGCAGGGAGATACATAGTCGTAGGCAGTTCCCACAATTGCTT
>NZ_DASREO010000084.1:0-35727 GCF_035652035.1 Bradyrhizobium sp.
GATCTTGCCGTCGACATCGGTCATGCGGATGTTGCCTTCCGCATGCAGCCGCTTGGTCTTCTGGTCGTAGATGACCTTGTCCGCCTCGACGCTGGTGCCGTTGTAGAACAGCTGCACGTTGCCGACCGCCGACACCCGCGAATTGTTGTAGTCGTAGTCGACCTCCGCGGCCTGCACGAGCATCTGGCCGTCATTGGCCGGACGCACCGTGACCGGCTTGGGCGGCCTCGGATTGTAGTTGAAGCTCTGAGCGAAAGCCGTTGACGGGGTCGCGATTTCGCCCGCCGCTGTGCACAGGATCAGGCAGGCCACGACCCGCGTGAGCCGGACGAGAACGACGCAGACGCTGCGCTCGTGCAGGATTGGTTTGACCTCGGCAACGCAGCCAGCGATCGAGAACTTCAACACTAGCCTCAATGCGTTGCCATCCGAGCGCCCGACAATCGGCTGTCGAATCGATGCGCGGGGCATCCCGTGTTTACGGCTGGTGTCTTAGACGGGAAACTCGCAGCGTTGATGTCTCCGCGATGCCCAAAAACGCCTGAAATGTTGCCTAGTGTTGCATCCCAATGGCAGGTTACAGAAGGTTACAAAATCCCTCATCGGAGGCGGTCAACCCCTGGGCGAACCGGTGTTATGGGTCATTGAAATGCCAACGCGGACAGCGGGGTTTATCGAAGGAATTTTCGGTGGCGAAAGCTGAACCACATCTGCTCATTGTCGATGACGACAAAGAGCTTTGCTCGTTACTATCGAAATTCCTGGGCCAGCAGGGCTACCGCGTCTCACTCGCGCACCGTGGAAGCGAGATGAAGCAGATCCTGGCCAACGCGCGCATCGATCTGGTGATCCTTGATCTGATGCTGCCGGGCGAGGACGGCCTCGTGCTGTGTCGGCGCTTGCGCGAAACCAGCAACTTGCCCGTCATCATGCTGACGTCGGTGGGCGATGAGGTCGATCGGATCATCGGCCTTGAAATGGGAGCCGACGACTATGTGGTGAAGGCGGCCAATCCGCGTGAGCTTCTGGCGCGCGTGCGCGCCGTGCTTCGTCGCACCAATTCGCACGCGACGGGCGTTCCGGCGGACCAAAAACGCATTCTGGAATTTGCCGGCTGGCGCCTGGACGTGACGCACCGTCAGCTTTTTTCCGAAAAGAACGCGCTGGTGCCGCTGCGCGCCGGCGAATTCGACCTGCTGCTGGCATTTGCCGAGCGGCCCCGGCGCGTGCTGTCGCGGGATCAATTGCTGGATTTGTCGCGCGGACGTTCGGCCAATCCGTTCGACCGGAGCATCGACGTCCAGGTCTCCAGGCTTCGCCGCAAGATCGAGCCCGATCCGAAGACGCCGACGCTGATCAAAACCGTGCGCAGCGGCGGCTATATCCTGGCCACCAATGTCGTTGTGGTGCCCGTATCATGAATATGCTTTCGAGGTTGAACAGCATCGCAGCGAGAATTGCGGCTGCGATCATTCTTGCGATCATTCTCGGCCTTGTGACGGCCATTGGCTTGAACGAGGTGGTGACGAACCGCTACCTGCGGAGCGCGGGAGACAATTCGCGCACACATTACATCCTTTCCAAAGGCAATGTGTCCTTGATCAAGGTCAAAAACAACCAGTCACTGCTGTCTGGCAGGATTGTTGCGACCATACGAGCGGCGGCATCCGCGCCTGTCTCGGAACGCCCGCGGATTGTTGCCGACATGACGCAGCCGGACCTCGAGGTCGCGCTCGATACGAAGGGCCGACCCGAGGCCGCGGGCGACGAAGAGGGGCTGCTTTACGCGCTGCATCAACTCGTGGGGATGCAGTTGGAGATGTTGTCGCCACCGGTTCTCATCTCTACTCGCCGGGTGTCAGCGCCTGGCGGTGATGACCAGAGGCCTGCAAGCACCGCGGAGCTCACAGCTACCCTGGCGGATGGTCAGCGGATTGTCTTTACGATTCCCGATTTTCCGGAACATCCTCCAAACGGATTGATGCTCTTCCTGATTTCGATTCTGTTTGTCGCGATCGTCATCTCGATCCTGACCGCGCACCGTCTTGCTGCGCCCATCCGGGATTTTGCAACGGCCGCCGATCGCCTCGGCGTCGATCTGACCGCGCCGCCGCTTGCCGAGCGCGGACCGCGCGAACTTCGGGCGACGATCCGCACCGTCAATCGCATGCAGCAGCGATTGCAGCGCTTCCTGGAAGATCGGACGCAAATGCTTGCCGCGATCTCGCACGATCTGCGCGCGCCGCTCGCGCGCTTGCGCCTGCGTATCGAGCTTGTCGCCGATCGCGAACAGCGGCGAAAGATGTTCAGCGATCTGGAAGCCATGAACGCGATGATCGATTCCACGCTTGCTTTTGCCCGTGATGAAGCCCGCCAGGAGCCGCGAAGCCTGGTCGATCTCGGCATCCTTGTCGGCGATGTCTGCGAAGACGCGGGCGACGCCGGTGGTCAGGTTCTCTATGCCGGCCGGCGCGGGGTCGATATTTCCTGTCGGCCGACCATGATGCGCCGCGCGGTCGCAAATCTCGTCGACAATGCCGTCAAATATGGTGGCGGCGCGCGCGTCAATATTGTTCGCGACGATGATCGCGTGACGGTCGTCGTCGACGACGATGGGCCCGGAATCCCTGCGGACGAACAAGAGAAGGTTTTTGCGCCGTTCTACCGGCGCGATCCGGCGCGTGATCCGGCGAAAGCGGGAGTTGGTCTCGGCCTCAGCATCGCCCGCACCGTCGCGCGCGAGCACGGTGGCGATGTCACGCTGAAAAATCGCGATGCCGGAGGCTTGAGCGCGCTGATCGAGCTGCCGGCATAAGCTGCCGTCGCTCTGGGCCCGGGAGAAGCTTGTCTGGTGCGGGCGGCGGGACTCGAACCCGCACGACGTTGCCATCGAGGGATTTTAAGTCCCTTGCGTCTACCAATTCCGCCACGTCCGCTTTGATCATGGGATCAAATAGTTAGCGCCATTTTCGAGTCCGGGAAATGAGCCGGCCTTTCGAACGCGCCACTGCCAACCTTTTAGCGATTGCCCCGGAAGAGGCAAAGCCTCATTCCGGACATGACCTCCTGCTTTACGCAACCTCAATGTTGAAGGTTTACCAGCATCCCATGATCGCCTCGTCCGCTCGTCTCTGCGCCTCGTGCCGTGCTGCCTTTGCAGGCGCGATGCTATTGACGTCGGCCGTGGCGCTTTCCGGCTGCGCCGACATGAGCGACGGCATGACGTCGGCCTTTGCGGATCCTGCGAAATACGAACTCTATAATTGCCAGCAGCTCGAGAAGGAGCGCAAATATCAGGCGGCCAAGCTGGCTGAATTGCAGGGGCTGATGAACAAGGCACAGTCCGGCGTTGCCGGTCCGGTGGTGGCCGAGCTTGCCTATCGCAACGACTACATCGCGCTGCGCGGCCAGGCCAGAAATGCGGATGCGGCGTGGGTCGCCAACAAATGCCGCGAGACCCCGGCCAAGGCCGCGGCGACGCCAGAGCCAGCCCCTGCGGCCGCGCCCGCCGCGACGCCAGGCCATGGTCAAATGAAGTCGGGCAGCGCGGTTTATTGACGTCGAGAATGACGCAGCGCTCTCAGGGGCGCCAGCCGTAGATCCAGTCTTGCCGCGACAACATTCGCTTCGGCCCCATCGCCTTGATGACGAGGTCGCGCGCGAGCGCGAACGGACCCGCCAGATGATAGATGCGACCCGCCTGCCGCGCGCTGCGCTGAACGCGCACAACGCGCGGCCTGCGCAGCCTCGCGTAGCGTTGCAAGGCGGCCGCGAACGCCGCCGGGCTTTCGTTCTGACACTCGGCGACGCATTTGCCGAGCACTGCCGCGTCCTCGATCGCCATGGCTGCGCCTTGCGCTGCGAACGGCAGCATGGCGTGGGCGGCGTCTCCGAGCAAAGCGACGGAGCCTTCGCTCCATGAGCTGCCGCCACCGGGGACGGTGAACAGCGCCCATTTGCGCCAGCCGTCGACAGCGCCGACCAGCATGCGCGGAATGGCGTGCCAGCGTGCGTTGACGAAGGCGGTCTTGATCTCATTGCCATCGCCGGGCTCGCTCCAGCCGGGCCTGTTCCATTGCCCCGGCACGACTGCGACCACATTGATCTGGCGCGCGCCGGAAATCGGATAGGCGACAAGATGGGCATGCGGCCCCATCCAGAGCTGAACGCGACGCGAGGTGTATTCGCGCGGCAGCTGCGTGGTGTCGAGCGTGCCGCGCCAGGCGATCAGCCCGGAGAAACGCGGCTGCAGGTCGGGAACAAGGTGTTCGCGGACCGTTGACCAGATCCCGTCGGCGCCGATCAGCGCGACCGCGAGCTCCTCCTGGCGCGCTGATCCGCTGCGCTGGACGACGCTCAATCCCTTGGCATGCGGACTGACATCCTCGAACTGGCAGCCGAGCCGGAGCTCGATATTGGAGCAGGTTCCGACCTCGTCGCGCAATGCGGCCTGCAGTTCGGCGCGGTGGATGACCCAATATGGCGCGTCAGCGCCGGCCGCCGCGCCATCGAGCGGCAGACGGGCGATCTCGACGCCGTCTCTCGCGCTCATCAGGCAGATGGCATCGGGCGTCACGGCGCGGGAGAGTCGCGGGCGAAGACCAAGATCGATCAGGACGCGGCTCGCATTGGGCGAAAGCTGCAAGCCCGCGCCGGCTTCCTCAAGCCGTTCGGCCTTTTCCAGCACAATGACGCGGAAGCCTTGCCTGGCCAGCACCAGCGAGGTTGTCAGTCCCCCGATCCCGGCGCCCGCAACGACGATCGTGCGTGAAGCCGCCATGGGTGGGCTACTGGCCGATCAGGCGACCCTGTCGGTCAGCACGCATTCCGGCGGCCGGGCCTCGCCAGCCTTGAGGTCAGCGGCAAAACGATAGAGCGTCGAGCAATAGGGGCAGATGATCTCGTTGTCGTTGCCGAGGTCGAGAAAGACGTGCGGATGATCGAAAGGCGGATTGGCGCCGACGCACATGAATTCCTGGGAGCCGATCTCAATGACGGCAACGCCGGCATCGTTGTGAAAGTGGGGGACGACATGATCGGACATCGGATTCACCTCAGGTAGCAAGCAGCAGACGACACCGACGCCAGGTTCCGCCACTGGAAAGCGGCCCCACCATAGAGACGGATGCCATCGATTCCTAGTGTTTGCGGTGCCCGACGAAACGCATGCCAAATCTACCGCGTGAAATATAGTGGGGCGGATTTGACATTTTCCACAACCATGCGGTAGCCCCGGCCACTGTTTTCATCTTACAAATTCGACACAATCTTGGTGTCCGCGAGAAGCCCTTCTTTCGTCGAGGCGGTTGTGTCGTAAAAGCGGCACACTATTTCTCGTTGATAGCGCCGATGAAAAAGCGAGCAGGTTTTGATGAAAAGGCCGCGTGTTGCTTGGGCTTTGGTCGTAATGGCGGTAAGCGGCGGTGCGCTTGCTGCCACCTGGCCGCATGCGCGCGAAGCTGGTGCCATGTTGGCGGCGCAGGACGACCCTGCGGAATTGTCTGACATTCAGGTCAATTCTGCCTTGCGGAAGAGCCAAAAGATAATCGCCGACCAGATCGAGGCCGCACTGGCTGTTCACGACGCGGGCCTCGCGATGAGCTTCGTCGATCTCGCCAGGGCCAAGAACGTCGCGCTGCCGGATGATCTGCTTGCGCGCGTCGACGAGGCGGTTGTCGAGAACAACTCCACCTCGCACTTCGCCAAGCGCTTCGCTGTCGGCCTTGTGACCGGAAATGCCGACGACGCCGGCAGTCTTTCCGGCACTGTGGCCGGTGATCTTTTCGTCTTTGGCGACATCAGGGACGTCGTCCGCGAAAGCAAGCACATGATCACGGGCGAGGACACCGACCGTCTGGTGCTGGGCCTTGCGACCGCGGGCCTTGCAGTGACGGCCGCTACATATGTGACTGTCGGCGGTGTGGCGCCGGTCCGTGCCGGGCTGACGCTGGTCAAGGATGCGCGCAAGGTCGGACGGCTGGGCGAGGGGCTCACCGAATGGGCCGGCCGCTCGGCGCGTGACGTTGTCGATGCACCGATGCTCCAGAACGCCGTCGCCTCCAGTGCGACGACATCGCCGCGAGAAACCGTGAGCGCCATTCGCGCCGCCTTCAATGCCGAAAAAGCAGGCGCGCTGGTGCGGATGGCCAAGGACGTCGGCCGCATCAGCGAGAAGGCCGGCACGCGCGGCGCGCTCGATACCTTGAAGATCGCGGAAGGGCCGGAAGACGTCGCACGCGCGGCGCGGCTTGCGGAGACGAGCGGCGGCAAGACGCGCGCGCTGATCAAACTGCTCGGCCGCGGCGCGCTGCTGCTCGCAGCCGGTGCGTTCGATCTGTCGCTGTGGGTGTTCGGCGCGGTCTTCGCGCTGTTGTCCTTCCTGGTCTCGATCAAGGCCACCACCGAACGGATGACGCAGAAGTGGATCGATCACGGCAAGCGCCGGCGGCTCCGGCGCGAGCTCGCTGCTGTCGCTGTAGTCAGCCCAGCCGCAAACGGCTAATTTCCAACCTTCATCACATGGGATGAATGATGCCGAGTTTTCATCACGGCGCTGTTGAAATTGCCTATCTCGATGAGGGCGAGGGCGATCCGATCGTCCTGGTGCACGGCTTTGCCTCCAGCAAGAATGTCAACTGGGTCTATCCGACCTGGGTGTCGGACCTGAAGAAAAGCGGACGGCGGGTGATCGCTTTCGACAATCGCGGCCACGGTGATTCCGCCAAGCTCTACGATTCGGCCGAGTACGAACTCGCCGTCATGGCGAGCGACATCGCCGCGCTGATGGACCATCTCGAGCTTGAGCGCGCCGATGTCATGGGCTACTCGCTGGGTTCGCGGATGACGGCTTTGCTGGCGCGAAGCGAGCCGCATCGTTTGCGCTCCGCCATTCTGGGCGGCATCGGGATTGGCCTGATCGAGGGCGGAGGCCCCGGCGAGAATGTCGCCACGGCGCTGGAGGCGGATTCGCTCGACGACGTCACCGATCCGGTCGGCCGGACGTTTCGCGCCTTTGCCGATCAGACCCGGTCCGACCGCAAGGCGCTTGCGGCGTGCCTGCGCGGTTCCCGCCGCCTGATGACACGGCAGGAAGCATCCGAGATCGCCGTGCCGGTGTTGATTGCGGTCGGCACATCAGACGAGATTGCGGGCTCCGCGCACGCCCTCGGCGAGGTCATTCCAGGCTCGGAAGTGCTCGATATCCCCCGCCGCGATCACATGCGCGCGGTCGGCGACAAGGTATATAAAGAGGGCGTGCTGGATTTCCTGTCACGCCGTCCGTGAAGGATCGCGCGTCCCGTTCTCGCGGGGCGTCTCGTCCTCGCGGGGCGTGCGCTTCATCGCCGCGATCATCACGGCCAGCGTCGTGATCCAGACCAGCCGTGAGCCGTAGCGATCGTGCGGTCCTGATATCACGCCGCAGATGACAGCGTTGCCGAGCAGCGTCAGGCATACGGTCGCCATCAAGAGCGTCACGTCGTCGGCTCGCCTTCGCCAGATCGCTATTATCAATAGCGCAAAGACCAGCGCCGACGAGATCAGCGCGACCGGAACGTGAACGAGATTGAACGGGCCAAAGGTGAGGTGGCCGACCTGCTGGCGCGCCGCATCAACCGGTTTCAGGTTCGACCGCACGAATTCGCGGAAGATGCCATAGGTGTGCATCAGCGACGGATGGTCGGTATTTTCGCCGGTGGCGACGTCGAGCAGTTGCTCACCGGTATCCATCAACGCCTCCTTCGCCTGCCACAGCGGATATTCGGTCAGGGCGTGGGCGGCGATATATCCCATCTCATCGCTCATCCCGGCAAACCGGCCGAGATCGTTGAAAACGCTCTCCCGGCTCCAGAGAAAATCATCCGCCGTTTCGGGCAGCTGGTTGCGATAGGGGCAGAGCTTGAACTGGTGCGTAGCGCAGTGGTCGTTCAGGTAGCGGGTGACGATGCCGTCCTGGAGCATGCGGGCAAACGCGATCGAAAAGCCGCCGGGCGTCCATGCGACCTGACCGGACAGGGCGTAATTGGCGGACACCAGCATGACCGCGCCGGCGGCAATGGTCAGCGTGCCCTGCAAGAGCGAGGAGGCCTTGATCCGCTTGCGCAGGAACGGGCGCGCGATCCATGCCACGATGCACAGGCCCAGCAGCACCGCCATTGTCGCGCTGTGGGTCGCCGCTGCAAACGCAGTGAAGAAGAACAGCGCGATTTTTTCGTTCCGGGAAACCTTGTCGCCGTGCAGGACGAGGATGAACAGCGAGAGCACCGAGAGGCCGGCAAATATATCGGTGAGCAGCATGCTGGCGAGCCAGGGCAGCGCCGTGGCCAGGCTGAGCACAAGGCACAATCCGAACAGCCGCCAAGGTCTTGCCAGGCCAAAGACGCGCAGCGTCAGCTGCAGGATCCACATCGTCGCCAGGGCCTGGATGGCGAGGTTGAGCCAGAAATAGCTGTTTTCGCCGTAGTGCAGATAGAGGCCAAAGACGGTCGAGCGGCTTGGGACGAGGTAGCCTTCATACCACCGCGCGAGGTATCCGCCGGTGTCGGACTGAAGCAGGGGGTAGCCGTTCCAGAGCGCCGGCACGAGCAGCATCAGGGGAATCGCAACCGCGATCGCCCAGACGAGAAGGGGGTTGGCGGAGCGTTCTGGCGAGGTCGTTACGGTAATATCTGCCATCCCGTCGACCTTGCCCGGACACCACAGCTTGCGGAAATCCGCCAATAGTCGGCTTGATTTACCGGAACGGCCAACCAAGTAGGGCAAACGGGGCCAATCCGGTGTTCGATTCGATCTCTTTCATACCAGCATTCACCTTGGTGTGAGAGGCCGGGGACTCTGGCGGGGCCGCATGCTAAAATAATCGGGTCACAAGCCTGATTATGGCGGCCAGACAGGAATTTGCGGGCAAAGCCTATGGCAAAACATCAGATCAATCCGCATGGCGGCAGCAAGCTCGCGGCACTCGATCCGATCTGGGATCGCGTCCGCGCCGAAGCCGAAGATATCGTGCGCCGCGAGCCGGAGCTCGCCTCTTTCATCTATGCCACCGTGCTGCATCACGATCGGCTGGAACAGGCGGTGGTGCATCGGATTGCCGAGCGGCTCGACCATTCCGCGCTGTCGGGTGACTTGATTCGCCAGGCCTATGACGACGCGCTGCGCGACGATCCCGATATCGGCAACGCCTTCCGCGCCGACCTCGTTGCGGTTTACGACCGCGATCCCGCAACCTCCCGCTTCATCGACCCCTTGCTCTATTTCAAGGGTTTTCATGCGCTGCAGACCCATCGCCTGGCGCACTGGCTGTTCAAGAAGGGCCGCAGGGATTTCGCCTACTATCTGCAGAGCCGCGCGTCGGCGGCATTCCAGACCGACATCAATCCGGCCGCCATCATCGGCCGCGGCATCTTCCTCGACCACGCCACCGGTTTTGTCTGCGGCGAGACAGCGGTGATCGAAGACGACGTCTCGATCCTGCATGGCGTCACGCTCGGTGGTACCGGCAAGGAGAACGAGGACCGCCATCCCAAGATCCGCCATGGCGTGATGATCGGGGCCGGCGCGAAGATCCTCGGCAATATCGAGGTCGGCCATTGCGCGAGGATAGCGGCCGGCTCCGTCGTCGTGAAACCGGTGCCGCACAATGTGACCGTTGCGGGCGTGCCGGCCAAGATCGTGGGTGAGGCCGGCTGTGCCGAGCCGTCGCGCACGATGGACCAGATGATCAACGCAATCGGGCTTTGAATTTCGCCGCAGGGGGCAACACCAGTGGATTTTCGCGCGGCTGGCATGCATTGACGTTTTGCAGTTGGCCTGACGCGCGGCTATAACCCCGGGCCGGAATTCCGGTCACGATGGTGGCGGTTCTCGCCGCATCATCCCAAGCATCTCAAAGACAATTGCACCTGGAGACGTGCCGTGGACGTTCAGGAAGTCAGGAAACTCGACGCCTACCTCAAGCGCCTGTTCGGCAACGCGAAGATCCGCGTGGTTCCGCGGCCCAAGGTCGCTGACTCGGCCGAAGTCTACATCGACGACGACCAGATCGGCGTCCTGTCCGTCGACGACGAGGATGGCGATCGCTCGTTTCAGTTCGTGATGGCGGTCCGGGAACAGGATCGCACCTCGAAACATGCCATGGACGTTCAGGAAGTCGGGAAACTCGACGCCCATCTCAAGCGCGTGTTCGGCACCCCCAAGATCCGTGTGGTTCCGCGGCCCAAGAAGGACGACTCGGCCGAGGTCTATATCGGTCAGGATTTCGTCGGCGTTCTCTTTGTCGACGATGAGGACGACGATCGCTCGTTCCAATTCCAGATGGCGATCCTCGAAGACGACCTGATCGAGCAGGGCTGATTCTGCCTTGGCCTTTTCGGCCCGTTATCTCGAACCGTGCAGTTGCTGCGTCAGGCGGTCCATCGCGTCCGCCACCTCGCGCCATTGCGAAAGCCAGCTGCGTGGAAAGCGAAACGTCAGATCCGCGCCCTCGACGCGGCGTTCGCTCAAGCACATGCCGGGCGTTGATGCCTCGCGCGTACAGCGGGCGGCCAGATTGGGGACGGCGGAAAATAGATCCTCGCCGCTATAGGGCGAGCCCTCGCGAAACGGGCGCATCGTCAGACCGTCTTCGCTGAGCGTCTGGGTTTGCTCGAGATAGCGCGGAAAGATGGTGCGCACGCGGATCTCGGGGGCGAGCGAGTCATGATGGGCCGCGATCGAAAGAAAAATCCGGTCGATCGGCTGCATGGCGTCCTCGACGTCGGCGGCGCTGACGTGTTTTGGCGCATCCGGTGGCTGCAGCGCGGGGTAGGTGAAGCTGAGGTCGATGCGCTCCTGTGGCCCGGAATGGTGCTGGATTTTCATTCGGATCGATGCCGAAGGCACGTTGAAGAGCGTCGAACCGACGCTGATCGGCAACCGCGCCGGCCCGCTTGCGCTGTCCACCTCCCACGTCGGCCACAACAGATAGGAGACGAATGCGAGTGCGGCCGCGGCCATGATGCCGCCGAGCACGATCGGAAGCAGGTGGCCGCGCCAGTCCTTGGTTGTCACGCGCGCGAGGGTCTGGGCTGATGTGATGAATGTCATGAACGGGCAGGACGATGGAGCGAATCAACGTCCAATATGCCACGCGCCGCCGCGCTTCCGTATGGTTTACGGCGGGGGCAGGCTGCGGTTCCTGCGGGCGACCATTAACCTTTCCTTAAGGATGTTGTAGCGGTGCGCGCCCAATTTTGCGAAGCAGGGGCGTTGTCAGTTGTCGCGTGGGTGTGCCGAAAAATGTCCCCGGAAGCGTTGAATTCGCTGTTTTTCCTTTGCATCGGTTTTGCGCTCGCTGGCGCGCTCACCAGCGGATTTCAGGCCATCGTGCAGCGGCCAGCCGGCTTTGGCCTTCTTCAGGAAGGCGTTGCGCCGAGCACTTTTGCCGCGGTGCCGTTTCTGGTGTTTGCGGCTCCCTTCATCATCATGCGCAACACGCTGCGCGGCGTGCAGGTCGAGAGCCGCCGCTTTGAATTTGTGATGATGGCAACGGTGCTGGCGGGGTTCTGGAGCTTGATGTCCGGCACCTTCTTCGTCATGACCTTGCGCGCGGTCGGAGTGCTGGCCTGAACCATTTTCCTGTGTCAGAGTCTTCTTAAGTAAGGAGACTCTTGTGGCGATCTACGAACTCGACGGGCAGGGGCCCGACCTTCCCAAATCCGGCAACTATTTCATCGCCGAGACTGCAACCGTGATCGGCAAGGTCCGCTTGCTCGAAGGCGCGAGCGTCTGGTTTGGCGCGGTGCTCCGCGGCGACAATGAGTGGATCGAGATCGGCGAGGGTTCCAACGTCCAGGACAACTCAACCTGCCACACCGACCCCGGATTCCCGCTCGTCATCGGCAAAGAGTGCACCGTCGGCCATAACGTCATTCTGCACGGCTGCACGCTGGAAGACGGCGCGCTGGTCGGCATGGGCTCGATTGTCATGAACGGCGCGAGAATTGGTCGCGGCAGCGTCGTTGGCGCCGGTTCTGTCATCACCGAGGGCAAGCAGTTTCCTGAAAACTCGCTCATCATCGGCTCACCGGCGCGGGTCATCCGCACGCTGACACCTGAGCAGGTAACCGCAATGGGCCGCGCCGCGAAGTCATACCAGCGCAACGGGCCGCGCTTCAAAGCCGGTTTGAAGAAAATCGGCTAAGGCTCGGTCGGATTTCCGTTTGTGGAGCGATCCGCCAGTGCAACGGCGGCGCCCGCCAGGCTACCCCTTGTTTGCCGGCTTTTTCTCTGGGTCTGCTCCACAGGCTGCGACAAAATGATGTTGCATGTTGTTCGCCAGCTTGTTGAAATCAACGACGGGAATTCGACCTGGAGATTCTGGCAATGGGCGCCATTTCAGTTCTGATCGGCGTATTGATTATTGTGGTTGTCGGGGCGATCTGTTTTTGGGCGATCGACAAGTTTTCGCCCGAGAAGCGGCTCTCAAATCTGCTGAAGCTGCTCGTCGTCCTCGTTTGTCTAGGCGCCATCGTGCAGCGCCTGCTGACGCTGACTTACTAGCAGTCGATCAGATGGCCGCCTGCTCTTCGGCAATTTCCGGCGCTTCTGCTGAAACGATAGCTTCCGCGGGCGCCATACGGCTGGCCGGCAGCCTCAGCAGTCGCTGAGTGCTGGCCTCTTTGTGAACAGCGGCGATGGAATTGCCGGCCTTGCGAACCAGGCTGGCAAGCTGCTCCTCGGAGACCTTCAGGCGTTTCCTGACGATCCGAACCTGTACGCGATCGGTCAGGTCCAGCTTGTTGCGGGTCGCTCTATATTGACGACGGTGCATTTTTTTAACTCCGGGTCGAAACTGATCGGGACCGGCCCCAAGCTGCAATTGCGCTGTCTGGACCCGGTCAGTGACTGTCCCGCTCTCTGCGAAGATTCTGTCGCCGCCAAGAGAAGCCTGACCGGGCGTCCGAAGTTCCGTCCCGTCTTAAATTTCATTGCACGCGCCGAAGGGCGCCGTCACGACTTGGTTTTTCGAGAAGTCCTGCGCTCGTTTCCGCCGGTTTCGCCCGCGAGCCGAACGCTCTTGCGCAGGGCGTCCTTCAGGTCGATCGGAATGCCATGCTTCTTGAGCAGGTCGGCAAACGCTTCGTCCGCCAATTCCTGGAACGTCGCCATCCGGTCGCGCGCCAATTGCTTGAGCTTGTCGAACGTATCGTCGTCGAAGGCGATCAGCTTGCGCATGCGGGGCTCCGCTCGCGATGAATGTTTCGCCGACGTTATCAGGGCCACCTGCCGTGAACATAGACAAAGTTCCGGATAAATACGGAGGCGCAATTAAACTTCTGGTAGTGCCCGCCGGCGTATACACAAGGGTCTCATCCCCGCAAGCCATGCGAGCGTTCGCCATGATCGGCAAGATCCGCAAGCTGTTCCGTGATTGCCTGGCATTCATCGACAGCCTTCGACTTTCGGAAAAGATTTCCGGGATTGTCGGCCTCCTGGTCGTGGTGCTGACCTTGCTGGTGGTGATGTCGATCCAGACCGTCAGGTTGCAGAACGAATACCGGCGCGGGCTGGCGGCCTCTTCGACGATGGCCATCAACATCGGGCGAGTCAATGCGCTGATCTATGCCATCGTGATGGAGTCGCGCGGCATCTACATGTCGACCGATCCGGTCAAGGTGAAGCGATATGCCGACGAGTTGGTGCGGCGCAACCGCGAGCTTTCCGCGGTCATGGCGGAATGGGAAAAGGCCGTTGCCTTCCACAACGAGGAGCATTTCGCGGCTTTCCGCGAGCGAATTCTCCGCTTCATCGATTTTCGCAACGAACTGGTGCGCCGCGCCGTCAAGATCAGTCCCGCCGAGGGCCGCAGCTGGGGCGACAATGAGGCCAACCGTTCGCTGCGCACCGCACTCAACAACGACATCGAGGCTTTCGAACGAGAGCTTGACGAGCGCGCCCGGCAGGTTGCCGAGCTTGCGGGCCGGACCGAGATCGCCTCCTGGTACCTTGCGCTGCTCGGCCTGTGTGGGCTGTTGTTGTCCGCGCTCGCTCTGCTGGTCGTGTGGCGCTCAATGCTGAGGCCGCTCGCCGATATCTCCCGGACGACGGATCTGATCGCCGCCGGCAAAACCGATCTCGACATTCCCTTTGACGCCCGCCCCGATGAAATCGGGCATCTGGCGCGCGCCGTGCGCAATTTTCGCGATGCGACGCTGCGCAATGAGGAATTGGTCCAGCTGGAGCTCGGCACCGCCCATCAGCGCGACGTCGCGATGGGTGAGCGCGACCGGCTGAACGACAAGTATCTCGAAACCAAATGGCAGCTCAGCGCCGCGCTCAACAATATGGCGCAGGGTCTCATCATGATCGATTCAAAGGGCAAGGTGCTGACGACCAACAAGCGGTACAGGACGATGTATAACGTGCCGCGGGAGGTCATCGGCCCTGACTGTTCGTTGCGCGACGTGCTGGCTTACCGCGCCGAGAACGGGATGTTTCAGGGCAACGTCGAACAGTTCATGGCCTCCATCCTGGAAAGGGTCACGAAAGGAAGGCCGTCCGTCACCGAGGTCGCCTTGCCGGATGGCCGGCTGATCCGTGTTTCGGAAGAACCCATGGCGGGCGGCGGATGGGTCGCAACCCACGACGATTGCACCGAGAGCCGTCGCGCCGAGCGAATGCTGGAGCGCACTGAAAAATTCCTCGCCACCGTGCTCGAGACCATTCCACAGGCGATCGTCGCCAAGGATGCCCGCAGCCTGCGTTATCTGTTCGTCAACCGGGCCGCCGAAACGCTGATGGGACTGCCGCGCGGGCAAATCATCGGCAAATCCATGCGCGATCTCTTCCCGGCGGAAACCGCCGAGACCATCGAGCGCCAGGATCGCGAGGCACTGGCCGGGAATACCGAACGCGAACTTGTCGTCCGCGCCGTCAGCACGCCGAACAACGGCGAGCGATACGTCGCGGTACGGCGTTTGCGCATCACCGATCAGTCCAGCGAAAACATGTTGATCAACATGATCGAGGACAGGACCGAACAGGTGACTGCCTCGGAAGCTGCGGCCTGACGCAGCACTGGCGCGGCGCGGAAAATATCCCGAACGTCATCTTCTGGCGCTTCATCGTCCGCCGCTTCCTAAAGAAACTTTGAGTCTTCGAGCGCAGCTTGCGCAGTCGCGCAGACGTGAGCGGAAGTGTGAGGCATTTCATCGCGGTCTACGAAAGCAGTAGGGAACACGGGACACAACGAAAGCGTATTCCCTTGCAAGGAGTGTTGTGACGGGAAGGAGGATGTGATGTTGCGTAAAACGATGATCGCGCTGTGCGCGGTGGCATCGGTGGTCGCATTGACGCCGAATATGGCCTTGGCCCGCGGCGGTGGAGGTGGTGGCGGACACGGCGGCGGCGGTGGCTTCGGAGGAGCGCACGCTGGCGGCTTCGGCGGTGGTGCCTTCGGAGGCGGTCACGCTGGCGGATTCGGTGGCGGCGGATTTGGCGGACATGCTGGCGGGTTTAGCGGTGGGAATTTCGGTGCGAGAAGCTTTGCCGCGGCACCCACCAATAGCTTCGCTCGGGCCGCACCCGGTGGTGGCGTCGCTACGGTTCCAGGCAATCGCTTTGCTGGAAACAACTTTGCCGGCAATCGCTTTGCAGGAGGCAATTGGGGCCACGGCAGGTTTGGCCATGGCTTCCATCATCGCGGCCGCTTCTTCGTCGGTGGCTTCTTTGGCCCCGGATTCTATGACGACTACTGGGATTATCCGGACTACGCCTACAACGATTACTACTATGACAATGGCGGCTGCTACGTCGTGCAGCGGCGCATCCTCACGCGGTGGGGATGGCGGATCCGGCCGGTTCAGGTTTGCGGCTAGCGCTGTCGGACGACAGGCTTCATGACAAAAGGCGCGCGGTGCAACATCCGCGCGCCTTTTGATTTCAGGAGTCCCGATTTCAGCCGAGCACGTTGTACTTCCTGAACCAGGCCTGCATCTGGTTCCAGCCGTCCTCGGCGGCTTCCTTGCGATAGCTCGGACGATAGTCGGCGTGGAAGCCGTGCGGCGCGCCCGGATAGATCTTGAACGCGGCGGGCTTATTCGCCTTCGCAAGCGCGTCCTTCAGCGCCTCGACGCTGGCGACGGGAATGCCGGTGTCGGCTTCTCCGTAAAGCCCAAGCACCGGTGCTTTCATCTCGGGCGCGAGCTGGGTCGGGCTCTTCGGCCAGAGCGGGTTCGGCGGATCGACCGGAGGTCCATAGAAGGCAACGCCGGCCTTCAGCGCGTTCGAATGAGCGGCATATTCCCACACCGTGCGGCCGCCGCGGCAGAAGCCGATGATGCCGAGCCTGTCCGTGTTGCCGCCTTGCGCCTTGGCCCAGCCGACCGTGCTGTCGAGATCGGCGAGAAGTTCGGCATCCGGCTTGGCATTGACGATCGGCAGGAGCTGCGGGATGTCGGTGATCTTGGTGAGGTCGACGCCCTTGCGGAAATAGTAATCGGGCGCGACTGCGAGCGCGCCGAGCTTCGCCAGGCGCCGCGTGACGTCCTTGATGTATTCGTGCAGGCCGAAGATCTCCATCGCGACGATCACGACGGGCGGATTGGCCACGCCCTTGGGTCGCGCGAAATAGCCCGGCATCGCGCCGTCCGCGACCTTGATCTTGATGTCACCCGCCTCAAGCCCGTCCGTGGAGGTCGTAATCACGTCGGCGCGGACGGGGCCGGCGGCAAGGGTATAGCCGGCCGCGACGGCGGCGGAGGCAGTCATGAAGCCGCGCCGGGAGAACGGCGCGACCTTGGTCAGTCCGACGACGTCGGACGTCAACTGGTGATGAATGTTCATGTGAATTCCTCAGGAAACGGGTGGACAGGGGCGGGACGCCAAAAGCCCGAAACACCCGTATCCGCCCGATATTCCCGCGACCAAAGCAAGTCACGAGGTTTGGCGGCCGGCCAAAAAAACAAGGCCGTCGGCGGAGTATGATCGCCCACGGCCTTGCCAGCCCCGGATATTAAATTGGCTTACGCCATCCGGCGAGTTCCATCGTCGCACGGCGCCGTGTGAGCGGATGTGAGCTAGTTCACAAAGCTTCCAAAAAGGGTGCGGCCAGCCCTTGGGGGAAGGCTGGCCGCGCGCGAGACGGTCTGGGACGGGGAGGGGTGGGGATGTGACCGGCTCGCGTAACTCTTAAATCCTCTTGCTTCTCAGCGGTTCTTTTCAGCGATCTCTGGCGCTGGCGGTCAAAGCCGCAGGCCTGGGGTCGCCGAGGGAGACCCAGACATTCGGGTCGTTCTGCGATTGGCGCTTGACGAAGCGGTAACCGGTCTCGGTCCAGGCCACGACGTTCTCATTCTGGTTGTCCAGAACGAACTCGCCCTTGTCGGACTTGACGGTCAAAACCGCATGACCTTCGCCCATCTTGTCGCGCACCACCGTGATCAGAAGCGCCTCGCGCGGCCATCCCGCATCGATCAGCATCTTCCGCTTCAGCAGCACGTAATCTTCGCAGTCGCCGTAGCCGTCGGTCGGGATCGACCACTTTTCGACCACGCCCCAATGATCCATGTCGGTCATCGGCTTGACGGTCTCGTTGACCCAGCGATTGACCTTGATCAGGTCGCGCCAGGCCGCTTGCGTCATCACGATATCGCGCGGCTGCGACTGACCGCCTTTGCACTCGGCCGGATTCTCGGTGCAGAATTCCACCCAGCCGATCGGCGCACGCGTGGCATCGCCGAGACTTGCATAAAGCGGCCGCTCTTCAGCGGCCTTCGCCGACACGCTCATTCCCAACAGGATGGCGGCAACCGCCAAACCTTTGTGCTCCCTGAACCCAAACATTGTTGTGGCCCCCGAACTTTTTTTGTTGGGACCACGTTTCGCACAAAGGTTTTGCGCTGCGGCTAAGTACGCGGGGTGGAATTGAAGCGAATACTGATCAATACTTCAGAGAATTCGATCTGTATTTGAGGAGAATTCGACGACAATTTTAGACAACTGCAATTGATTCAAATTTTATCGATTAAGGGGCGGAGACACGAAAATGCTGCCGATTTTGCCGCCCGGAAGCACCGCATTAACCGGGTTCGATGGCAGTGCGCTGCCGGGCAAGCGGGCCAATGCACGGCACTATGGTGAAAAATGCAGAAAATTCAGGGCCTTTCGCCTTTACCGCGCAGTAACGCTGTCGGTGAGGGGGCAAAGATCCTGGCAAGCGGGTCATGTCCATGCATCGATGCCCGCGCAGGGAAAACGGAGGCAATCATGAAAGCAATACGCGCGGGCCTTGCGGCCGCTCTCTGTCTTTTGGCCGCCGGTCGGGCGATCGCCGAAGACGCGGCCCGCATCAATCCGACCGACCCGCAGCCGACCTGCGCCATGTGCCCGGGGACTTACATCCCCTCCGCGGAGCTTGAGCGTTACACGCAGAAGGCCATCGCTGAGAAGCTGATCGACCAGCAGGTGCGCGACATCGACATCGGCAAGGCGCGGATCGGCATCGGCATGGTCCATCGCGGCAAGCTGGACAAACCCGCAGCGGATTCGGTCGCCGAGCATGACCAGATCAGCGAGGTCTACCACGTGATTTCGGGTGCTGCGACGCTCGTGCTTGGCCCTGACATCGTGGGTCGCCAGCGGCGGCCATCGACCATGCGAACGGTGAGGGAATTCAACGGGCCCGGCAACAACGGCTCTGATATCAAGGACGGCGTCGCCTACGAGATCAAGGCCGGCGACGTCGTCGTCATTCCCGCTGGCACCGGCCACTGGTTCACGAAGATCGACGACCACATCGATTATCTGATGATCAGGATCGATCCGGACAAGGTGACGCCGCTGAAGGGCGAGGCGCAGTCGACGGAGTATCTGTCGAAACCGGCGGTGAAGGGGGAGTGAGCACCCCCATCAGCGTCGGCCGCTGTCAGTCGTCATGCCCTCCCAGTGATAACCGCTGATTTGGCCGGTGACCTTCTTCTTCTGTTCGTCCGTCAGGTCACAATGGAGTCGGCACTGTTTCTCCGCATGGTCGATCTTTTCGTCGGACGCCTGCATGTAGTTGGTCATGGTCGGTTTGAGATATTTGTCGATTTCGTCCTGATCCATTGGCGATTCCATGATCCTCTCGATGTCGACTCCGGCGTTCGCCATCACCGACTGCATAGATGAAGCGCCCAGATTGCCGTAGGCCGCAATATTGTAAGCGTTCATGAGCGTCGCCATGCTGCCTTGATAAACGCCATACCCGACGCCGTCGCAGAGTTTCAGCATGAAGCCGAACTGCACGTAGTTGACGACCTGCGCATGCTGGCACGTGCCGAAAAATTCCACCGTCGCCGCGCATTGTGGCCGCGGCACCGCACAGAAGTCGCTGATCTTCGTGAACCAGGTGCCGGGCTTTGCCTTGGTCCAGGGCTTTTCGACCACGTGGGGCCCGGGCTGCGGATTTGGTTCGGGCCGGCCTCCGGGCCCGATCTTGTTCGGCGAGGTGTCCGGCGGATTCTCCACTTTGAAACCGGTGGGATGAGAGGGATCGCCTCCCGTGGTTGGGTCCAATCCCCAGATGTCCCAGGCAGTGGGGCCAGTCCTGGGATCAATCAGCGAATTGCAGGCCTTGCGACGCTGCTCTTTGGTTGTCTCTGGCTTGTTGTAGTCCTGCCTGATCTTTCTCAACACGCGGATGACGTCGTCAGTGATATCGGGCCCGCATTTCGGTTCGGGCTCGGTCTTGGCAGTGGTCGTCGTGACGGTTTTTCCCTGATCGCTGGGATCATCGGTCTTCTTCCCATCGGTGGTCGGCGGAACGCCGGAGTTTGGAGGTGAACCAGCTTGTGTCGGCGGGACGGATCCTTCTGGCGATTTGGGTTGGTCGGTCGTGGTCGGCGGGGGACCTGCGACGGGTGTGTTTCCGCCCTCAGCCGGCGCGTCAGTCTTCTTGGCCGGTGGGTTGTCGGGTTTGTGAGCCACCGGAACGGGTTCGTCGGCAGGCGGCTTTTTCCCGATTTTTCTCTTCTCTTTCGTCAGTTTCCTTGTTGTTCGCGCTGCCTTTCCGCTATCGGGCTCCTCGCGAGGACGGTTCATCTCATTGGTGATAATTCCCTGGACGATGCCGACCCCAAGACCGGTCGCGAAGCCGCCACCATGCATACCGCCGCCGCGGCCGGCATCGTCGCGCATCATGCGATCCTGGGGCGTGGCCGGTGTTGCAATGAGGAGAGAGAGCGGGATTGTGATAAGAAGCGAAGCAGCGCCTCGGCGTGAGCGCACGCGTGTCATATTGCCCCCAATGCCTTAAAAAAACTAAAGGCTAATGTGGAGCCAAGCTCGTGGTCAATCGTTGGAGGGTGGGTAACGCCGATGAGGAAGCGCGACAGATTACCGCGCGGTGACGGCTTCCTCGAGCGTCTCGGCGAACTGTTCGTGGACGAATTCGAACACTGAGCCCTCTTCGAGATTGCGCACCACGCGCGCCTGAACCTTGCCGACGATCACCATCGATTTTAACGGCGTCTCGCTTTCGGGCGGCGAGCGAAAGTGCAAGTTCGGTCTTACGAGGCTTTCGGCGTGAGGATGCGGCGCTCGCCGCGGACCTGGAGCGCCGTCCTGACTTTGAGGATCAGGCTGGCCGGATGCGGATCGCCATAGTGGAGCAGCATCGTCGCCCGCACCATGTCGCCTGCGACCGGGAAGTTGGAATGATAGGTCCGGTAGCCCCAGAACAGATAGAGGTTGCCGGGCTTCAGATATTTGACGTTAGGCGAGTCGCCCGTTGCCAGCTTGCGAGTGACGCGATTGCGGTACCAATTGCTTTGGACGATCGCTTTCTCGATGATGTTGAAGAGTGCAAACCGCCGATAGCCGCGGCGGTTCGGGAAGACGAGCAACTCGCCGGCGCGCCGCTTTGGCCCCTCCGGGATCAGGATCGGCACCAGCGCCGTGATCACATGCTTGTCGTAGTGGTAGAGCAGTGACCTCTCGTCGCCCGTCCGGCCCGCGACGACGCGCAGGCCGGTATAGATTTCCTCGTCCAGCTTCGCCGTCGGGCAGCCGATTTGCGCAAGGCTCTCCAGGAGCCGGCGCATCTGCGGGTCGTCGGTCAGTTCTTGCGGCGGCGTGCCCTCGTCGCGCGACAGCCAGTTCAGTGCGAAATAGCGCTTGCCCTTCTGCTCGACCAGGCTGTGGACGAACGCCTGTGCGCGCTCGATCCAGGCAGGATCGATCGCGTTCTCGATGGTGACGAAACCCTTGTCGTCCAGCTCCGCGGCGAGCGCGGTAGGATCCAGCCGATCGGTCAGCAGCGCCATCATGATCACCAAATGGGAAAAATGCTTTTGGCCGCTATGAGCTTCGCAATCGGGACACCTAACGCGCGGTAACGCTTTCCTCGAGCGTCTCGGCAACCTGCTCGTGGACGAATTCGAGCGCGAAGCCTTCCTCGAGATTGCGCACGACGCGCGCCTGAACCTTGCCAAGCATCACCATCGATTTCAGCGGCGGTTTGCTTTCGGCCGCGATTGCCGCGCCTGAACGCGACATGTCGATGATGCGGCAGGTCATCCGCGTGCCGTCTTCGAGCGTGAGCAGGGCGATCGGATTGCGCGGAATGATACGGTCGTGGCGGCGATCTTCCGGCAAGTTGAGAATGTCGCGGTTGGCAAGCCAGGTCAGCTGCGCCGCGAGCTTGTCACGCTTGCGCGCGGTCGCGCCGACCGTCATCGCAAAGCCGTTGTCGATGATGCGGGTGATGCGCCCTTCGACGCGGCCGATATGGTCGAGATAGGCGATGACGCGGTCGCCGACATTGCCGATGCCGGGCGCGAGCAGCGCCAGTCCGCCCGGCGACATATTGATGATCTGGCACGGAAATTCGCGCCGGTCCGGCAGCATGTAGCGGCCCAGCAGATGCACCCTCACGCGCTGGAAGCGCCGCCGCTCTTCAGCGGACGGAAGGATCGATTTTTTGTTTGCCAACGCCATCTTCGCCGCCAGAGCAGAGGTGGTTTGACCCTACGGCCGGCAGGGTTAATGAGCGGTTAGCAGGATTGCGGGAACGCCAATTACGCCATTTTCGGTTGCGCTGCCGGCAGGCGGCTGAAAACCCAGAGCAGCAGCGGACACGCAAAAAGGACGGCGGTCCCGACATCGAGGGCCGCAGCCGCCTGACCGTTTGACTTGGCCACGGCGCCTGCCACAACGGGCCCCAGCATCATGGTGGCATAATACAGGGTGTAAAAAATACCCATGCCGATGGCGCGTGTCCGCGGCTGCAGGATGCGCGCGGGCAGGCTCATGATCGGCCCGGCCGGCATGCCGCCAAGCAAGCCGATCGCGATCACGATCGGGATCACCGCATCGCTGCGCGGCAAGATCGCCATCAGCAAGGCTGAGATGAAGCAACCGCAAACGAGAACCAGGTTTGGCTGCCTGCTGCGATCCGCTACATAGCCGCCGAGCGGCACCGATATCACCGCGAGCCAGAGCACGATGCTGATGGCGGAGCCCGCTGTCGATACCGACCAGCCACGCTCGCTGAGCATCGTTGGGCCGAAAGAGAAGATCGTGGCAAGGCCGACGTTGAAGAGGCCCCATATCAGGCCGGCCACGATCAGGGCGGCGAATGTCGTGCGACCAGGCCACGACGAATCCCCTGCCGCCGTCGCAGCCTTTGGCGATGACGGGTAGGCGATCACGAAAAACACGAGCGCCAATGCGATCAACGCGGCGACCGCGAGATAGACCGCCTCGACCCCGAAAGTGGTTGCGATCAGCGGAAGCAGGACCAGCGAGAGCGCAACGCCGGCGGGCCATGAGTTGACGAAGACCGCCATCGCGGTCGCAATCTCATGGCCGGCAAACCAGTCGGCGACCATTTTGGTCAACTGGACATTGAACATCACGCCGCCGGCGCCGCTGACCAGCCTTCCGGCAATCTGGATCGGCCACGACGGCGAAAGCGCCATTGCCAGTTCGCCGATCAACATCAGAAGCAGCGACACGATCACCGTCGGTCTGTCGCCAAGCCGCCTTCCGATCGCTCCGCCCGGCAGCGCGAGCGCAACGCCGGGAGCGAAATAGAGTCCGATCAGCCATCCGATGTCGGCAAGCCCGACGCCGAACCTTTCACCGAGCAGCGGGGCGACGGCCGCGACGCTCTGGAATTGAAATGCCATCGTGAGACGGATCACGAACAGCACGGCCAGGGCAAACCATCGATTGTGCAACGCGTTACACCTTTAGATTGCGATAGCGTATCTGCCGGGAAGAAATGCTCCTGTCAATCGTCCGGGCACCGGCTTGCTTCGTTGGCATCGCGGGTTGCCTTGGCTTAGGCTCCCTCCGCCCAAGACAATCAAAAAATATTTAGAGACAGCCGGGAAGGACGAGGCAATGGAACAGATCCGCGTATGCACCTATGACGGGCCGGGCGCCGCGCCCTTGATACGCAACGTCCCTTGGCCGAAAATCGGCAAGAAGGCGGCGCTGATCAAGGTCGGCGCCTGCGGGGTCTGCGGCACCGATCTGCATATCCTGAAAGGTCACTGGCCGAAGCCGTTGCCGTGGCCGTTCACGCTCGGCCATGAGATCGGCGGGGTGCTGGTCGAGGTTGGTCCGGAATTCACGGAAGACTTCATGAGCAAGCCGCTGAAAGCGGGATCGAAGGTCATGATCCCGCCGCTGATGCCGTGCGGCCACTGCTATTACTGCATCCACTATCCGCAGAGTGCCAACAAGTGCCTGACGCCGGTCTATTACGGCCGCTATCTCGGCTTCGAGAAAGCGCCGCATCTGTGGGGCGGCTGGGCTGAATACGTCTATGTCGATCTCGACATGCTGCCGGGCACCAAGATCTACAAGCTGCCGGACGACATGTCGTTGCGGTTGGGCGCGCTGTCGGAGCCGCTGACGTCCTGCATCCGCGCCTTCAACCGTGCCACGCGCGCCGGCGGATTCAGCTGGGGCGATACGGTCGTCATCCAGGGTTCGGGCCCGATCGGCATTCTCGCCGTCGCGGCCGCGCGCGAGATGGGGGCGGGCAGGGTGATCTGTATCGGCGCGCCGGAAGCGCCGCGGCTAAAGCTGGCGCGTCAATTCGGCGCAGAGGCGACGGTCAACATCGAGGAGATCAAGACGCCGGCTGAGCGCATCGCTCGCGTGCGCGACATCGTCGGCGGGTTCGGCGCGGACCTTGTAATGGATTGTTCGGGGCATCCCAGCGCCGGCCCCGAGGGCATCGAAATGCTGCGCGACGGCGGCACCTACGTCGAGATGGGGCAATTCACCGATGCCGGCGGAATCGAGACGTCCTGGCACCGCATCTGCACAAAGGACCTCAACGTATTGGGATCGTGGGGATTCACCGGCAACGACCTGCCGCTCGGCGTCGATATGCTGTATCGCACGCGTGACAAATATCCGTGGTTGGATATGCAGACGATCTATCCGTTTTCGGAAGACGGTGTTGCCCGCGCCGTCGCCGACGCCATGGCGATGAAGACCGTGAAATCCACCATCGTGCCGTGGCCGGAACTGGTAGAATGAGTGAGGGCGAACCGGGCATCTTGCCGGATTGACGCCAACAGGCCGGCGGGTATCAATGAGGTGATTGGTTCGACCAAAGCTTTATTTTTCGCCTTTAACCTGCGTCACCGCAACTTGCACCACGATCAGTCTGGCGACGCTGACGTTCCTTCGGGTGCCGCCGCGAGCGGTCACCGGCACAATCGGATGGGGACACCATGGCCGAGCAGGGCAAAGTAGTCGTCGAGCGCGATGTCAGACTCGATCTGTTCAGAGGCGTCGGACTGTGGATGATCTTTCTCGATCATATCCCGCACGACGTCGTCTCCTGGCTGACGCTGCGCAATTACGGTTTCAGCGATGCGGCCGAATTCTTCGTTTTCATTTCCGGCTATCTGGCGGGCTTCATCTACGGGCCGATCATCAAGACCGGCCATTTTCTGGCCGCGCTGAAGCGACTGTGGAAACGGGCGATCGAGATGTATGTCGCCCACATCATGCTGTTTCTGATCTTCACCGCGCAGATCGCGCGCACTGTGCGGAAATTCGACAATCCGCTCTATGAGGACGAATTCAACGTCCACAATTTCCTGCTTCACCCGGACACTTTGATCGGGCAGGCGCTGACGCTCCGCTACAAGCCGGTCAATCTCGACGTCCTGCCGCTCTTCATCACTCTGGTTGCGACCGCACCGTTCATGCTCTGGGCGATGGTGCGCCGGCCCAACCTGACGCTGCTCGGCTCGATCGTGCTTTATATCTGCGCACGCAAGTTCGACTGGAACCTTGCCTCCTACCCGCCCGGCACGACCTGGTACTTCAATCCCTTCGCCTGGCAATTGATGTTTGTCTTCGCCGCATGGTGCGGCACGGGCGGCGCAAGCCGGATCTGGCCGATCATCCAGTCGCGCCTGGCCTTCGTGCTGGCGATCGCGTGGATCTTGTTCGCGTTCCTGATCGTCATGACCTGGCACGTCTCAGCCCTCGATGCGCTGGTGCCGAAATGGATGATCAAGCTCATCTATCCGATCGACAAGACGGATCTGGACATGTTGCGCTTCACGCACTTCCTCGCATTGGCGGTGGTCGTGTCGCGCTACGTGCCGCGCAATTGGCCGGCGCTCAATTACAGATGGCTGCAGCCGCTCATCATGTGCGGCCGGCATTCGCTGCCGATCTTCTGCTTCGGCGTGTTCCTGTCCTTTGCCGCACACTGGATCCTGATGCAGTACACGAGGGGCGTTTGGGAACAGCTCGCGGTCAGCGCCGCCGGCTTCGCCATCATGGTCGCGATTGCGTGGGTGCTGGATCGTGCCGGGGAGGTGCCCGACCTGTTCGTCGATGTCGAGGAGATCGACAGCAGCAAGGCCGCGCTAGTGCCGCCTATTTGACGTTCCTGCATCACAAGCCGCAAATTCGGTTCAGGAACGTCAAATAGAAAAGCGGCACTAGAACCATAGGTTTGCTAGTGCCCATGACTTTCCGAAGTTCGTGAACGGTGCGTGCCGAGATATGACACGAACTTCGGAAAGTGGGCACTAGGCCCGGCAAGGCGTAATGCGGCTGATGACGGGAATTGCGAGCGACTAGCGTTGCGAGATTGTTGACCGGAGGAAATCATGGTCCGACGTCTTTTAGTTGTTGCATGTCTTCTGTTGTTGTCAGCGCCGGCCGTGCGCGCCGAGGCGCCGGCGCCCGACGCCATGGAGGCTGCGCGAAGCCTCGTCACCACCATGAAGCTTGCCGATCAGTACAAGGCGCTGTTGCCGGCGATCCTGCTCGGCCTCAAGCCCGCGTTGACGCAGGACCGGCCGGAGATCGAACGCGACTATGATGCGATGATGCCGATGGTCGCCGACGCCTTCACGCCGTATTACACCTCGATGGTGGACGGCATCGCGGCGGTCTATGCGACCAACTTTACCGCCGCCGAGCTGCGTGACATCGAGGCGTTCTATCGCCAGCCGACCGGGCAGAAGATGCTGGAAAAGATGCCTGTCCTCAGCCAGCAGGCGCTCGCGGTCGGCCAGGAGATCGGCCGCAAGGCCGCGGACGATCTGCGCCAGCGCCTCACCGAGGCGCTACGCCAGAAGGGACATAAACTCTGAGGCAGGTCGAAGCGCTCTAGCGCAAGCCCTCATAGACCATCAGCCCGCGCGCCAGCTTCAATTTGCGCAAGGTGCGCGGCACCAGCCGCTCGGTCGGCGGATGGATATAGCGCCACGACGTCAGCTTGAAATCCCTTAAACGGCTGTGTCCGTCCTCGAACGGGGCGAGCAGCCCCGTCAGGCTCAGCGGCACGTGGGCGCGCTGGTTGAACGGGAGCAGCAGCAATTCAAGATGCGCCACACCTTCATCCGAGGCTGCGGTGATGCCGGCAACGGCGGGCAGCATGTCTTCTGTCACCGCCGCGATGATGTCCTCGATCTCGCGCCGGCCCTCGCGGTCAAACAATTCGGGAAAGTTCTGACCCTTCAGGTCGCGACCGAGCAGGGCGGAGAGGCGCGTCCCGGCCACGCGAAATGGATGGCGAGTGGCCTCGTCGCAGGCCAGGACGAAGACATCGCCCAGCAACTGGCGAAACCCGTCGGGTTTGAAATCGCTGCGGTCGGGCGCGCGGGCTTCGCCCCGCTTCTGGTCCCAATACGCGAAGAACTGCCGGTTTGACGGATGCTTCATGCCCTGTCCTTGCTCCGTGCCGGCTGCGGATGGGACATCTCTGTCCCGATTTCGCGCATGCGCGGGCCCCGGTTTTGTTGTGCAGAAAGGTCATTGCAGCGTCCATGCCGAAGCCGCGTTCGGGGCCGGGATTGCGGTGTTAACGTTAAATTAACGATGGGCTTGGCGCGGGAGGTCAGCCTGCTAGGCTCTCGTCCATCGGATTACTTCGCCTGATCTCTTGAAAGATCCGGCCAGGACACGAGGCGTCGAACAGATTGGCCGCTTTGCGCGGGGAGGGGTGGGGATCATTCCCCAGGTGACCCCGAGTAAGGTAAGGCCAACGTCCATCGAGGGAGGGCTTTCTCAGAGCCCTCCCTTTTCGTTGAGCGTCCTTCGTTCCGAGCGTTTGAAGAGCGGTTGGTCAGCAGGTGTTTACCCGGTTGAAAGGCTATCTACCTCACCGGTGCCGTACCCGGATATATCGGCACGACCAGCTTGGGCTCGCGGTTCTCCTCCCACGCTTTGACGAGCTCATCGATATCAATGAATCCCAACCGATACAGGTCAGCGACCTTGCCGCCATGTTCGAGGTGATGCTTTCTGTACCAGATGCTTTCTATGCAAGCCGTATATATCGGACCAACGTGCTTCTGCGCACGTCCGCCAACTTCACCCCGTCGTTTTGCATTGGCTGCGGTGATTGATCGATCCAAAAAGGCACTCACCGCTTCTTGATCAGGTCCCAGCAGATTATCCGCTGATATCAGCCTCGCCTCTGTTCCATTTGCCGCCGCCAATAATTTCTGAAACATCTCTTGGTTGTAACATTCCTCGTAATAGGAAACTGTTGTCCTGAGGATTGCGGCGTATCGGTTCAACGAATTCACGGCAGCGTCGGCGCTTGTTCGCTCGGTCTGTCGCCGCATCATAAGTATGGTTAGAGCTGCCCCAGTGAACGCGATAATTGCCGCGATGAACGTTTGATAGCGATTAAGCCAGTATTCCGTGCAAGATCCTCCGGCATCGGAAATGAGCTTGGCGTATGACGCAGCAGAGCAGGTTTCGACCACGAACAGGGTCACGTTGATGGAAATTCCGATCAACAAGGAGCAAAATAGCGCTAAAACAAGGTTGCTGGGTCTTTGCATCAGACTTCCTCGATGACACTGACGCGGAATTCAAAACCAATTTGGCGGCGAAGGCCTAGGCCCGCCAATTCCTCTTCTGCAGAACGTCGCACCAGACGGCGAGGCTGATGATCACCCCCTTGATGACTGGTAGAACGAGGAGACGCCAAGCAGGCTCATGCCGTTGTTCAGGACGCCGATGATCAGCGCGCCGATGAAGGTGCCGCCGATCACGACGACGGCGATAGCGTCAAGCTCGAACATGTTGCCGAGATTCAGGATCACCATCGTCATGCCGACGCCGATGATGCCGACGATCGTCACCTGCCGCGCCACGTCGGCCGCACCGGCAGGCCCGATCCATGCGGCAAGAGGCATCGCTGGCACAAACGTGAGGCCGTGCCGGATCAATCGGCGGTGAAAATCTATGGCGTTCCTCTCCCGTGCGCCCAATTTGCGCTTTTGTAGGCCAGGATAGCTGTTCCGCGTCCGTAACGGCAACCGGCTTCCACTTCGCAGCAAAACCCTCTAATGGGGCGGATCGCCTGAAAAGAGATTGACCCTTGGAATTTCCGCCCGAACAATCCCCACCGCAAAGCTTGCCGGAGCCGTTGCCTCCGCCCCGGCGCGAGCCGTTGCTGACGCTGCCGGGCGCGCTCACCGCCTACATCCTGCTGCTGGCGGTCATTCATCTGCGCGTGCTGTTGCCGCCGGATCTCGACAACTGGATCGTGCTTGCTTTCGGATTCATCCCCAAACGTTACGACTCCTCGCTGCTGCCGGCGGCTTTTCCGGGTGGGGAGGGCGCCGACTTCTGGACCTTCGTCACCTATTCGCTGCTGCACGCGAACCTCAGCCACATCGGCTTCAACGTGCTGTGGCTTTTGCCGTTTGGCAGCGCGCTGGCGCGGCGTTTCGGCGCAGTGCGGTTCTTTGTCTTCATGGCGGTCACGGCGGCGGCCGGTGCGCTGGCACATCTCATTTCGCATGAGCATGAACTCGCTCCCATGATCGGCGCCTCCGCCTCCGTTTCGGGCACGATGGCGGCCGCCATCCGCTTTGCGTTCGTGCGCGGCAGTTTCTTGTCGTTCAGCCGGGGCGATGCGGATGTTGCCGCAAAAGTGCCCGCGCAGTCGCTGTGGCGGGCGCTGCGCGACCGGCGCGTTCTTGCCTTCCTCGCGGTCTGGTTCGGCGTCAACATCATTTTCGGTATTGGGTCGTTCGCCATCGGGATGGAAGGCGTCAGCGTCGCCTGGGAAGCCCATATCGGCGGCTTTTTGGCCGGTCTTCTGTTGTTTTCGCTGTTCGATCCGGTTCCGCGCGCGAGCGGCGATGTTGCAGATGCGTCGTCGTCAGAAGCAGATCATTAACGACAGCCAGGTCTGATTTTCAAAACGCCTCGCTTGCGGGGCGGAAAGATTTCATCCATCATTTGCCACACGCGGCCCCGCTCGAGCGCCAGGCAATTGTGCTCAAGTCGTGGCAACCCGCGCTAGCGCCCGGCAACCAAAGTGGCGCAACGCTGTTGATTGAAGACTCAAATGAACAAAGAACGCGCTCGCTCAAGGGCGCGATCGGCTTCAAGGAGGCGACAATGACGGTACGTGCGATTCTCGATACCAAGGGCCATCAGATCATGAGCGTCGAGCCGGAGGCAAAGCTCTCCACGGCGGTCAAGATGTTGGGCGAGCGCAAGATCGGCGCCGTGCTGGTGATGAGCGCGGGCCGCATCGAAGGCATTTTGTCCGAGCGTGACATCGTGCGCGTGCTGGGTGAGCGGGGGGCGACCGTCCTGGAAGAACCGGTGAGCACGGTGATGACGCGCAAGGTCGTCAGCTGCAAGCAGTCGGATACGGTCAGCGGCATCATGGAGATGATGACGCGCGGAAAATTCCGTCACCTGCCGGTTGTCGAGGGTGAGCGGGTGGTCGGTCTGATCTCGATCGGCGACGTCGTCAAATGGCGCGTGCAGGAATACGAGCACGAGCAGGAAGCGCTGCGCGAATACATCAAGACGGCCTAAAGCAGAGACCGCTGTTCAGGACGCGTCGTCCACCACAGCCTTGTCGGTCGACGCCTTGTCGATCTTCGCAGCGGGCGTCGCCGGGACCAGAACGTCGATCACCTCCTGGATGGAGGCGATAGCGCGTTCGGCGGCGCGCGCGCCATGGACGATCAGTTCATCGGCGCGGTGAAAATCAAACCAGCCGATCTGGCCGATCCGGGGCGTGATCAACAGGTCAGGCGGATCGCCCGCAAGGCGTGCGCGGGTAATGCGGTCCTGCATGATATTGAAGGCATCGACCATGACCGACGAAATGCCGGGCCGGCCGCCGCCGCCGAAGAACTCCCGCTTGACCGCGCGTTCGGGTGAAAAGAATTTGCCAATGCCGCGCCTTGGCGGGGCAGGCTCGACCGGCGCCTCCTTGGTCACGGCGGAAGCGCCGTGCGAATAGATCGTGGTCGAATGGGCGAATATGTCGCTTGAGAGATTGGCGGCGATGACGATTTCGGCGCCGAGCGCCCGCGCGGCTGACACGGGCACCGGATTGACCAGCGCGCCGTCGACCAGCCAGCGACCGTCGATGAGAACCGGCGCAAAGATGCCGGGCAGCGCGTAGGAGGCTCGCATGGCCTCGACAATGCGGCCGTGGGTCAGCCAGGTCTCGTGCCCAGTGCGCACTTCGGTAGCGACGGTGGCGAATTTCAGCGGCAAGTCTTCGATCAAGGTTTGACCGAGCGAGACCTCGAGTTCGGCCGCAAGCTTGTCGCCGCCGATCAGGCCCGAGCCGTTGAGCTTGAGATCGAGATAGGAAAGGACATTTCGCGGCTGCAAACCCCGCGCCCAGCCTTCCAGCGTATCGAGGTGGCCGGCGGCAAAGGCGCCGCCAACCACGGCGCCGATCGAGGTGCCGACCACGACGTTGGGGACGATGCCATGGGCGATCAGCGTCCTGACGATCCCGATATGGGCAAAGCCGCGTGCGGCGCCGCCGCCGAGCGCAAGCCCGATGACCGGCCGTCGGCCAGCCTTATTGTCCCGGATTTGTCCGTTGTTCTGGCTTCGCCCGATCCAACTATCCAACACTGAAGACGATCTCCTGACCCAACCAAGCTATCTCGGGACAGCCACTCCCGCCAGAATGGCCGACGAGCATGGTTTATGCCGGGGGCTGGGGTGAGATTGTGACGGGACCGCGGCGAGGCTTTAGGAGGTAACGGGACAGGCCGGAGCGCGTTCCGTATCTCCCCGGTAAAGCCGATGCAGGCTTGAATTTGCCGCGTTTTCAGTGAAAAGCATCCATGATGAAACGGGGAAGACAGGCAGCGGGGGGATTCTGGCGGGGCGGGCGTTCGCGTCTGATGCCGGTCTTTGTGTTGCTTTTGGGGTCGGCCCTCGCTGACCCGGCTTCGGCGCAATTTTTCAGCGACCGGCCGCCGCCGGTGCCGCCGGCCTCTGTTCCGGAGCCGCCGGCCGGCCCTGCGATGAATCTGGCGCCGTCCTCTGGCCCCGCTTCGGTGCCCAATCTGCCGCCGCCATTGACTGCGCCGCCAGCCGTTGCCGCCGTACCGCCTGCCGCGCCGCCGGCGAGCATCACCCCGCCGAATCAGGCCGTGCTGGCGCTGACGGCGCGTTTCGCCAAGGATCTTCCGCCCATCACCGGCGGGCTGGTGTGGCGCATCTTTTCCGACAAGCCGGATGAGACCGGCAACATGAAGATGGTCCGCGAGGACCGTAACCCCACGCCGAACATCGTGCTGCCGCCGGGCAACTACGTCATCCATGTCGCGCTTGGTCTCGTCAGCGCCGTGCGGCCGGTGACGCTGAAAGCGGAGACCGATCGCGAATCCTTCATTCTCCCCGCCGGGGGCTTACGCATCGAGGGGCGCGTCGGCACCTCGAAGATTCCGCAGAACCAGATTTCATTTGCGATCTACAAGGGCAGCCAGTTCGAAGTCGGCGAGCGCGCCTCGCTCGTGCCCAACGTCGCCGCCGGCGACGTTGTGCTGCTGCCCGAAGGCACCTACTACATCATTTCGAACTACGGCGACGCCAACTCGGTGGTGCGTTCGGATATCCGGGTCCAGGCGAGCAAACTGACCGACGTCACCATCACCCATCGCGCCGCCGTCATCACGCTCAAGCTCGTCAGCGACCGCGGCGGCGAAGCGCTCGCCAACACGGCGTGGTCGGTGATCACGCCGGGCGGCGACGTCATCAAGGAATCGATCGGCGCATTCCCGCGCGTTGTGCTGTCGGAAGGCGAATATCGCGCCATCGCCAAGAACGAGGGCAAGGTCTATGAGCGCGCCTTCAACGTGGTCAATGGTGTCGACGGCGAGGTCGAAGTCGTCGCGCGTTGACGCGCTTTTCGGCATTCTCTGTCATAGTTTCTAAAACCTACTAACCATCGCGCGATTTAAAACTGTCATAATCGCAGGTCACCCTTCCTCCTCCCGGAATTTTTACATCGCTTTAAGTGCCAGAGCCTTGGATGGCGCGCGCGAAATTCGCGCGTCGTTGGGGAATGTCATGCTTGCTGCCAGGAAACCGTCGGGAAAATCTGCACCGGAGATGTTCGATGACGTCCCGGTCTTGCAGCGCAAGTGGCAGGCGGCCTTGCGTCCTAGCGAGAAGCTGCCGGCCTATGAAGACGTCATGCTCGGAAGCCTTGGCCGGCTCGCCGATCACATCATCCTGCTGAAGGAAGTTGGCTATTCCGAATCCGATACGACTTTCAAAGCGTTGTCGCTGTCCGCCGTCGCGATGTGCTCATTTTGCGCCAGCAAATCAGTGATATTCCGGTTGCGGTTAGCGTGACCATAGATCTTCAAAACGAGCGCTGGCGACTTCCATCCTCCAAGATGGGCGACCGTCACCACGTCAACGCCGCGCCTCAACAATCCCGTTGCAAAGCCATGCCGGCAGCAATGCGGGCTAAGGTGCTTGATCTTCGCGCGCTCGATCGCAGCAGCCCAGACGCGCCACAGATCGCCACGGCCGTTATAACCGAACACGCCGCGATCAGGGATCTTCATCTCACTTAGCAACCGCAACTTGGCAACTAGCGGAGGTGGCAGGTTCGCCAGGCGATCCGATCCCGTCTTGGTTTGCCTGATCAGCGCGGTTCGATCGTCCAGATTCAGGTCGTTCCATTGCAGCGCAATGGCCTCCCCGATGCGGGCGCCGGTCATGAACATGAACATGCAGAGCGCGCCGACGTGCGGGTTTGCGTTAGCGGCGAAGGCATTCACCCATTCTAGGGTGGCTGGCTCTTTGATCTTGCTGTCTTCCTTGAAGCGCTTGACCTTTATCGGAGAGCAAAGACCATCCTCAGCGCAATAGTTGATGACGGCAATGGCTGATGTCAGGCCCTTACGATTGAGCGTCGCGCCGCTGCACCCCGGCAATATCTTGACCGCCAAGGTCCGCAGGTAGCCGGGCGTGATTTCGCTGATCAGCGTGTCCTTCAGGTGATCCTCGATAAATGATAGCCACTGGTCGTCCTTGCCGCCGCCCCTGTAGTGCATCGCGGCTTGAGCAAAGGTCAGGACCGAGCCCGGCCCATCGTGACGACGTTTCCACTCTCTTTGTTCAATCTGGGAAGCTTCGCGCGCCGCAATGGTTTTGTCCGTTGTTTTAAGAGATCGGCGTATGATCCGTCCGGCAACGGTGCCCCGGCAGTTCCAGATACCGTTGCGCTGGAATAGGTAGAGGGGCATCGCTGCGACTCCATGATCTTGTGAACGTCGGTCTCGGTCAGAACCATCGAGGAACCTGAGACTAGGCAGGCTCCGAGCTGCTTTGCAATCCTGCGCACGCGCCGCGCCGGCCAACCGAGATGTTCGGCCAGTTTCTCCGGGGTGGTTATCGCGGGCAGTGCCAGGGTCATTTTCAGGGCTGTGAGAGGATTGAAAACGCGGGTCGCTCAAGAATTAAAAGTCCGCCTTTTGTCATGCCGCATCGCCTCCATCCGGCTTTGACGAAGCAGGTTCCGAGTTTGCCTTTCCATCCAGGATTAGCGCGCCTGACCTTTTCCTGATCGACCTTGGTGTAATGCCTCTGACCAGGCCAAGCGTAATCAGCGACGGCGTCAGCCTGTCGGATAAGCTCGGACGAGAGGATTTCGCTTTCGTTTCGGAAGACGCTGCACTCGACGCCTTCCTGTTTTGGTTCGGTGTCGTCGATATACTTTCGCCAAACAAAGAGGGCGTCAGCTCGCGCGGTTCGCAAGACGATATTGAATCCGGGCCCGACAAACTGATATCGCTCTCGACCATCAGCATAGGCCTTCTGGGCGCTGTAGTGCCGTTTGTAGAGTTCAAGGCAGGATTTATCGCCATCTTTCGTGATCCACCAGTCAGGCACCGCGTTTTCAACCAAGTCCGAATTGCTGCTCTAACCGTCTCGCGATGTCGTGCGAGAGTTCAGTTTCGCATAGTTCGATCGCGGCAACGATTTCCTTGGCCAAGGCCATGCGTCGCTTAAGTGGCGCTCGCGGCAGATAGGTATCCGCGATCCGGATCGCCTCTTGGGCGGCTGTTCCCATAATCTCGCGATCACCCACGGCGCACCTCTTCGTGAGATCAACGCAAACGAGCTAATTCGGCGCGGGCACGTTCCAGTGCAGCACCGAAGGTGCATAGACCGGGAGACGCGCTCGCAATATCATGGAACGCATCGGAAAGCATGACGCCTGTTGCTCCGGCGTGGTCAAAATCCCATGGACCAACAGCGACGTTCTCAAATCCCATCGCTGTGAAATATTGATGGAGCATACAGGCGCATGGCTCGTCGTATTCGTAGAAGTCATCGGCCGGCTGCCTTTCCAGCCACGCAATTAGACTCTCAATTGTCAACGGATCGTCTTTAACTTCCGGCTTTTCCCATCGCTTGTCGTACAGCATCGGTATTCTCCCATTGCTCAGCGTTTGTCGTGAAGGATGGAACATGCGGTCTTGAGCTGTTGACGCAGATGCGCATTCTGTTCGCGCATCTCGCAATAGTCGTTCCAGGTTTGCTGGAGCATCTTGATCGTGAGTTCAAAGTCTCGGCTCTCGAACAGTTCGTTTATGAATGCAGCAGGATGATGCCTACCCATCGCTAGGCTCCCGCCGTTTCGGAGATAAACTGCGCCGCGATCCATGGGTCGATCGCATTGCCGTAGGCGCACAAAGTTGCCACTCGGGTGGAAACCCCATCATCGCCGCGGCGAACGAGGGGTTGAGGCCAACGACGTCCTTGCTGGAACGGAGCGGCGGCGATAGCGCGCAGATCCTCTTGGCCACCCCATCGCCACGGTCGAGCTTCGCCAATACTTCCGCTCTCGACCAGTCCTTGCCTTCGCGCGCTGCCAGCGTGGGCAGAAAAGTAGAAACGCTCTCGTCCTTGTGGAGCTTCGTGGTCCTTCGCGCGCCGGACTTCGCCTTGGAAACGGTA
>NZ_DASREO010000085.1:0-196037 GCF_035652035.1 Bradyrhizobium sp.
ACGCGGCCGCCGACCAGCAAGGCTGAAAGGCCGATTGAACGAAACATCCGGAAATCGCGAGTTCCCCATGACCCACAGCTTCATCGACAGGCCGATCTTCGCCACCGTGCTGAGCGTCTTCGTGACGCTGATCGGGCTTGGCGCGCTCGCGATCCTGCCCATTGCGCAATATCCGGAGATCGTGCCGCCAACGGTCCAGATCACCACAAGCTATCCGGGAGCCTCCGCGGACGTCGTTTCGCGGACGGTGGCGACGCCGCTCGAACAGGAGATCAACGGCGTCGAGAACATGATCTACATGAACAGCCAATCGACTGGGGACGGCAAGCTCACCATCACGGTGACGTTCCGGATCGGGACTGATCTGAATGTCGCGCAGATGCTGACGCAGAACCGCGTGCAGGACGCCCTGCCCCGGCTGCCGGAGGACGTGCAGCGCCAAGGCGTGCAGGTGAGAAAGGCAACGCCTGACATCCTGCTTGCCATTCACCTCTATTCGCCAGACTCATCCCGCGATCTGCTTTACATCTCGAACTACGCAACATTGCACGTGAAGGACGTGCTGGCGCGGCTGCCGGGCGTCGGCGACGTCACGATGCAGGGCGGGCGCGAATACGCCATGCGCATCTGGCTCGATCCGGACAAGGTCGCGGCGCATAATCTGAACGCGAACGAAGTTCTGACCGCGCTGCGCGCCCAGAACGTCCAGGTCTCGGCGGGCATCCTGAACCAGCCCCCGATCGCCTCCAAGCAGGCCTATCAGATCAACGTGCAGACGCTTGGACGGCTGTCAACGCCCGAGGAGTTTGCCTCGATCGTGCTGAAGGCCGATAGCGAGGGGCGCGTCACACGGCTGCGCGACGTTGGCCGCGTCGAGATCGGAGCGTCCGATTACGGCTCGACCGCCTTCATGGACCGCGAACCGGGTCTACCGCTCCTGATCTTCGCCCAGCCGGGCGCCAATTCGCTCGCCGTCGATCGCGAAGTGAAAGACGCGATACAGAAGCTGAGCAAGGACTTCCCTCCCGGCCTCGAATACACGATCATCTATGATCCGACCATCTTCGTCAGCAAATCGATCGACGAGGTGATCAAGACGATCTTCGTCGCGGTTCTGCTCGTGGTCGGCGTCGTGTTCCTGTTCCTGCAGAGCTGGCGCGCCGCGATCATTCCGGTCATCGCTATCCCGGTCTCGCTGGTCGGCACATTCACCTTCCTGTACGCGCTCGGGATCTCGCTGAACAACCTGTCGCTGTTCGGCCTCGTGCTCGCGGTCGGCATTGTCGTCGACGACGCCATCGTCGTGGTTGAGAATGTCGAACGCAACCTCGAGCGGGGGATGAAACCGAGGGAGGCCGCTCATGTCACCATGAACGAGGTCGGCGGCGCGCTGATCTCGATTGCGCTGACGCTGTGCGCGGTGTTCGTGCCTTCGGCGTTTCTCTCCGGCATCACCGGCGAGTTCTTCCGGCAATTCGCGATCACGATCGCGGCCTCGACGCTGATCTCTTGCTTCATCTCGCTGACCCTCAGCCCTGCCCTTTGCGCCGTTTTGTTCAAGGCCCACGAGCCTGGCCACGCCGCGCGCCGTTCATGGATCGCGCGTCTGGTGCAGGCGGGATTCGACCGCTTCAACTTCGGCTTCAATTGGCTCTCGACGGGCTATGGACGGTTGACGCGGCGGCTTCTGCAGATCGCAGGCGTGGTGCTCGCCGTCTACGTTGGGCTCATCGGCATCGCCGGCGTCCAGTTTGCACGCGCGCCCACCGGCTTCATCCCGGAACAAGACCAGGGCTATCTGATCACCGTGCTGCAATTGCCGCCCGGCGCGACACTCGATCGGACCGAAGCCGTGGTCAAGAAGGCGATCGACATCATGATGTCGACGCCAGGCGTCGAACACGTGGCCCCGTTTGCGGGGCTCGACGCGACCACCTTCACCATCGCCTCCAATGCCGGGACGATCTTTTCCGGCCTGCCGTCGCTCTACAATCACCAGGTTGAGGGCGTGACCGCGGCGAGCGTGCTGGCGGATTTGCGCAAGCGCCTTTCGGTGATCCAGGAAGCCCATGTGCTGACGATCCCGCCGCCACCGGTGCATGGCATCGGCAATGCCGGCGGCTTCAAGTTGATGGTGCAGGATCGCGCGGGTCTGGGATCAGAAGCGCTCGCGAAAGCGGCGCAGAAGCTGGTCGCCGCCGCCAACAAGGATCCGAGCTTCGCTGGCGTCTTCACGCTGTTCGGCACGCGCTCGCCGTCGATCTATGCCGATATTGACCGCGAGAAGGCCGAAAAGGTCGGCCTGACGCCGACCGACGTGTTCTCGACGCTGCAGCTCTATCTCGGCTCGCAATATGTCAACGACTTCAACTATCTCGGCCGCACTTATCAAGTGATCGCGCAAGCCGACGGCAGTTTCCGCCAGGACCCGCAGGACATTGCGCGGCTGAAGGCGCGTAACCGATCGGGCGAGATGGTCCCGATCGGCACGGTCGCGCGGATGAAGTCCGAGAACGCGGCCTACCGCGTGCCTCGCTACGATCTATTCCCGGCCGCTGAAGTCATGGGCGTCGCCGCCCCGGGCGTTGCGACCGGCACGGCGCTGAAGCAGATGGAAGAACTCGCCCATGATGTGCTGCCGCCGGGGATCGGCTTTGAGTGGACCGAGCTTGCCTTTCAACAGCAACTGCCGGGGACCTCATCTTTGCTGGTGTTCGGTGCCGCGGCCTTGTTCGTGTTCCTGGTGCTCGCGGCCCAGTACGAGAGCTGGAATCTGCCGCTGGCGGTGGTGATGATCGTGCCGATGTGCCTGCTCGCTTCCGTGACCGGGCTGTTGATGCGGGGCATGCCGATCGACGTGCTGGCGCAGATTGGCTTCGTCGTCTTGGTCGGTCTTGCGGCCAAGAACGCGATCCTGATCGTTGAATTCGCGCGGCAGACCGAAGAAAGCGGCGCCACTCCGGCTGAAGCCGCCGTCACCGCGGCGCGGACGCGGCTGCGCCCGATCCTGATGACGTCGCTCGCGTTCATCTTCGGCGTTGCGCCGCTGGTGGTTGCGACCGGCGCAGGCTCGGAGATGCGTCAATCGCTGGGGACGGCGGTGTTCTCCGGCATGCTGGGCGTGACTGCGTTCGGCCTGCTGTTCACGCCGGCCTTCTATACCATCGTCCGCAAGATCGGCCGCAAGGGCACGAAGTCAACCGAACAGCGCAAGGAGGCAAAGCATGCCGCAGCGACCGCAGACGATCATGCCAGCGACGCACGCGCCGCATGACGTGAACCGTTACGTCAGCGCGGGCTCTTTCTTGGAAACTGCCTGCTCGGCCGCCTGCCAACGCACATCGGAAGAGGAATGCATTGTTGCCTGGGTCGCCGGCGTCTGCTGCAACAGATAGAACGCGGAGCGGAAGCCAAACTGCATGTAGGCCAGGCTCAAAAGCAGGAGAGACGGAGACTTCAACGGCATGCGGCGCACTTCCAGCACTCTCATGCCGTGCTCTGATGCAAGCCTTCCGATCAGCCCCCGGAACCAGATCGGGTACTGAATGACCAGCAAGCCATCTCGCGCCATGTAGTCACCAACCTTGGAAAACAGGACGGGAAGATAGCGTTTCGAGGTCGCGAATTGCCGGTCCTTGTTGGCGAATTCCGCCTCGAGATAAGGCGGGTTGGCCAGGATCAGATCGAACTTGCCCTCGACGTTGGAGAACATGTCGCTTTGCTTGACGGTGACGTTGTGGATGCCGTGAAGCCGGCAGTTCTCCGCCGTGTTCTGAACCGCTGATGGGCTGATATCGACTGCAAGCAGTTCGCGCGCCTTGGGCGCACAGAACACCGCGCCTACGCCGCTGCCGCATCCGAGGTCGAGGACCATGTCTCCAGCCCGGCAGTAGTCGACACAGGCATGCTCGTTCTCGAGCGGCTTGTAGACGCCGGGGAAGATGACCAGCCGCTTTCCGCCAACGACAATCGACGGCCAGATCCTGTTCAGCATCCCGACATAGGGATACCAGAACATCATGAACGCGTGTTTTGCAAACGACCAGATTATCATCGGCGCGAGTCCCCTAACCGTTGGCAGCCGCTTCCGAACGGCTATCGGCGGCCAGTTTCTCAAAAAACCGTTAAGAATTGTCCCCGCGCGAATACGCTCTTTGGCTTAAGCCCATAGGGCAAAGCGACGCTGATCAGGCCGCGCGGATATTGGCGAGGAAGCGATCGACGTCGGCGCGAAGCGTCACCGCCTGCTTGCTCAGCTGCTCCGCCGAGGCAAGCACGCCGTTCGAGGCCGCGCCGGTCTTTTCGGCTGCATCGTTGACGGCCGCAATATTGCTCGAGACCTGACCGGTGCCGAGCGCTGCTTCCTGCACGTTGCGGGCGATCTCCTGGGTCGCCGTTCCCTGCTGCTCGACCGCGCTCGAGATCGCCGACGCGATCTCGTTGATCGAGCTGATGGTGCGGCCGATGCCCTCGATCGCCTGCACCGCTTCGGTGGTTGCATCCTGCATGGCGCCGACCTGAGCCGAGATTTCGTCGGTTGCTTTCGCGGTCTGGCTCGCCAGCGATTTGACTTCGTTGGCGACAACGGCAAAGCCCCGGCCAGCTTCGCCCGCGCGCGCCGCCTCGATCGTGGCGTTGAGCGCCAGAAGATTGGTCTGGCTCGCGATATCGCTGATCAGCTTGACGACGTCGCCGATCTTCTGCGCCGCCGCCGACAGACCCTGCACGGTGAGATTGGTTCGGTTGGCCTCGGCGACTGCCTGGCCGGCGATTTCCGTCGATTGGGTCACTTGGCGGCCGATTTCCGACACCGAGGACGACAGTTCCTCGGTCGCGGCCGCGACGGTCTGGACGTTGACCGACGCCTGCTCGGCGACGGCCGCCACGGACGTGGCCTGCTGGCTCGCCTCGATTGCGGTCGAGGACATGCTGCGGGAGGTCGCCTGCATGTCGGAAGCAGCGCCGGCAAGACTGTCGAGTGAGGCACGGACACCGCGTTCGAATTCATCGGCGGTGCGAGCCATAATAAGCTTTCGCTCGGAATCGGCCTGCGTCTTCAGGACGTCCTGCTCGCCGCGAAGCCGCTCTGCCTCGATCATGTTGTCGCGGAACACCTTGACCGACTGCGCCATGGCGCCGAGTTCGTCGCCGCGCTCAAGCGCCGGAATCGAGGTCGATGTATCGCCTTGTGCAATCTTCCGCATCGCGATCGTCATTGCGTTGATCGGATTCACAATGCTGCGGCTGAGCAGGAGAAAGAGACCGCCGATGACAAGCATCGCCAGGCCGATCAGGATTCCCCGGGTCAGCGCCTGACTCCAGAAGATGGCATTGATGTCGTCGAGATACATGCCGGCGCCGATCACCCAGTTGAAGGGCTTGAATTCGACGGCATAAGAGGTCTTCGGCAGCGGATCGCCTCCGGCGGCGCGCGGGAAACGGTAGGACAAGAAGCCACCGCCATTGGCGGCAATCTCAAGCTGGCGCTTGACGAATAGAACGCCATCGGAATCGGCCGCGTCATAGAGGTTCTTGCCCTCGACCTTGGGATTCGGGTTCGCCACCGCAACGCCCTTGGGGTCGATGGCGTAGAAGTAGTCATCCTTGCCGAAGCGGAAGGTGCGGATCAGCACCTTGCCGTGCTCGATGGCATCGGCCTCCGAAAGCCCGGCCTTCTTTGAGGCCTGATAATCCAGCTCAAGCGTCTGGCGTACCAGCAGGACGACATCCTGGAGCTTGGCCTTGCGATCCTCAATCAGGTTGCCCCACAGCGCCGACAATCCCATGGCTGCCATCGCGGCGATGCCCAGCACGGACAGGCCGATCATCATGAAGAGCTTGTAGGAAATCCGGAGGTTGCCGAGCATTCAACACCTGATTTTGGAAACGCCGTGCGGGCGGGAAGCGGACAACCGGTCCGATGCAGATCACGATGCGATCAACATAAAGAGAGAGCCCCTAAGTAAGGGTAAAAATCCGTGAACGCGTGTTTCACGGCGAGCTCAATCCGATTTGGCGTAGCCCTTGAGGCTTACAACCGCACTTCCACCGCCAAACAGCACCAGCGCAACGAGGCATGCGCCCATCCTGAGATCGCCGGTGAGAACCGAGACATAGCCGAACAGCACCGGAGCGATGAGGCTGCCGATCTGACCCGCGCTACTGATGAACGCGATACTGCCGGCGGATTCCCTTTCGGAGAGGAAGCCGGTCGGAATGGTCCAGAACAAGGCGGTGGCGGAGAGATAGCCGATCGCAAGGACGGCGAGGCAGGCGACCGACAGCGCGGAGTTCCACAATGAAAAGGCGATCGCAATCGCCGCGCAGCCAGCGACGGCGACGGCGGCGAAGAAATGCCAATGCCGCTCGAGCCGGCGATCGGAATGATAACCGAACACGAGCATGCCGGCCGCTCCGATCATGTACGGCACCGCTGACAGCAGGCCGACATGCAGCAGGTTCGTCACGCCTGCGCGCTGGATAATGGTCGGTGACCAGAAATTGAGAACCATTCCCGCCCATGTCACCGAGAAGTAGCCTGACGTGGCGACCCACAGCATTGGCTTGCGCAGCGCCAGCAGAAAGGCGCGCGTGCCGGAGCGGCTGTCGCTACCGCCTTTGACCTTGAGGTTGGCGATCAGCAAGTCTTTCTCCCGGTCCGATAGCCAGACGGCATCGCGCGGCCGATCATTGAGCACGAAGAACGCCGCGATCCCCATGACCACCGGCAGCATTCCCTCGATCAGGAACAGCCATTGCCAATTCTTTAGCCCGAGCAGGCCGCCGAGGTTTTGCATGATCACGCCGGAAATCGGCCCACCGATCGTTCCGGATGCCGCGATTGCGAGCACGAAGTAAGACATGATCCGCCCGCGCATGCGGTCCGGAAACCAAAGCGTGAGATAGAGAATGATGCCCGGAAAGAAGCCGGCCTCAGCCGCGCCGAGCACGATGCGCGCGAGGTAGAACTGAAGCGGGCTTGAAACGAAAGCCGTGGCCATCGAGGTCAGGCCCCACAGGCACATAATCCTCATAATGGTTTTACGCGCGCCGATCTTCTGCAACACCAGATTGCTCGGCACTTCGAACAGGATGTAGCCGACGTAGAACAGGCCGACCCCAAGGCCATAGCTCGCGTCGGTGAGGCTCAGATCATCCTTGAACTGCAGTTTGGCGAAGCTGACATTGACGCGGTCAATGTAGTTGAGAACGTAGCAGACGAAGATAAAGGGGATGATCCGCCAGACCACCTTGCGGTAGAGGCGACGTTCGTCGTCGCTCGCGATTGACGCCAGACCTTCCATGCCTTGTTGCAAGTTCTTCTCCCCCCACTCAGTGGAGGTTAGCGGCATCTTCTATCGCTGCATAGATCTCGTCGAGATCGGCCTGGGTGACGCAATAGGGCGGCATCACATAGATCGTGTTGCCGAGCGGGCGGACCAGCAAATTCCGGCTGCCGAAGAACGCGAGGAGCTTTGGCCCGATACCGGCAAGATAGCCACTGTCGCGCACGTCGAGGTCGAGCGCCGCAATGGTGCCGACGCGGCGCACATCCTTAAATCTTTCATCGGAGCGAAACGGCGCCAGCGCTTTTTCCTGCATCGCCGCGACGGAAGCAACGCGTCCGAGAGTCGCCGGATCGCTCCATAAATCCAGGTTCGCTTTGGCGGCGGCGCAAGCAATGGGATTGGCCGTGTAGGAACTGGAATGGAAGAAAGTGCGGCTGCGGTCGTGCGAGAAGTGCGCATCGAAGATCTCGTTTCGGCAGAGCGTCACGGCAAGCGGCAGCGCGCCGCCGGTCAGCCCCTTCGAGTAGCAAGCGATGTCGGGCACGACGTCCGCCTGCTCGCACGCAAACAGCGTACCGGTGCGGCCCCAGCCGGTCATGACCTCGTCGGCGATGAACCACACGCCGGCCTGCTCGCAGATCCGCTTCATTTCCTTCAGCACCCACGGCTGATACATCAGCATCCCACCCGCGCCCAAGATCAGTGGCTCGACGATGAAGGCGGCTGGCTTGTCACGGCAGGCCACCTCCAGTGCATCAAGCGTCGTTTGCTCCTGTCCTCCAGACGGAAACGGCACCGTCGCCACGTCGAACAGCAGCGGGCCATAGGCGGCATTGAAGACGCCGCGGGCGCCGACCGACATCGCCCCGATGGTGTCGCCATGATAGGAGTGCTGCATCACCACGATGCGCGAACGGCTTTCGCCGATATTGCGCCAATAGCCGAGCGCCATCTTCAGTGCGACCTCGACGCTGGTCGAGCCGCTATCCGAGAAAAACACATAGTCGAGGCCGGGCGGCGTCAGCTTGAGAAGCGCAGATGCCACCCGTTCGGCCGGCTCGTGCGTGTGACCGGCGAAGATGATCTGGTTGAGCCGTTCCGCCTGCTTCTGAATCGCGCGGACGATGGCGGGGTGACAATGGCCGTGCGTGACCACCCACCACGAAGCGATGGCGTCGATGATGCGGCGCCCGTCGGCCGCATAGAGATAGGCGCCCTCGCCGCGCTCGATCTTCACCATGTCGGGCTGCAGCGCGTGCTGCGTGAACGGATGCCAAATGGGAGACGTTTTTCTGCGCATCAGCGAAAATCGCCTGGATTGAACGATGCGGCGAAGGCGTCGCGCAGCGCATTTCGATTGAGCGGCGCAATGCGCGGCAACCGCCCGAGGCGTTTGACACGCCCGATTTCGCAGATCGCGCGCTCGCTCTCGGTATGGCTATCGCCGAGAAACGCAATGCCGAGAAGTTCGATGTCGCGCCGGCGCAGGGCCTCTATGGACAGCAGCGAATGGTTGATGGTGCCGAGCGTCGTTCGGGCGCACATCACCACGGGAAGGCGCCATCGCGCGAACACGTCGATATAAAGAGTGGATGGATTTAGCGGCACCATCAGACCGCCGGCGCCTTCAATCACCAGCGGCCGGCCGCCCGTGTCGGGTGGCACCAGCGCGTCTGCATCAATGCGGACGCCATCGATCGCAGCCGACTGATGCGGCGAGACCGGTGTCTTCAAACGATAAAGCTCGGGGAGGATGCGGTCGGAGGACAAGCCGCCCAATCGCGCGACAACCTGCGAATCCGTCTCGCCTTCAAGGCCGGACTGGATCGGCTTCCAGTAACTGGCTTGAAGCAGATCGGCGAGGCCGGCGGCAAAAACGGTCTTGCCGATTTCGGTGTCGGTGCCGGTCACCACGATCGGCCGGCTCATCGGCTTCCGCCGCCCGTGACTTCGGCGAGCGCATCCAGCATCGCGCGCACATCGCTCTCGTCGACATTATTGGTCAGCGAAATGCGCAACCGCGCGGTGCCAACTGGTACTGTCGGCGGACGAATGCCCCTGATGTCGAAGCCGCGCGCCTGCAAGCCGCCCGCAAGCGTCATCGTTCGTGCATTGTCGCCGACGATATAGGGGATGATCTGCGAGCCACAGAACTGCCATCCCTGGCGCGCGCCGATTTCCTCTCGCGCAAAACCGATCAGCCGTGTCAGGCGCTGCTGGTGCACCGGCTCCTCGCGCAGGATCGCGAGCGCTTCCTCAACAGCGACCGCCATCAGCGGCGACGGCGCGGTCGAGAAGATGAACGGACGGCAGCGGTTGACGATGAAATCCCTCAGCAGCCGCGTCGTCGTCACCAGTGCGCCGGCAGCGCCCAATGCCTTGCCGCAGGTGTGAATGGCGATGAGATTCTCGCGGCCCTCATAGGCTGCTGTGAGGCCTCGGCCGTTCGGACCAAAGACGCCGGTGGCGTGCGCTTCGTCGATCATCAGGAAGGCGTCGTGGCGGTCGGCAATCGCAACAAGCGCTTCAAGCGGCGCGAAATCGCCGTCCATGCTGTAAAGGCTTTCGGCGACGATCCAGATCCGCCCCTTGCCACCTTCCCGGCGCCAGGTGCGGATCACCTCTTCAACAGCATTGGCATCGTTATGCGCGGAAAAGCGAAACTCGGCGCGGCCCGCACGCGCGCCTTCGTGAATGCTGGCATGAACGAGTTGGTCCAGTACGAGGAGATCACCCCGCTGCGGGAGCGTCGTCAGCACGGCGAAATTGGCGGTATAGCCGGTCGCAAAAAAGATCGCCGCTTCCGCGCCGAAGAATTTCGCAGCCTCGGCCTCGAGGCTTTCGTGCTCGGCGCAGTTGCCGCGGAGCAGCCGCGAGCCGCCGGCGCCTATTGGCGTTCCCGCCTCAACCGCAGCCGCAATCGCCTTGCGCATGCGCGAATTGTTGGCGAGCCCCAGATAATCGTTGGAGGAGAAATCGATGCCGGCGCGGGCTTTAAGGCTGCGCAGCCGATCGTCATCCTTCAGCGCGTCCAGGTCTGCGGCATAGCTTGCGGCGAGGCTCACGACTTGAGGCCGGAAGTGATGCCGAGCCGATCGAACAGATTGGCGTCGCGCGATCTTTGCGGATTCTTCGTCGTGAGCAGCACATCGCCGATGAAGATCGAATTGGCGCCGGCGAGGAAACATAGCGCCTGCAATTCGTCTGTCATGTATTGCCGCCCTGCCGAGAGCCGCACCACGCTTCTAGGCATCATGATGCGGGCCACCGCGACCAGCCGCGCCAGCGCGATTCCGTCGGGGCGCGCGGCGGTGTCGTTGACCGGCACGCTCTTCACCTCGTTCCACAGATTGATCGGCACGCTTTCGGGATGGCTGGGCAAATTGGCGAGCAGCACCAGCATGCCGAGCCGATCGTCGACCTCCTCGCCCATGCCGATGATGCCGCCGCAACACACCTTGATGCCGGCTTCGCGCACGTGGGCCAGCGTATCGATACGGTCCTGCAAGGTGCGCGTCGTGATGATCTGGTCGTAGAATTCCGGCGAGGTGTCGACGTTGTGGTTGTAGAAATCGAGCCCTGCTTCGCGCAGACGCGCGGCTTGCGGCGCGGTCAGCATGCCCAGTGTCGCGCAAGCCTCCATGCCCATTTCTTTCACCGCGCTAACCATGCCGCAGACCTCGTCGAGGTCGCGGTCTTTCGGATTGCGCCAGGCAGCGGCCATGCAGAAACGCGTCGCGCCGGCATCCCGCGCGCGCTGTGCGGTCGCGACTACATCGGCCTGCGCCATCAATTTCGTCGCCTTCAACCCCGTGTCGTAATGCGCGCTCTGCGAGCAGTAGCCGCAGTCCTCCGGGCAGCCTCCGGTCTTGATGCTGAGCAGGCTCGCGGTCTCGACGTGATTGGGATCGAAGTTTGCGCGATGGGCGCTCTGCGCGCGAAACATCAGATCGGAAAAGGGCAGATCGTAGAGCGCTTGCGCTTCCTTGCGCCTCCAGTCGTGACGGACAACCTCGCGGCTGTCGTGCTGCCCCTCTGCCAATCCATCTGCCATCGCACCGCCCTTTCATTTTATAGATAACTATGATTTTTATCTATAATCATACCGATGCGTTTTACGTTAGCGGAGGCCATTGGCCATCGCACTCAAATTTACGATAGATAATCTATGACTGACGCCGCCGAGAATTCGACCGTTGCCACCCGCATCACCGAGGCCATCGCGGAGCGCATCATTGCGGGCACGCTGAAGCCCGACATGCCGCTCCGTCAGGACCACATCGCGCGCGAATTCAACTCGAGCCACGTGCCGGTGCGCGAAGCCTTTCGCCAACTCGAGGCTCAGCATCTCGTGGTCGCCCTGCCCCGGCGCGGCGTGCGGGTCGCGCCGCTCGACGCCACAGCCATTCGCGAGATTTCCGAGATGCGCGCGGCACTCGAAGTGGTCGCATTGCGCCACGCCGCGCCGCGACTGACGCAGGCACATCTCGCCAAAATCGAGCTGGCGCTGATCGAAGGCGAGAACGCCGAGACCTTGCAGGATTTCGAGGCCGCCAACCGCGCCTTTCACAAGGCGCTGGTTGCTCCCTGCGGCATGCCGCGCCTGCTTGCCAGCCTCGATGGATTGCAGCGCGCGAATTCACGGCTAGTGTTCGCGATGGCGCGCAGTTCCGGCTGGCGGCCGCGGTCCAATCAGGACCATCGTCTCATTCTCGGGGCGTTGCGCGCACGCAATATCGAGCAGGCGAGCGCGCTGCTCGCCCGCCACATTCAGACCATCGAGCGGCTAGTGTCCCAGTTCTGACATTCGTATCGTGTCGCGGCAAGTTCGCTTACGAATGTCAGAACTGAAAGGACACTGGCAATTCTATAATTTCAGTGTGGCTTTGACTCTGACGTTCCTTCGAAGGAGTCGCGGCAGCACTGAAAGGAACGTCAGTGTCGCCGCACTGAGCGTTCCGGCGGCTTGATTTGAGATGAGAGAAAGAGGCGTTAGACGCCGGCGGCCGGAAGGCTCGCCGCCGCGATGGCAACGATCTCGGAAAGCCGCTGTCCGATCCGGGATCGGGTCGAGCGCAAAATTGAATTCAGGCGGGCCATAACTTGTTTCCCAAGACCTTCGTCCAAGCCATTGGCCTGAAACTCGAAAGTCCTGGGATAAGGTATGGGTTCCGCTCGCCTCAGTGTCGAGATTGCCACGAAAATAGCAACGGGACGCGCGTGCAGACCGGGCGGCGCAGCAGATTCATTGCTGCCCGGCGGCCAGGGAGAAACAAAATCTTCTACGGTCTTCCCGAGTTCAATGGCCTATCCCGGCGCAAAGCCGAAGGTGCGCTCGAAGCGCTTGACATAAGCCGGCCAGACTTCCGGGTTGATCAGGCGCGGCGGCCGCTTGCCGTCGAGTGCATCGAGCATCTGCTCGGCAGCGATCCTTGCCATGTTCTCGCGCGCCTCCCTGGTCACGCCGGCCGTATGCGGGCTCGCGATCACATTGTCGAACTTCAGCAGCGGATGATCGGGCGGCGGCGGCTCCTTGGCCCAGACATCGAGGCCCGCGCCCGCGATGCGCTTGTCGCGCAGCGCCTGCTCCAGCGCCACTTCGTCGTGGATGAAGCCGCGCGCGGTGGTGATGAAATAAGCGTGGGGCTGCATCAGTGAAAATTCGCGCTGCCCCATCATGCCCTTGTTGTCCTTGGTCAGCGGGCAGGAAATCGACACGAAGTCCGAGCGGCGCAGCAGTTCATCTAGCGTGACCTTCTCGCCGCCACGCTCGGCCATTTCAGTTGCCGACAAATAGGGATCGTAAGCCAGCACGTTCATGCTCAATAGGCCCTTGCAAAGCGCGGCGATGCGGCGGCCGACATTGCCCAGCCCAACGATGCCGATCGTCTTGCCCCGCACCTCCTGGCCCATCAGCGCGTTGCGGTTGACGTTGGCTTCGCGCCGGATGACGCGATCGGCCTGGATGATCCGCTTCGACAGCGTGAGCAACATCGCCAGCGCATGTTCGGCGACCGAATGCGCGTTGCCGCCGGACTGGTTGACCACGATCACACCGGCTGCCGTGCAGGCGTCGACGTCGACGGGATCGTAGCCGGCGCCGTTCGAGGAAACGATCAGTAGGTTCGGCGCGCGGCGCAGCAGATCGGCAGTGGCGTGAAAGTGCGGCGCCAGTTCGTCGCGCGCAGCGCCGATCTGATAGGCATGCGCGGCTGAAAGGATCGGCGCCGACACCTCGTCCGGGCTCTCGTTCTCGAGCCGGTCGAGCCGCACGTCGGGGCGCGCTTTGAGAATATCGGCATAGAGCTGGTTGGCGAGATATTTGACGTAGAACACGCGCTTGTTGTTGACGGACATGTCTTTGCTTTTCTTCTTTCGGTTCTGATCCAACTATTATTCGGCCGTCATGCCGGCCGCCTTGATGATCGGGCCCCACTTGTCGTAGTCGGCATGAATCTTGGCGTCGAGCTCTTGCGGCGTGCTGCCGATCGGCGAAGCCCCGAACTTGGCCAACTTCTCCTTGACCGGATCGGTGTTCAGCGCGGCAACAAACTCGCGCGAGATTTTTGCAACCAGGTCGGGGCGCATGCCCGCGGGGCCCAGGAGGCCCCACCACACTTCGGTGTCGTAGCCCGGCACGGTCTCCGACATTGCAGGCACATTGGGCAGGAACGGCGATCGCTTGCTGGTGGTCACGGCGAGCGCGCGCAGCGTTCCCGCCTGCAACTGCCCGAGCGCTTCCGGCGCGTTGTTGAAGGACATCGGAATTTGCCCGCCCAAGAGATCGTTGATCGCGGGCGCCCCGCCTTTATAGGGAATCGCGCTCATGTCGAAGCCTGCGAGCTTCTTGAGCAGTTCGCCGGCGAGATGCGTCGAAGTGCCATTGCCGGACTGGCCGTAGGAAAGGCTGCCCGGCTTGGCCTTGGCTTGCGTAATGACATCGGACAGCGTCTTGAACGGCGAATCCGCGCGCACCACGAGGATGTTCGGCGACGAAGCCAAGATCGAAATCGGCGTAAAGTCCTTGAACGTGTCGTAGGGAAGCTTCGGATAAAGGAACGGGTTGGTGGCATGACCGCTCGCCACCACCATCAGCGTGTAACCGTCGGGCGCAGACGTCGTCAGCGCCTGCGAAGCGACGACGCCCCCTGCCCCAGGCCGGTTTTCGACGACGACCGATTGGCCCCACTGCTTCGAAACGGCATCGCCCAGGGTACGCGCGAGAATGTCGACGCCGCCACCGGCCGCATAGGGCACGAAGATATGAACGGGTCTTACAGGGAACGTCGCCTGCGCCAGTGCGGCGCTACTGGCAAACATCGCCACGACGCCGATAGCCGCCCGCAGGCATCGGCGAAGGAACAACATGCCGAGCCACGCGCCGCCGAAGAACCGACCTCCCTGTTTCATTTATCCGCCTTATGCCATGCCTGCGTATCGGCCACCTCGTCGCCTCACGCAGATCGCAACGCGATCAGGACATGTTGACAATCCCGCCGTTCGCGTCAAGTTTCGGCGCCTCAATAAGGCCGTTGCAAGCGGCAATGGAGGAAACATCAATGACGGCCGCGGACGGACAAGTGTCTCATGCCGGCGGGGGCGAGAAGAGTTGGTACGAGATCGCGTTGCAGACGCTCAAGCGCAACGACATCAAGCTCGTGCCCTATGTGCCTGACCGGGTGCTGACGCGGCTCATCAAGGAATTGCACGCCGACCCGTTTTTCACGACGTTTCCGACCGCGCGCGAGGAAGAAGCTGTCGGCATCGTTTCGGGCGCCTGGATGGGCGGCCTGCGCGGCGCGGTGTTGATGCAGACCTCCGGCTTTGCGACGCTCGCCAACGTGCTGGCCTCGCTGGCGCTGCCCTATCAAATTCCGCTGATCATGTTCGTGTCCGAGCGCGGGACGCTCGGCGAATTCAATTACGGGCAGTCGCTGGTGTGCCGCACCATGCGTCCCGTCCTCGATTCACTCGCCATGGAACATCACACCGCAACCCGGATCGACGAATTCGAGTTCATCGTCGACCGCTCGATCAAGCAGGCGATCACCACGCAGGCGCCCGTTGCGCTGATCCTGTCGCCGCTCCTGACCGGCGGCAAGGTATTCGACAAGTGAGACTAGTGGAGTGGATTTGACATTCGCTACTCGCCAAGCCGCAAGTTCGGAATGCGAATGTCAAATCCTAAACTCCACTAGAAATATATATCTTCTAGTGGTCCTTCTGATTCTAACATTCGCAAAAGGGATCGCTGAGAAGGGATGCGAATGTTAGAATCGGACCACTAGCGATGAATCAAACACCCGCACGCAACACCAAGGTGATGAACCGCTTCGATCTCACCTCGCGGCTTGTCGCCAAGTTGAAGAACGAAGAAGCCGTCATTGGTGGCATCGGCAATACCAACTTCGATCTGTGGGCCGCCGGTCATCGCCCGCAGAATTTCTACATGCTCGGCAGCATGGGGCTGGCGTTTCCGATTGCGCTCGGGGTTGCGCTGGCGCAGCCGAACCGCCGCGTGTTTGCGCTCGAAGGCGACGGCTCGCTCTTGATGCAGCTCGGTTGCTTGTCGACGATTGCGACCTTGAAGCCGAAAAACCTGACAATGGTGGTGATGGACAACGGCATCTACCAGATCACCGGCGCGCAACCGACGCCCGCCGCCAGCGCGACCGATCTGATGGCTGTTGCGATCGGCTGCGGTCTCACGCGCAGCACCTGGGCGGCGGATGAAGACGACTTCGAGCGCCTGATCGATCAATCACTGACGTCTTCGGAGCCGATGCTGATTGGTGTGCGGATCGACGACAAGCCCGGCACCGGGACCACCCGCCGCGATCCCGTGCAGATCCGCGAGCGCTTCATGAATGGGCTCGGCGTCCGCGAAGTGCTGTGAGGCTACAGTCCGCGTCGTCGGCCTCGCTCGGCGCGGAAACTCGCCGCAACGAACCCGCCGCGATCGTTGAGCCCGCGCGTCAGCTCCGGCCAATAAACAAGCGGTGTCAGCCCGAGCACGGCGACAACCACGATCAACGTTGTGATGACGGGAACGGCGGCCGCCGCCTCGATCAGGCTTCTCAACGAGGACGCCGCCCAGGGCACGAGGTTCGCCGGCAAGAGAATGTCGCCGGTCGTCTCCGGAAGCGTGAGGATCACGACGGCGCCCATCACCAGCGCATTGCCCGCGGCAAGCATGGCGACCGTCAACGCGAGCCCTCGCGGCAGCGACAGCGCAACGTCGATGCCCTTCACGGCGACGATCAACACCGCCAGCACCAATAGCATCGCGACGGGCGAAAAATCGGTCAGCCACGCCACGACTGCAAAGAGGATGCCGAGGTTCAGTTTGACGAATTCCGGAAACTTGCAGCGCATAAGCTTCGGGCCCGTAACCTCGAATGCATCGATGACAGCGCAGACCACCATGCCGGCCAGGATGCCGCCGAGATGCGCACGCCAGTCGACCCTTCCAATGAACGCAACGAGCACGTTGAGCCCGAGGTTGATCACGAAGAAGCTGGCCGGCAGGTCGATCCGCTTCAACAGCTTCAGACACAACAGCGCCCCGAGAATGCCGGAGATTCCGGCGGAGGCGCCGACACTCAAGTAAAGACCGGGGGACGTAAAGATACCGAAGAGCGCGCCGGCGATCACCGAGGCAAAATAGATCAGCAGAAAATAGGCCGTGCCGATGCGCTTCTCCAGCGGCCCGCCCCACCAGACCAGGCACGCCATGTTGGTGAGGATGTGCAACATGCTGACGTGCAGGAAGGCATAGGCGACGAGCCGCCAGTACTCATGGCGGGCCAGCGCACCGCTGTAGATCGCGCCTGAACGAAACAATGCGGCCGAACTCGGGACGGATGTGCCCGAGCGCTGCAACACGAGCGCATAGACAACGATGTTGACGCCCAACAGCAACGCCGTCGCTGTGTGTGGAACCTCGAACGCGCCGACGGAACGGGAAAATTTCATGACGGATGCGCGACCGCACGATTGCAAGACGACCCGAACTCAGCCTTAAGGCGTCTTGGGCGCGCGCGCAAGCGGCGGCGAGGCTCGCCGCCGTGCGTCATCCATTTTGTGATCAGGCCTCGATAAGGCGGGCTCTGCTATACCGGAAGCAACTGATCGGCACGTTTTGCCGCAGGGCTGGCAGGCTCATCGTCGAGCGGCAGATCGAGCACCTCCTCGAATTCGACGACGTTGTCGATCTCGGTGCCCATCGCGATGTTGGTGACGCGCTCGAGGATGAATTCGACGACCACCGGCACCTGATGTTTCTTCATCAGTTCGCGCGCTTCCGTGAAGGCCGCCTGCGCGTTCTTCGGATCGGTGACGCGGATCGCCTTGCAGCCGAGCCCGGTGGCAACCGCGACGTGATCGACGCCGTAGCCATTAAGTTCGGGCGCGTTGACGTTCTCGAACGACAATTGCACGTGGTAGTCCATGTCGAAGCCGCGCTGAGCCTGCCGGATCAATCCGAGATAGGAGTTGTTCACGACGACGTGGATATACGGCAGCTTGAACTGCGCGCCGACCGCAAGCTCCTCGATCAAGAACTGGAAATCATAGTCGCCCGAGAGCGCAACGATCTCGCGGGTTGGATCGGCAGCGCGCACGCCGAGCGCCGCCGGCAGCGTCCAGCCCAGCGGACCCGCCTGCCCGGCGTTGATCCAGTTGCGCGGCCGATAGACGCTGAGGAACTGCGCGCCGGCGATCTGCGACAGCCCGATGACGCTGACATAGCAGGTGTCGCGGCCGAACGCTTTCGTCATCTCCTCATAGACGCGCTGCGGCTTGATCGGAACGTTGTCGAAGTGGCTCTTGCGCAGCATCGAGCGCTTGCGATCCTGGCACGCCGCCGGCCAGGCCTGACGCTCCTTCAGCTTTCCCGCCTTGCGCCATTCCCTCGCAACCGTCACGAACAGTTCGAGCGCAGCCTTCGCGTCGGACACGATGCCGAGATCGGGATTGAAGACCCGGCCGATCTGTGTCGGCTCGATATCGACATGCACGAACTTCCGTCCTTTCGTGTAAGTCTCGATCGAACCGGTATGCCGGTTGGCCCAGCGGTTGCCGATGCCGAGCACGAAGTCGGATTCCAGCATCGTGGCGTTGCCGTAGCGATGGCTGGTTTGCAAACCGACCTGGCCGGCCATCAGCACGTGGTCGTCGGGAATAACGCCCCACGCCATCAGCGTCGGCACCACGGGGACATTGGTGATCTCGGCGAACTGCACCAGGAGATCGCTGGCGTCGGCGTTGATGATGCCGCCGCCCGCCACGATCAGCGGGCGATCGGCGGCATTGAGCATCTCGAGCGCCTTCTCGACCTGCTTGCGCGACGCCGCGGGCTTGTAAACCGGCAAAGGCTCGTAGGTCTCGACGTCGAATTCGATTTCGGCAAGCTGCACATCGAGCGGCAGATCGATCAGCACCGGACCGGGACGGCCCGAGCGCATGATGTGGAAGGCCTGACTGAAGACGCGCGGCACCAGCGCCGGCTCGCGCACCGTCACCGCCCACTTCGTCACGGGCTTCGCGATAGCTTCAATGTCTACGGCCTGAAAATCTTCCTTGTAGAGCCGCGCCCGCGGCGCCTGGCCGGTGATGCACAGGATCGGAATCGAATCTGCGATCGCCGAATAAAGACCCGTGATCATGTCGGTTCCAGCGGGACCGGAGGTGCCGATGCATACACCTATATTGCCAGCCTTGGCGCGGGTGTAACCCTCCGCCATGTGGGAGGCACCCTCGACATGACGCGCCAAAATGTGGCTGATCGAGCCGTTCTTCTTCAGCGCTGAATAAAGCGGATTGATTGCGGCGCCGGGAACGCCAAAGGCGCAAACGACGCCTTCCTTCTCCAGGATCTGCACAGCCGCATCGACCGCTCGCATCTTCGCCATGTCACGCTCCATCCGATGATTTCTCGAGTGGAGATCATCGGGCTGAGCGGCACATCATCTCAACGGACGCGATTTTATTTCCCGCAAGATGGCAGTGAGGGGATTTTTTCGCGTCGCGTCAGAACGTTAGCGGCAAGAAAAAATGGAAGTGCAGAGTCTGCTCCAGCTGATAAGGTTTGATCCTTTGGGAGTGCCGAAGATGTTCGATGTCTCGCGCCGCAGCCTGACACTTGGCGCAGCCACTGCTTGCGTTGCGCTTGGGCTCGAAAAGCGGGTCACCTTTGTTGATCCGGCGAAAGCTCAACAATCCGACCCTCAACCCTATCGCAAGTACAAGATCGGCGACGTTGAAGTCTTTTCCCTGATCGACGGCATGCGCGATGCTCCCTTGCGGGACAATATGATCAGAAATGTTGATTTCGAACGGGTCAAAGCCGTGTTGCGTCATGCCGGTTTTCCCGACAATCGGCCGTCGCGCTTCATCGTGATGGCAGTCAAGCTGCGCGATCAGGTCGTGCTGATTGACGCAGGCACGGGCGGTCATCCGATCTACGGAGAGGGCAACGGACGGCTATTCGCGAGTATGGCCGCCGCGGGGCTCGACCCCAGGGCGGTCAAGACTATCCTCGTCTCTCATCTTCATGGTGATCACATCTACGGCCTGATGCACAACGAGACCAACGCGCAGCTCTTTCCGGATGCCGAGATCATGGTGCCGGCAACCGAGTTGAACTGGTGGACACGCCCGGGAGTCGAGTCGATCGATCTCGGGCCGACCCGCAAAGGACTGGCCCGGCGCATTCAGGCGACGATCGCGACGTGGAAAAATGTCAGGCCTTTCGAAGGAGAGCCAGAACTCGTGCCTGGCGTTCACGCCGTTCAGGTGCCCGGCCACAGCCCTGGAATGGTCGCGCACCTCGTCGCTTCCGGCGGCGATCAGTTTCTGATCAGCGCCGACGTGGTCAACTTCTCGCCCCACATTTCAATAAATCCGGAATGGCAGCTCGCTGTCGACCAGGACCCGCAGATGGCCGTCGAAACGCGAAAGAGGATTTTCGATCGCGCGGTCGCAGACAGGCTCATCATTTCAGGCACTCACTGGCTAATGCCCAATGCCGGCAAGCTGGCCAAGGATGGCAACAGCTACGTGTTCACAGCCGAAGTGTAACGCCGGGCAAGAATCCCCAGGACATAGCTGCGCCAGACTTCGCGTTCCAACCTACGAATACACGCCCTTAGCGAACCACTTCCGCGGCGGGCGGCATCACGCCGCCCAGCACGATGGTCAGTTCGGCTGCGACCGAACGCACGATACAGCCGAGCACGGGCAGCCTCTCGTCGGTGATCCGGCTGGTCATGCCGGAAACCGAAATGGCAGCGAGCGGTTCGCTGCAATCGTTGTAGACGACGGCAGCGATGCAACGCAGCCCGATGCGCGCTTCTTCGTCGTCCACGGCATAGCCGCACTGCCGCACCTTTTCGAGCTCCTTGAACAACTCGCCGGGACGAACGATCGACTTTTCGGTCAACCGCGGCATGCCCTGCCGGCAGATGATCGAATTGACGTCTTCGTCGGCGTAGGTGGCGAGCACCGCCTTGCCGACCCCGGAAGCCACCATCGCAACGCGGCCGCCCACTTTCGTGAGCGAGCGCATGATCTCGCGGCTTTCGATGCGCGTGAGCACGATGATGGACTCGTCGTCGACCACGGCGAGATTGGCGGTCTCGCGGGTCTGGTCGCGCAGCTTGCGCAAATAAGGCATCGCCTGCGCGGTAAAATTGCGGCGGCGGGCGAAGGTGGCGCCCACGGAAAAGCTCTGCGCGCCGACATGCCATTTCGATTCGTAGCGGTCGAAATGAACGAAGCGACGCTTTTCGAGTGTCGCGAGCAGGCGATGCACCGTCGAGGTCGATAGTCCCGTGCGTACGGCGAGATCGGTGAGACGATATCCCTCGTCGTCCTCGGCCAGCGTCTCGATGATCAGGAGCGCGCGATCAACCGATTGAACGCCGCCGTCGCGGGAATCGCCTTCGCTATCCATGCCCGATTTCGGCTCGACCGCCTTGCGCCGGATCACGTTTCTCTTCATCGCGACTGCCCCTGACATGAGAGACCTCTTCGCTCGATAAAACCGCGCTGCTCGATTCCAGATAAGAAAATGCCGCCCCGGTCTTGCCGGAGCGGCATGTCGTGTTGCTTAGAGCAGGCCCGCGCCGCGCGCCCACTTGTACTTGGCGCCCAATACCTCGACCGGGATTTCGGTCGAATAGGCATAGGCCGGAATGCCGTGCTGGTAGAGATATTCGGCGGCTTCCTCGACCTCGATGTCGCCGGCGAGCGAAGCGACGATCGGCTTCACGAAGCCCTTCGCTTCCATCTCCTTCTTCACCTCGACCATGTTGCGCGCAAACACCATCGGCGGCGTCACGATCGTGTGCCAGTAGCCGAGGATCAGCGAGTGAATGCGCTCATCGGTCAGGCCGAGCTTCACCGTGTTGACGTATGTGATCGGCGGCTCGCCGCCGGTGATGTCGACGGGGTTGCCGGCCGCACCGAACGGCGGGATGAACTTCCGGAACGCGGCATCGAGATCCGGCGGCATCGTCATCAGCGACAGGCCGTTATCGACGCAGGCGTCCGATAGCAACACGCCCGAACCGCCGGCGCCGGTGATGATCAGCACGTTCTCGCCCTTTGGCGTCGGCAGCACCGGAACGCCGCGCGCAAAATCGAGCAGCTGCCGCAGCGAACGGGCGCGGATCACGCCGGACTGCTTGAGAACGTCCTCGTAGATCTTGTCGTTACCGGCGAGCGCGCCGGTGTGCGAGGACGCGGCCTTGGCGCCGGCCGACGTACGGCCGGCCTTGAGCACGACCACCGGCTTCTTCTTGGCGACGCGCTTGGCGGCTTCGGCGAATGCACGGCCGTCCTTGAGATCTTCGCAGTGCTGCGCGATCAGGTTGGTGTTCGGGTCCTGCTCAAAGAAGGCAAGCAGATCGTCCTCGTCGATATCGGACTTGTTGCCGAGGCCGACGATCGCGGAGACGCCCATCTTGGCCGAACGCGAGAAGCCGATGATCGCCATGCCGATGCCGCCGGATTGCGACGACAGCGCCGCGTGGCCCTTGACGTCATAAGCCGTACAGAAGGTCGCGCAGAGATTGGCGGGCGTATAGTAGAAGCCGTAGATGTTCGGCCCCATCAGGCGGACGTTGTACTTCTTGCCGACCTCGACGATCTCGGCCTGCAATTCGGGATGGCCGGCTTCGGCAAAGCCCGACGGAATCAGGACGGCGCCCGGAATTTTCTTCTCGCCGCATTCGGTGAGCGCGGCCGCCACGAACTTTGCGGGGATCGCGAACACCGCAACGTCGATCACGCCCGGAACGTCCTTGACGCTCTTGTAGGCCTTGTAGCCGAGGATCTCCGGAGCCTTGGGATGGATCGGCAGGATCTCGCCCTTGTAACCGCCGTTGATGAGGTTCTTCATCACGGAGTTGCCGATCTTGCCGTCCTCGGCCGAAGCGCCGATCACCGCAACCGCCTTCGGCTGCATGATGCGGTTCATGGCGGTGACGATTTCTTCGGTCGGACGCGGCTTCTCGCGCGGCTTGTAGTCGAAATCGACGACGATGCGCACGTCGGCCGCAACTGCGTCCTTCTTGGTGGCAAACACCGGGTTGAGGTCGAGTTCGACGATCTCGGGGAAGTCGCTGACGAGCTGCGACACCTTGACGATGACGTCGGCGAGGGCTTCACGATTCACCGGATCGCCACCGCGTACACCCTTGAGCATCTCGTGCGCCTGGATGCCGTCCAGCATCGAGAGCGCATCGTCCTTGGTGGCCGGCGCAAGGCGGAAGGTGACGTCCTTGAGGACTTCGACCAGCACGCCGCCGAGGCCGAAGGCCACCAGCTTGCCGAACGAGCCGTCGGTGATGGAGCCGACGATGACTTCGGTGCCGCCGGCGAGCATCTGCTGGATCTGGATGCCTTCGATCTTGGCATCAGCCTTGTACTTCTTGGCGTTGGCCAGAATGACGTCGTAGGTTTTCTGGGCGTCTTCGGCGGTCTTGACGCCGACCACCACGCCGCCGGCCTCGGTCTTGTGGAGGATGTCCGGGGAGACGATCTTCATCACGACCGGGAAACCCATGCCGGACGCCATCGCGGCCGCCTCGGCCGCCGACTTCGCCACACCCTCTTTGGGAACCGGGATTCCGTAGGCGTCACAAACCAGCTTGCCTTCGGGCGCCGTCAGACTTGTGCGTTTGTCCGCCTTGACTGCATCGAGAACTTTGCGGACCGCATCTTTGGAATTCGACATTCGCTTCCTCCTTGACTTCAATTCTTGGTGCGCAGGCAGGAGGTGCTGGCATCAGCAACGTCTCGGCCTGGCGGGGACTCACTCGCTTTTCATGTGACGGCAGACGTTTAGACCAGGTCCGTTACAGCTTGACCGGGACGCGGGAATTCGCTCGTATGGCATTTGGTATGCCAGAAACGAACTTGTCAAGTCACGGAAATGCTGAAAACAGGGGCAACTTGACATTCTGGCATGTGGTATGCCAAAAATTACTGAGTTCTGGTTCTTAAATATAAGATACACCAACGGCGGACCTCTCACTCAACCAGGGCATCAACAACCATGGCCGACGCAGACATTGCCGTAGTCCGGATCGTGCCGGAGACAAGCTTCAAGAACAAGGCGTATGAGGCGCTGAAGGAAGCCATCCTGAAGATGGACATCTATGCGACGCCGGAGCCGGTAATGCTCGACGAGCGCGCGCTGTCCGAACGCCTCGGCGTCAGCCGAACGCCCATTCGCGAAGCGATCGCGATGCTGGAGCAGGACGGCTTCGTCAAGACCGTGCCACGCCGCGGCATCGTGGTCGTGCGCCGCACCAAGAGCGAAATCGTCGACATGATCCGCGCCTGGGCCGCACTCGAGAGCATGGCCGCGCGCCTGATCACGACCACTGCGCGCAAGAAGGACATTTCTGCGCTGCGCGACTTCTTCACCGATTTCGGCAAGGACCGCCTCCCCGAGCAGCACATCGAGGAATATTCGAAGGCCAATATCGCGTTCCACCAGGCGCTGATCGCGCTCAGTGAATCGCCGACATTGGTCGACATGACGAACGAGATCCTGCTGCATGTGCGCGGTTATCGTCAGTTGACGATCGGACGCACCGAGCGGATCGCCGCGTCCCTGCCCGAACATCTGGCCATCATCGACGCCCTCGAACAGCGTGATACCGAACTCGCCGAAAGGCTGGCGCGGGACCACACCCTCGGCCTTGCGGCTTTCGTCGAAGCGCACGGCAAGGAACTGTTTTAGGCGCGTCATACCTCACGCGTTTCGAACCAATCAGGGGACGAACTCGTTCCCGTTAAAAAACGACCAAGGAGAAGCGGAATGTCCGCAGTAGTACAGAGCATCGATGCCAAGGCGACCGAACAGGAACTGACGGACGGCTTTCACCTCATCATCGACGCGCTCAAGCTCAACGACATCAAGACGATTTACGGTGTGCCGGGCATTCCGATCACCGATTTCGGACGCATGGCGCAGGAAGAAGGCATCCGCGTTCTCTCCTTCCGCCACGAACAGAACGCAGGTTACGCCGCTGCGATCGCCGGCTACCTGACCAAGAAGCCCGGCATCTGCCTCACCGTGTCGGCGCCCGGCTTCCTCAACGGCCTGACCGCGCTGGCGCACGCCACCACCAACTGTTTCCCGATGATCCTGATCTCGGGCTCGTCCGAGCGCGAGATCGTCGACCTGCAGCAGGGCGACTACGAAGAAATGGATCAGCTCGCGATTGCGAAACCCCTTTGCAAGGCGGCCTATCGCGTGCTGCACGCGCAGGACATCGGCATCGGACTTGCGCGCGCGATTCGCGCCGCGGTCTCGGGCCGTCCCGGCGGCGTCTATCTCGACCTGCCCGCCAAATTGTTCGGCCAGGTGATGGACGCGGAAGCCGGCCGCAAGTCTCTGGTCAAGGTGATCGATGCCGCGCCGGCGCAGATCCCCGCCCCCGCTTCCGTCAAGCGCGCGCTCGATGTGCTTAAAGCGGCAAAGCGTCCGCTGATCATTCTCGGCAAGGGCGCAGCTTACGCGCAGGCCGACGAGGAGATCCGCACGTTCGTCGAAAAGAGCGGCGTGCCGTTCCTGCCCATGAGCATGGCCAAGGGCTTGCTGCCCGATCTTCATCCGCTGTGTGCGGGGGCTGCGCGCTCGACCGTGCTGAAGGACGCGGACGTCGTGATGCTGATCGGCGCCCGCCTCAACTGGCTGCTCTCGCACGGCAAGGGCAAGGCCTGGGGCGAAGCACCCAAAAAATTCATCCAGATCGACATCGAGCCGAAGGAAATGGATTCCAACGTCGAGATCGTCGCGCCTGTGGTTGGCGACATCGGCTCCTGCGTCTCCGCGATGCTGGCGGCAATGGGCACTGGCTGGACTTCTGCTCCGGCAGACTGGGCGCAGAAGGTCAGCGCCAAGCGAGAAGAGAACGTCGCCAAGATGGCGCCGCGGCTGATGAACAACAACTCGCCGATGGATTATCACGGCGCGCTCGGCGTGCTGCGCACCATTATCAAGGAGCGGCCGGACGCCATCCTCGTCAACGAGGGCGCCAACACGCTCGATCTCGCACGCGGCGTGATCGACATCTACAAGCCGCGCAAGCGGCTCGACGTCGGCACCTGGGGCGTGATGGGCATCGGCATGGGCCAGGCAATCGCTGCTACCGTCGAAACCGGCCATCCCGTGCTCGCGGTCGAAGGCGACAGCGCCTTTGGTTTTTCCGGCATGGAGATCGAGACCATCTGCCGCTACAACCTGCCGGTCTGCGTCGTCATCTTCAACAACAACGGCATCTATCGCGGCACCGACGTCAACAAGAGCGGTGGCGCCGATCCGGCGACCACGGTCTTTGTCGCCGGCGCCCGCTACGACAAGATGATGGAGGCGTTCGGCGGCGTCGGCATCAATGCGACGAGCCCGGACGAACTCAAGCGCGCTGTGAATGCAGCGATGGATTCCGGCAAGCCGACCTTGATCAACGCGGTGATCGATCCCGCCGCCGGCTCGGAGAGCGGACGCATCGGCAACCTCAATCCGCAAAGCGCTCTCAAGAAGAAATAAGCCAACAGGACCCACACGCTCCCGCGCACGGGAGCAGATCATTTGCAAGACGGAGTAAGACGATGACAAAGGCGCTGAAAGGCGTTCGCATTCTCGATTTCACGCACGTTCAATCGGGCCCGACCTGCACGCAGCTGCTGGCGTGGTTCGGCGCGGACGTGATCAAGGTCGAGCGCCCCGGCGTCGGCGACATCACGCGCGGTCAATTGCAGGACGTCCCGAACGCGGACAGCCTGTATTTCACCATGCTCAACCACAACAAGCGCTCGATCACGCTCGACACCAAGAACGCAAAGGGCAAGGAAGTCCTCACCGCGCTGATCAAGAGCTGCGACGTGCTGGTCGAAAACTTCGGCCCCGGCGTGCTCGATCGCATGGGCTTCCCCTGGGAGAAGATCCACAGCCTCAACCCGAAAATGATCGTGGCTTCGATCAAGGGCTTTGGTCCCGGCCCGTACGAAGACTGCAAGGTCTATGAGAACGTCGCGCAGTGCACCGGCGGCGCGGCTTCCACCACCGGCTTCTATGACGGTCTGCCGCTCGTGACCGGCGCGCAGATCGGCGACAGCGGCACCGGTTTGCATCTTGCGCTCGGCATCGTCACGGCGCTCTATCAGCGCACCCACAGCGGCCAGGGCCAGCGCGTTACGGCTGCGATGCAGGACGGCGTGCTCAACCTCTGCCGCGTCAAGCTGCGCGACCAGCAGCGCCTCGCCCACGGCCCGCTCAAGGAATACAGCCAGTTCGGCGAAGGTGTTCCGTTCGGCGACGCGGTGCCGCGCGCCGGCAATGATTCCGGCGGCGGTCAGCCCGGCCGCATCGTCAAGTGCAAGGGTTGGGAGACCGACCCGAACGCCTACCTTTATTTCATCACCCAGGCCCCGGTCTGGGAGAAGATTTGCGACGTGATCGGCGAGCCCAGCTGGAAGACCGATCCGAACTACGCCAAGCCGGCAGCCCGTCTGCCCCGCCTGAACGAAATCTTCGGCCGCATCGAACAATGGACCACAACCAAGACCAAGTTCGAGGCCATGGAGATCCTCAACAAGTTCGACATCCCCTGCGGCCCGATCCTGTCGATGAAGGAAATCGCCGAGGATCAGTCGCTGCGGGCCACCGGAACAGTGGTCGAGGTCGATCATCCGACGCGGGGCAAATATCTGTCGGTCGGCAACCCGATCAAGCTGTCGGACTCTCCGAGCGAGGTGAAGCGCTCTCCGCTGCTCGGCGAGCACACCGATGAAATCCTCCGCCAGGTGCTCGGTTTCTCCGACCACCAGGTGAAGGAAATCCATGATTCGGGCGCCCTCGATCCGCCGCGCAAGGAAGCGGCTGAGTAAATCGCGCTCCCGAAAGATACAAAAGGCCGCCGCCTCGGCGGCCTTTTTATTTGATAAAACAATGACTTATAGATACGTATTGTTGCATTGCAAAACAAATTATGCTGCTATGCAAACAAATCCGTTGTTCTTGGTATCTGGTATACCTACGTTAGGTCAGTCGCACTGACCAACTCAAGGAACGCCACATGCCCACGACCGCTGTTATCGCTTTCGCGCCCTCCGCCAACCCGTTTAGCCGCCTGCTCACGACCATCGACCGCTGGCTGATGGCCTACGCCGAGATCACGATCCGCAACGGCGATATCCCCCGCTGCGGCATTTGATAGACCGGGCGCAAGGATCCGCCCCCGATCCGAACAAAACCCTATCGCAGCCGATGGCTCCCAAACCTTGGGAGCCATTTTTTTTGCGCGTTGCGCGGCTATATGATGTCCTCAATCGAGGTGCAGTCGGCGCAGCATCGGCCGCCTGAAATCGAGGACCGCCTGCAGCAGAACCGGCTTGCCGTTCGACAGTCGCCATCAGCAGAAGGTCTAGCCTGCCCGGCAACATTGCGACAAAATCGATCTTGCGCCTTGGCATATATTATACCAGAATGTGAACTTGTAGCGCTCGACCTCCGACTGGGTAGGCCAAAAAGCGCACAACAGGAGGAGACACAATGACGGCAACCGCAGCGAGTGCGCCGAGCCAGAGCATATCCAACAGCTTTCGGTGGACGCAACTGATCGTCGGCATCATCTGCATGGCGATGATGGCCAATCTTCAATACGGCTGGACTTTCTTCGTCCCTCCCATGGCGAAAGCGCATAACTGGGAGATCGCCAGCATCCAGGTCGCATTCAGTCTCTTCATTGCGTTCGAGACCTGGTTGACCCCGGTTCAGGGATTCTTCGTCGACTGGATGGGCCCGCGCGGTCCAAAAGTCATGGTCGCGATCGGCGGCGTGTTCGCTGCCGCTGGCTGGCTCATCAACTCCTACGCCAACTCGCTGGAAGTGCTGTATGTCGGCGCAATTCTTTCCGGCATGGGTGCGGGCGGGGTCTACGCCACTTGCGTCGGCAACGCGGTGAGATGGTTTCCTGATCGCCGTGGCTTGGCGGTCGGCCTTACAGCCGCAGGCTTCGGTGCGGGCGCAGCCCTCACCGTCATTCCCATCCAGAAGATGATCGCCTCGATCGGCTACGCCGACACCTTCTTCTGGTTCGCGCTCTTTCAGGGCGGCATCGTCTTTGTGCTCGCCTGGCTCCTACGCCCGCCGCTGCCCGGCGAAGTCCCGACCGCCTCGGCCGTGAAAGTCCTGCAATCGAAGACCAGCAGCAACCCGGCTCAGGTGCTGCGATCTCCGCTGTTCTGGATTCTCTACCTGATGTTCATCGCGGTGTCCGCGAGCGGCCTCATGGTGACCGCGCAGCTCTCGATCATCGCCAAGGACTACGGCGTGGCGCAAACGATTCTTCTGTTTGGTCTGCCTACGCTGACGCTCGCCGGCGTCATCGACAGCGTGTGCAATGGCGGCGCCCGGCCGTTCTTTGGCTGGGTGTCCGACCAGATCGGCCGCGAATACACGATGGCGATCGCGTTTACCCTGGGCGCCGCCGCCTATTGGCTGCTTGGAACGGCAGGCACGACGCCGTGGGCATTCGTGATCTGCGCCGCGATCGTTTTCTTCACGTGGGGCGAGATCTTCAGTCTGTTCCCTTCGACCACGACCGATATATTCGGGCCGCAATACGCGACGACCAACACCGCCCTGATGTACTCGGCGAAGGGCGTGTCGGCCTTTGTGGTCCCGTTGGCCAACATCCTGAAGGTCCACACCGGCAGCTGGCACGCCGTGTTCGTGGTGGCATCGGTCATGAATCTTCTTGTGGTGGCGGCCGCCTTGTTCGTCATACGGCCGATGCGGCTGTCGGCAAAGGCCGCAGAAAAGGACAGCCCGGTGGCGCAGCCGGCGGAATAGGCGCGAAGGCGCCCTCCACCGAACAGGAATGTCGGGGCGCACCTCGGTGCGCCCCTCTTTTCCGCCGAAAATTCTGGCATACAAAATACAAATAAGATCTATGAGCTGCGGCGGCATAGTAACTTTCACCGGTGAAATGTCAGCGATACTGCCGCTTTTCCTGCGAAATCGCCCTCACAAACGAATTGACAACTGGCATAACGTATACCAAACTTCTTTCTGATATGATCATGCCTTCTGCGGCTGACCCTGAGGAGCTTGCGATGAAAGTCGGAGACATCCTGCGCAAAAAGACCGCGCGTATTTCCACCATTCGAATGAACGAGACCGTCGCCATTGCCGCGCAAGTCATGCGCGCCAGCAATGTCTCTGCCCTCGTCGTCAAGGACGTCGTGCGTACGGAGGGTAACACCGCCGTCGGCATGTTCACCGAACGCGACGTCGTGCGTGCCATCGCCGAGCACGGCGCGGCCGGGGTCAACCTGAAGGTTTCGCAGTTGATCTCGGTGCAGCAGCTGGTGTGGTGCTCTTCCGACGACACGCTCGAAGACGTTCGTCATCTGATGAACCAGCATCACATCCGCCATTTGCCCGTGATCGACAATCACAGCCTGTGCGGTGTCGTGAGCATTCGCGATATTTCGACGGCGTTTGACGAAGAGGCGATGGCCACGGTGTTCGCCGCTTCGGCCTAAGCCGCCTTCCCTTTCAGTCCATTTTCCAGCGCGGAAATTTCGTTTCTGCGCAATACGGTGACGTGTCCAAATTTCACAAGTTCAGCTTCGAAGTGGGGTCCCATGAAGGTTTGCATTTACGGCGCCGGCGCGATCGGCGGTTATCTCGGGGTCGAGTTCGCACGCGCGGGCGCCGATGTGAGCCTGGTTGCGCGCGGCGCGCATCTTGCGGCGATGAAGACAAATGGATTGAAGCTTCTGATCGGCGGTGAAGAGCGCGTCGTGCATCCGCGCTGCACCGATAACCCGGCCGAACTCGGCCCTCAGGATTTCATCATCATCTGCCTGAAGGCACATTCCATCACCGGCGTCATTGAGGTGATGAAGCCCTTGATCGCGCCGCAAACCCGCATCGTGACCGCCGTCAACGGCATTCCCTACTGGTACTTCTACAAGCACGGTGGTGCGTATGAGGGATCGACGCTGGAGAGCATCGATCCCGGCGGGCGGCAATGGCGCGAGCTGGGGCCCGAGCGCGCCATCGGTTGCATCGTCTATCCCGCAACCGAGATCGTCGCGCCCGGTGTCATCCAACACGTCTACGGTGACCGTTTTCCGATCGGCGAGCCTTCGGGCGAGACGACGGAAGACGTCACCCGCCTGTCCGCATTGTTCAGCGCGGCCGGCATGCAGGCGCCGGTGCTCGACCGCATTCGCGACGAGATCTGGCTGAAACTCTGGGGCAATGTCTGCCTCAACCCGATCAGCGCGCTGACGCACGCCACGCTCGACGTGATCTGTTCCGATCCGGCGACGCGCGCGCTGTCGAAGGCGATCATGATCGAGAGCCAGACGATCGCGGAGAAGTTCGGCGTCAGATTCCGCGTCGATGTCGAACGGCGGATCGAAGGCGCGCGCAAGGTCGGCGCGCACAAGACCTCGATGCTGCAGGACCTCGAACGCGGACGGCCGATGGAAATCCAGCCCTTGGTCTCGGTGGTGCAGGAAATGGGACGGCTGACGGACACGCCAACCCCTGCCCTCGACGCCGTGCTTGCGCTGGTGGTTCAGCGTGCGAAAGTCGCCGGACTTGGCTGCACGCCTGCTACGGTCGAGGCGAAAACGCCGGCGTTTGCCTGAGTTCGCCTGATCACCCCCGCCATGCAGCGCCGCCGTAGACAATTCAAGGCTGCGGCGGCATCCTTCCTCCGAAATCAAGAAGGCGCACTGACAGGTGTGCGGCTTTCGGAGGAAAAATGCTCAAAACCCGATTTACCGAACTTGCCGGCGTCGACCATCCGATCGTCCAGGGCGGCATGCAATGGGTCGGCGTCGCCGAACTGGTTTCGGCGGTGGCGAACGCAGGCGCGCTCGGCTTCATCACCGCGCTGACGCAGCCGACGCCGGAAGACCTTCGAAAAGAAATCGCGCGTTGCCGCGACATGACCGACAAGCCGTTCGGCGTCAACCTGACCATCCTGCCCTCGATCAAGCCGCCGCCTTACGCGGAATATCGCCAGGCCATCATCGAAAGCGGCATCAAGATCGTCGAGACCGCGGGCAACAAGCCGCAGGATCACGTCACCGAGTTCAAGAAGCACGGCATCAAGGTCGTGCACAAATGCACCAGCGTCCGCCACGCACTGTCGGCCGAGCGCATGGGGGTCGATGCGATCTCGATCGACGGCTTTGAATGCGCCGGTCATCCCGGCGAGGACGACACCCCCGGCCTGATCCTGATTCCGGCCGCCGCCGACAAGGTCAAGATCCCCATGATCGCATCGGGCGGCTTTGGCGACGGCCGCGGCCTTGTCGCAGCGCTCGCGCTGGGCGCCGAAGGCATCAACATGGGCACTCGCTTCATGGCGACGCGGGAGAGCCCGATCCATCAGGCGATCAAGGAACGCATCGTCGCCAACGATGAGCGCGAGACCGAGCTGATCTTCCGCACCATGCGCAACACCTCGCGCGTCGCCAGGAACGCCATCTCCACGAAAGTGGTCGCGATGGAGAAGGAAGGCGCAGCCTTCGAGCAGGTCCGCGAACTCGTCGCCGGCAACCGCGGCAAGATGGTCTATGCCACTGGCGACGCCGACCAGGGAATCTGGTCCGCAGGCCAGGTGCAAGGCCTGATCCACGACATTCCGAGCTGCGCCGAGCTCATCTCGCGCATCGTCCGCGAAGCAGAGACCATCATTCAAGGCCGGCTGGAGGGCATGATGTCCCCTCGCCGTCAGGCCGCGGAATAAGGAACTAAGGGCTCGTCATCGCGAGGAGCAACGCGACGAAGCGATCCAGTCTGATTGAAGAGATTCTGGATTGCTTCGCTTCGCTCGCAATGACGGGTAAATACTGGACGCTCCAACGAGGAAACAACCCCATGAAGGCCTATGTCTACGGCGCCAATGGCGCTGAAATCGCCGATGTCGCCAAGCCAGCTCCTAAGGCTGCGCAGGTGCTGGTTCGCGTTCACGCCTGCGGCCTCAACCGCGCCGATCTCGGCATGACCAAGGGACATGCGCACGGCAGCGCGGGCGGCGTCGGCACCGTGCTCGGCATGGAATGGGCCGGCGAGGTCGCCGAACTCGGCCCCGACGCCAAGGGCGTCAAGGTCGGCGACAAGGTGATGGGTTCGGGCGCAGCGGCGTTTGCCGAATATACGCTCGCCGATCACGGCCGCCTGTTCCGCGCGCCTTCGAACATGAATTTTGACGAGGCCTGCACCCTGCCGATTGCAATCACCACCATGCACAACGCGGTCGTCACCGTCGGCGCTTTGCAGGCGGGACAGAGCGTGATGATTCAGGGCGCAAGCTCCGGCGTCGGGTTAATGGCGATGCAGATTGCAAAATTCAAGGGCGCCAAGCTCGTGGTTGGCTCGTCGACCGACGCCACCCGCCGCGCGCGGCTGAAGGAATTCGGCGCTGATCTCGCAGTCGACTCCAGTGACGCCGGCTGGGTTGATCAGGTCTTGCAGGCAACCTCGGGCGAAGGCGTCGACCTGATCGTCGATCAGGTGTCGGGCAAGGTCGCGAGCCAGAATTTAAAGGCGACCAAAATCAAGGGCCGCATCGTCAATGTCGGCCGCCTCGGCGGCACACATGCCGACTTCAATTTCGATCTGCATGCGGCGCGGCGGACCAATTATATCGGCGTCACCTTCCGCACCCGGTCCATCGAGGAAATCCGCGAGATCTTCAAGCTTGCAAGCGCCGATCTGTGGCCGGCGGTAGAGAGCCGCAAGCTGCAATTGCCGATCGACAAAGTTTTTGCCTTTGACGATATCGGCAAGGCGTTCGCGCATATGGAAGCCAACAAGCATCTCGGCAAGATCGTCGTGACCTTTTAGCAAACAGTTTTCCGTGGAGTTTCCCATGAGATCCTGGATCGTCGTGATGGCGGCATCGGTTACTCTTGTAGCCACCGCATTCGGCGCCTTCGCAGAAGATGCAAAGGCGATATTGGCGCCGAATGGAAAACTGCGCGTCGGCGTTTATCTCGGCAGCCCCACCTCGCGGGTCGTCGACCCCAAGACCGGCGAGAGCCACGGCCTGAGTTTCGAACTGGGCAAGGAGTTGGCCAAGCGGCTCGACGTCCCCTTCGAGCAGATCGACTACAAGCGCATTTCAGAGATCATCGAAGGCATGAAAGCGGGCGACGTCGACTTCACCATCAGCAACTCGACGCCGGCACGCGCAGAGTTTGTCACGTTCAGCCAGACGCTGCTGACGATCGAACTCGGCTATCTCGTCGCCGCCAACTCGCCGATCACGGCCATTGCCGACGTCCAAAAGTCGGGCCTTCGCATCGGCGTGACGAAGAACAGCACATCGCAGGGCACGATTCCGAAGTTGCTGCCGAATGCGGTGGTCGTGCCTGCGGAGAATTACAAGCGCGGCATTGAAATGCTGGAGCACGGCGAGATCGATACTTACGCCACCAACAAGCCGACGTTGTTCGAGATGTCGGACCAGATGCCGGGGTCGCGGATCCTGGAAGGGCGATGGGGCGAGGAACATCTTGCGGTCGCAATCCCGAAAGACCACGCCGGCGGACTGGATTATATCAAGAGCTTCGTCGAGGATGTGCAGAAGAGCGGCCTTGTCGAGCGGCTCGCCGCACAAGCGGGGCTCAGGGGCGCCGTGAAAGCGCAATAGGCAAGAGTACCGAAGCGCCGCGAAACGGACCTCGCGAAAGTCCTTATCGTCACTGATTTCTCAATGCCGATCCAGGATTTCGTGTCATGTCGATGACATGAACATCACAAGCTTGAGCAGTCTGCTTATCGTTCAGGCAAAACCGAACGATCTATTCATTGTGGATTAATTTCGAGGCGGGTAGTGGTGCCGCCGGGGGACTACCACAAATTGGAGAATATCGTGAAAAAGCTTGCTTTAGCCCTGTCCACCGGACTTCTGGTTACCTCGCTCGGGGCCTCGGTCGCGAATGCGCAGACCATGCGAATGGAAGCAGCGGAACATCCGCGAATCGTGCGCGCCATTCAGAACCTCGAAGACGCAATCGCCTATCTGGAAGCCGCACCGAATGATTTCGGCGGCCACAAGGGTGCGGCGATCCAGGCCTCGCGCGCGGCGATTTCCGAACTGCGCGCCTCGCTCGCGTTCCGTGCCCAGATGGATCGGCGCTAGTCGATATTAGAAAACCAGGTTATTGGAAAACCGAGGCTCCAGACCGGCGGCGAAACAACGTCGCTGGTCTGGGGCTTTATGCCCCCGGCAATGACCTTCCGCTCCGATAGCGATCGCCTCATATTCGTATAGATTGGCGGTTCGTGTCATTTGCACCGGGAATTTCGATGCGATCTCTCAGGTCGCGACTGCTGGCGCTCTGGATCATGCTGGTCCTGTCGGGTACGGCGACCGCATATCTCCTGTTCGAGTCGTTTCAAGAGACAACGAATGCACGCGTGGCACGCTCGGAAGAGTTGGTCGCACGGGCCTGCCGTGATATCGCCGACCGCTATCAGTTCTTCGTCTCTGGCTGGGCCGGCGGGCCAATCGACGACCGACTTCGGCAGCAACTGGCAACGGTGGTACAGGCCGCCCTCTCTACCGCCACCGGCGTCGAGGGCGGCATCTGGCAAGCCGATAAAGGTTCGCTCGCATACGCCTTTCCTTCCTATGAGGGGACCGGTCCGAAGACCGATCTTCCGGCCGCAGAGCTGAACACGATCCGTGACGTCAATGCCGAGGCTCTGCGTTCCGGCCGACCGGCCGGCCTGCGGCAGCCCGCACGCTCGCAGGTCCTTTTGGTGCACGCCTGCCCGCTGCGCGGACCGCTACAGGGCACCACAGCCTGGAGCATGACGCGCGCCCAAACCGCGGAGGGACCGGCCTACACGCAATTGCTGGCCGGGCTGGTCGTGCTGGCACTCACCATTTTCGGCTCGGCTATCTGGCTCGCTCGCGTGCTGCTCTCGTGGTCACGGAAGATCGCGACGCTGGAGAAGGCGCTGGGGAGACGCGAGAGCGGTTTGGTCGATCTTCCAAGACTTCCGCGCACCGGTGAACAGGAGCTCGACAGGTTGGTCGATGCACTCAACGAGACCGGCGAACGGCTTGCGCAGGAGCGCAGCCGCGCGAGCACGGCCGAGCGTCTGGCCGCCGTCGGACGGCTGTCGGCGGGACTTGCGCACGAAATCCGCAATCCTATCGCGGCGATGCGGCTCAAGGCGGAAAATGCGCTTGCTGCAAGCGATGACGCCCGCAAGGGAGCTGCGCTGGATGCGATCCTCAAGCAGGTCGCGCGGCTCGACACGCTGCTGCGCGACCTCTTGCAAATGACCCAGGCCGGCGAGCCCAAGCCGAGAGATGTCGAACTCGCGTCGTTCCTGCAAACGACGATCGAGCCCCATCGGGAGCTCGCGGCGGCGAACGGAGTGTCGATCGAGGCGGGAACCGAGGAGCCCGACAAACCGTTACCTTGTTTTGATCCCTTGCAAATGCAGCGCGCTCTCGACAATCTCATCCTGAATGCAATCCAGAACACGCCCGCCGGCGGCCGCATCGACGTGAACGCCCGGCGGCAGCAGGACGCGTTGTTGCTGAGCGTAACCGACAGTGGGCCAGGGGTGAGCCAGGACATGCGCGAACGCTTGTTCGAGCCGTTCGCAACCGCACGTGCCGACGGCACCGGGCTCGGACTTGCCATCGTGCGCGAAATCGCGCGTGCCCACCGCGGAGACGTTCGCCTTGTATCCACCGAGCGCGGCGCACGGTTTGAGATCGAGATGCCATGGCAAACGTCCTGATTGTCGACGATGATCCGGCCCTGCGTGAGGGACTCTTCGAGGCATTGACCGACCTCGGACACACGGCGCAGACCGCATCGTCCGGACGCGAAGGTCTGGCCGCCCTGTCCGAGACGGTGGAGGCGGTGCTGCTTGATCTCAATATGCCCGGCATGGACGGCATCGAGGTGCTGCGCCGCATCCGCGCGCGGGAGAATCCACCTGCCGTGGTGGTGCTGACCGCCTTTGCGAGTGCGGAGAATACCATCGAGGCCATGCGGCTCGGCGCATTCGACCATCTCACCAAGCCGATCGGGCGCGACGAGCTGAGGACTCTGTTGACGCGCCTGCCCTCGCGACAGCGCCCCGCCGCCACGACTGCCACGGCCAGTCTCGACACGCTGATCGGATCGAGCGAGGGCATGCGGCGGGTGCAGAAAGCGATCGGGCTCGCCGCCGATACCCAATCGACTGTTCTCATCTTTGGCGAAACCGGAACCGGAAAGGAGTTGGTGGCGCGCGCGCTTCACGTGCACAGCCAGCGTAAGGATGGGCCCTTTATCGCGGTGAACTGCGCGGCCATCCCGCCGGACCTGCTCGAAAGCGAACTGTTCGGGCATGTCAAGGGTTCGTTCACAGGCGCGGTCGCCGACCGCACCGGTGCGTTCCGCGACGCCGATAACGGTACGCTGTTCCTCGACGAGATCGGCGACATGCCGCTTGCAATGCAGGCGAAGATTCTGCGGGTCTTGCAGGAACGGATGATCACCCCGGTCGGCGGCAAGCCGGTCCGCGCCACGGCGCGGGTCGTGGCCGCAACCCATCGTGACTTGTCAAAGCTGGTGGCGGCGGGTGAGTTTCGCGAAGACCTCTACTACCGGCTCAATGTCGTTCCGATCGCGATCCCGCCGCTGCGCGAGCGACCGGCCGACATCGTGCCGCTGGCGGAACACTTTGTGTTGCTGTCGGCCTCACCGGGACAGCCGATCAAGCAGCTCGGCCGCGGCGCGATCGACAAGCTCACGCGTTACAACTGGCCTGGCAATGTCAGGCAATTGCGCAATGTCGTCGAGCGGGCCTGCGTGCTGACCAGAAGCCACACCATCGAAGCCGACGATATCCATACCAGCGCCGAGGAAACTCATCGGCTTCCTGCGGGACCGCCCACGGGCGACCTGCCGACAGCCGTCGCGCAACTTGAGGAAGCGATGATTCGGAACGCGCTCGCGGCCTGCGGCGGCAACCGCACTGAAGCGGCGCGGCGCCTCAATATCAACCGCCAGCTTCTCTACACGAAGATGCAGCGCTACGGCCTGAGCTGCGGCGACGCGTCAGAAAACCCGACACCCAGCGTCGGCAAAGACGACGATTGAAGCCCCTCCTCCGCTGTTAACTCCTTCATAAGCAAGCAATTCAGCTTTGGCACGGCCATTGCTGATGCTTTCGCATCGGCGATGAGATCGCCGTTCGAAGGAGCTTGATGATGAAACTGACAACGAAACGAATACACGCGCTTGCGTGTGCGTTTCTCGCCGCGACCGCTATCGGCGCGGGAACAAAAGCCTATTCACAGACAGTCGGAACAGTCTGGGATTCCTCGCAACTGCCGGAGTCGCGCGGCCGGGTGAAACAATACACGCTGACCCCGCGAGGTGACGTTGACGGGCTGATTCTCGCCGACGGCACGGAAGTGAAGCTGCCGCCGCATCTCTCGGCCCAGATCGTCTATGCGATCCGCCCGGGCGACGAGGTTTCGATACGCGGTCTTCGTGCGCGGGCTGTTGCGCTGGTCGATGCGGCCTCGATCACCAATATCTCGACCGGCAGAAGCGTCGCCGACAATGGACCGCCGCGTGGTCCAGATCGCGGCGGCATGCAGCAGACCTATAGCGGCCGGATCACCACGACGCTGCACGGCAAACGCGGCGAAGTGAACGGCGCGCTGTTCGACGACGGCACCCAGCTTCGTCTGCCGCCGCCGGAAGCCGAGCGCTTTGCCGACTGGTTGCAGCCCGGACAGATGGTGTCCGTCCGCGGAGAGCTGCTCGATACGGCGCTCGGCCGAGTGGTCGACGTGCAGGCGATTGGTGCTTCACCCGGTCAGATGACCGAGCTCGACGGACCGCGTCCGCCGCGTGGCCCCAAAGGTCGTCCGGAGGGCGGCCCCGACCGGTTCGCTCCGCCGCCTCCGCCCCCGCCGCGCGGCTGAGACCGATAGCGACATTCAAGACCCAACAAACCAGAAGAGGAGAACAACATGCACTGGATTGATCCCGATTGCCTGCCGGAAGTGAAAGGCACCGTCGAACGCTTCCTTCTCAACCCTCACGGCGAGATCGATGGATTCGTCATCACTGACAACACGCAAGCGTCCGTCCTCGTTCACACCCCGCCGCACATGGAGGCCGAGCTGACCCGCCAGATCAACGCCGGCGACGTGGTCGGCGTCCGCGGCGTCCGCCCGCGCAAGGCAGATCTCATCGCGGCGGTCGCGGTCACCACGGCCAGCGGCGCTGACATCGTCGATCGGGGGCCCGATCACGATCGCGAACATCCCAGGATCGAGAAAAAGAAGATGTCGGCGGAGGGAACCGTGCGGCTGTCGCTGTTTGGCCCAAAAGGCGAACTTCGCGGCGCGCTGCTAGCCGATGGCACGGTTGTCCGTATCGGGCCGAAGGAGGCTGAACAGGTTGCGAAGCTTCTGGCGCCGAACGCGAAGATTGCCGTGAAGGGTGATGGCCTCGAGACCAAACATGGCCGCGTGCTGCATGCGAAGGAGATTGGCAGTGGCAGCGGCGACCTTCGTCCGATCAAGGAGGCCAAGCCGAAGCCAAAACCCGGGCACGACCCCAAGCACGAGGCAAAGCCAAGGCACGATCGCGCCGAACACGCCTGAGGCAGTGACGCGAAATGCGATAAGTGGAATCGAGGTCGAGGTTCGGCATGTCTACGGATTCAGTATCAACACAGCGTGCCAACCGCGCCCTCGATGCCGCCAATTTCTTCCTGGCCGACGTCCGCGATGGCTTGGGGCCCTATCTCGCCGTCTATCTCCTGACCGAGCAGAAATGGGACGAAGCCAGCATCGGTGTCGTCATGTCGATTGCCGGCTTTGCCGGCATTGTCGCGCAGACACCGGCCGGCGCTCTCATCGATGCAACAAGGGCAAAACGTCGGGTGATGGCGGCTGCGGCGCTGATCGTCACCTGCGCCTGCCTGATCCTGCCGCTGTGCCCGGGCTTCTGGCCTGTTGCGGTATCGCAAGGCATCGCGCATGCGGCGGGCGTGATCTTCCCACCGGCGATATCAGCGGTTTCGCTCGGCGGCGTCGGCCACCGCGCTTTCACGGGGCGAATCGGCCGCAATGAAAGCTTCAACCATGCGGGCAATGCTACGGCCGCGACGATTGCGGGCATCGCGGCCTATTTCTTCGGCCCGCAGGTCGTGTTCTACCTGCTCGGCTTCATGGCGATCGCAAGCCTCGCCAGCGTGCTTGCGATCCCGGAACAGACGATCGACCATGATCTCGCGCGGGGACTGCATGAACGTCGGACGGGCGCCGATGACGCCGCGGAGCAGCCATCGGGCTTGAGCGTTCTCCTGACTTGCCGTCCGCTTCTGATCTTTGCCGTTTGTGTCGCCCTGTTTCACCTTGCGAATGCGGCGATGCTGCCGCTGGTCGGGCAAAAGCTGGCGCTGCAGGACAAGAATCTCGGCACGAGCCTGATGTCGGCCTGTATCACCGCCGCACAAATCGTGATGGTGCCGATGGCGATGCTGGTGGGCGCGCGTGCAGACCGATGGGGGCACAAGCGCTTCTTCCTCGCAGCCTTGCTGATCCTGCCAATTCGCGCCGCGCTCTATACACTGTCCGACAACAAGGCCTGGCTTGTTGGCGTGCAGCTTCTCGACGGCGTCGGCGCCGGCATCTTCGGCGCGATCTTTCCGGTGATCGTGGCGGATCTCATGCGCAACACCGGCCGTTTCAACGTTGCGCAAGGAGCGGTCATCACGGCGCAAAGCATTGGCGCCGCGCTGTCGACCACCCTTGCCGGTCTGGTCGTGGTGAAGGCGGGCTATAGCGCCGCCTTCCTCGCGCTTGGTGCGGTCGCGGCTGTCGGCTTCGCCGTTTGCTGGTTTGCCCTGCCCGAAACGCGCTTGAAATCCGCCGCGGTCTCAAGCCAAACAACAGGGAAACCGCTCCCGCCGTGCGACACCGCGGCGGGGTGATTTGGAGACGACAGAACGATGCTTTCGCACGAATACCTTCTGGCATGGATCATCATTGCCGCGGCGACCGCCGGCGTGATCATCAGGCCGTTTCGCCTGCCGGAAGCGATCTGGGCCGTCGCCGGCGCCGCCGCGTTGGTGCTTTGCAACTTCCTTGACCCGAGGGAGGCGTTGTACGGCGTCGCCAGGGGCCTCGACGTCTACTTCTTCCTGATCGGCATGATGCTCACCGCCGAACTCGCGCGCGGCGAAGGCCTGTTCGACTATCTGGCCGCCTTCGCGGTCGAGCATGCGCGGGGCTCGCCACAGCGGCTTTTTCTTCTGGTGTATGCCGTGGGCATCCTCGTCACCGTGTTGCTCTCCAATGACGCCACGGCAATCGTGCTGACGCCCGCAGTCTACGCCGCGACCCGCGCCGCCGGCGCCACCCCCCTGCCCTATCTCTTCGCCTGCGCCTTCATCGCTAACGCCGCAAGCTTTGTGCTGCCGATCTCCAACCCGGCCAACCTCGTGGTGTTCGGCGCACGCATGCCGCATCTGTTCGAATGGCTGCGCCAGTTCACGTTGCCTTCGCTCGCTGCTGTCGTTGCGACCTATATCGTGCTTCGCCTTAATCAGCGCCGCGCGCTCGCCGATGAAAACATCGCAAGCCGCGTACCGCATCCCAAGCTCGGTCGCGCCGGCGGGCTCACCGCCATCGGCATTGCAGCGATCGGTGTCGTGCTGCTGACGGCTTCGGCCCTCGACGTGCCGTTGGGATTGCCGACCTTCATCTGCGGCGGCGTCACGGCCGCCCTTGTGCTCGTCCTGAGCCGCCAGTCGCCCTGGCCGGTGATCAAAGGCGTCTCCTGGAGCGTGCTGCCATTGGTTGCCGGTCTGTTCGTGATGGTTGAGGCGCTCGTCAAAACCGGTGCGATCGGCGAGCTCAGCGCGTTCCTGCAGGGGATCATCGACAGATCGCCGAACACGGCCGCCTGGGGTGCCGGAATCGTCACAGCGATCTCCAGCAACATCGCCAACAACCTTCCCGTCGGCCTGGTCGCCGGTTCGGTCGCAGCCAACGACCATCTTCCTCCTTCCGTCCTGAGCGCGATGTTGATCGGCGTCGATCTCGGACCCAATCTCTCGGTCACCGGGTCGCTCGCGACGATTCTGTGGCTGGTGGCGCTGCGACGGGAAAAGATCGACGTCACGGCCTGGCGTTTCCTGAAAGTTGGCGTGCTGGTCATGCCGCCCGCGTTGCTGGTAGCACTGGCAGCAACTGGCTGGTGAAACGAGGCGACAATAGTATCCATGTCCAGCTGGGCTGGATCGGCGGCCGCGGGCGTTCACCCACCCGGCTCATCACGTTGATATCGATCAAACCTGTCCGACTGATCGCGGCGATAATCTGGTCGCGTCTCATGCGCGGGCGAACCGAGAATGGCTTGGCTATGGTCTGAAAGATTCCTGCGGCGTGCGCTGATCGCCGTCGCAATCGTTGGGCTGCTCTTCGGATTTGTCGCCTGGCTCGCAAACAGGCGCGATGTGGCGGAATGTTGCTGGATCGGCGGAACAATCCCGGTCGTAATCGTTCTGCTTGTCTCGATCGTGCGCGACTTCGCGGCCGGCCGGATGGGTGTTGATTCGATCGCCCTCGTTTCAATGGCGGGCGCGATCGTGCTCGGTGAGGCGCTGGCGGGCATTGTCATCGCCATCATGTATGCCGGAGGCAACGTGCTTGAGGACATCGCGGTTGCGCGAGCCCAGCGTGACCTCAGGTCGCTGATTGACCGCGCGCCGAGAATTGCTCATCGCCGCGACGGATCGACCATCACCGATACGCCGATCGAGCAGGTTGAAGTCGGAGACATTGTTCTGGTCCGCAGTGGCGAGGTGGTTCCGGTGGACGGCGCCGTTACCAGCGCGGAAGCGACGATCGACGAGTCGGCGTTGAGCGGCGAGCCCATTCCCGTGTCGAGGGGCTGCGGAGAATTGGCGCGCAGCGGTTCTCTGAATGCGGGCGGACCTTTCGAGATCCGGACGTCAGCGGCCGCTGGCGAAAGCACTTACGCCGGCATCATTAGAATGGTGAGCGCAGCCGAGAGCGCAAAGTCACCTTTCATCCGCATGGCGGATCGATACGCCTTGCTGCTGTTGCCGATGGCCCTGCTGGTCGCCGGTGGCGCCTGGTTTTTCTCGGGTGATCCCATTCGCGCTCTGGCTGTGCTGGTCGCAGCGACGCCGTGTCCGCTTATTCTCGCAGCTCCGGTTGCCTTCATTTCGGGGGTCGCTCGGGCTGCAAAGCGCGGGATTCTCGTCAAAGGCAGCAGCCCCCTCGAAGCGCTTGCCCAGACACATACGGTGATGTTTGACAAGACCGGCACACTGACGGTCGGCGGCGCCCGTCTTGTGGCCATCGAAGTTGCTCCCAACCATCAAGCAGATGAGGTGCTCCGCCTGGCGGCCTCGCTGGAGCAGGCGTCGCATCACGTCGTTGCCGCAGCCATCGTCCAAGCCGCCACGGCACGGGTTCTCAAACTGAGCGCCGCATCGCAAGTCCGCGAAACCGCAGGCGCAGGTCTCGAAGGCATGATTGACGGCAGGATGATCCGGGTCGGATCGCACCAGCTCGTGGTCGGATCTCAAAAGCCCGAAGCCTGGGTGGTTCGGGCTCTTCGACGCGGCGCGTGGCGCTCGGCCCTCACCGTATTCGTCGCCGTGGACGGTTTCACCATTGGCGCCTTGTTGCTGGGTGACGAACTTCGGCGTGAAACACCGCGCGCCGTTCAAGCGCTGCGATCGGCCGGAGTATCCCGGATTGTGATGGTGACGGGCGACCGGGCAGAGGCAGCCGAAACGATCGGCGCCGCGCTTGATCTGGATGCGGTTCTTTCGGACCGTGAGCCGGCCGACAAGGTCGACGCTGTCGCGACCGAAAAACGCCGAAACCTGACCGTCATGGTCGGGGACGGCATCAACGACGCTCCTGCTCTGGCGGCCGCAAATGTCGGCATCGCACTTGGCGCACGGGGCGCGAGCGCGTCCTCGGAAGCGGCCGATGTCGTCATCCTCGTCGATCGTGTCGATCGTATCCCGGACGTGATCAAAATTGCGAAGCGGACCCGATCGATCGCCTTGCAAAGCATCGTATCGGGGATGATGCTGTCCGGCCTTGCAATGGCCTTGGCCGCGATCGGATGGCTGCCACCGGTCGGCGGTGCCCTGACGCAGGAGGTCATTGATGTCGCGGTGATCCTTAACGCCCTGCGTGCGCTGAGCCCCGGCCGCGCAAACGGTCGCCGAAGGATGCCGGCTGCGAAGGCGGGCTCTCTTCAAGCGGATCACGCGCAAATGGAGCCGACGCTCGATCGCCTGAGAGAGATTGCAGATGCGCTGGACCAGGCAGAAGCGGCCAGCGCAGTCGCCTTGATTGCGGAAGCGGATTCGATCGTCGCAACAAAGATCGTGACCCACGAGCAGGACGACGAGAGTGAGGTCTATCCGCACGTCGCAAAATACCTGGCAGACCGGCATGGGCTCGGAGCCATGAGCCGGGCGCATCGCGAGATCATACATCAGTCGCGCCTGTTGCACCGGCTCGCTGACGGTCTAAGCGCTGAAGATATCGATCCCTACCTGATCCGGGATGCCCAGCGGGTCATCGAGTCGATCGAAGCTCTTGTGCGCATCCATAACGCCCAGGAAGAGGAAATCTATGAATATGCGATCGGGGCGTAGCTGAAAGCCGGGAGTAAAATCATCGACATCCCTGCTGATTTGCGCATCGCGCTGCGACGGGAAAAGATCGACGTCACGGCCTGACGCTTCCTGAAAATCGGCGCTCTGGTCATGCCGCCTGCGTTGCTCGCAGCGCTCGCGATGGCCGTCTGGTGAATGCAAGGATGGCCTGACTCATCCTAACGGGAGGCGGCCGCTAGTTTCCTTGCGCAACCGCGTTCGGGTTGGTCACATTGCCGTCGATTTCAAGATTTGAGCTGTTGTGAGTCACGAGAGCCTGGCTGGAATCCTGCATGATCAGGGCCCGCGTCTGCGCATCGACGCCGTTGAGCGGCAGCTCCGGATGCTGATTCCATCCTGTGATGACATTGTTGCGGATCGCGCCGCCTGAAAGCTCATTCACCCAGATTCCACTTCGGCCGGATCCGATCACGGCGTTGCGCTCGATTACGACGTTTGTATTCGGTGACGACGCCGGGAAATCGTTCTTCGGAGTCGTCGTCGCCACCTCGATCGCCCCCACCGCGATCTGGCTGCCCGAACCTGAGGCCATGGGGCCAAGGCTGCCGCGCACGACATTGTCATGAATGGTGACATCGTGCGCCGGCGGCGTCGGAATCAGAACAAGCGGAACGCCGTTCAGATTCTGGAAAATCTCGATCCCGGCGAAGCTGGTGTGCCCGACCTTGTTCCCGGCAACCGTCAGGCCGATGTTGCCGGCGCCATAGACGCCACGGCCGAACAACACGTCGCTGACCTCGTTGTTTTTGATCGTCGACCCCTGCCCGCGGGATGCCGGGTCGGCGAGAGCCATGCCGAAGCCCGCGGCAAGCGTCGGCAAGTCTGCATCGAACATAACGGTGACCGCGCCGCCGAAGACCGGCGGCACCGAGTCCGGCGGCTGTTGCGAGACGATGGTCGCGCCACCGAGCTCATTTCCGGTCGCAGGATCGATAAAGTTGACCTTGGTGCCGTCCGGGAAGCGACGGAAGGCGGCGCGATCGACGATGAGCTGGCGGGGCCCGAGCTGTTGCACCACGGTCGCAGCGTCCGTCTCGTAGATGGCGAGAGCATCGTCGAGGTTGCGGGCGACAAAATTGTTGTGGATGTGATTGGCGCCGGCATCGTTGACGAAAATGATGCCGCCGGCATTGGCCGAGATCAAGCCGCCCGGTCGCGGCATCACACGAACGCGCTCCACGATCCCGTTCGAACTCGAGTTGAATAGAATCCCTTGTACGCTCGATCCATAAATCGTCGCGTCCGAGACCGTGATCGAGTCTCCTCCGGCCACAGAAATCGTCGCCTGCCCTCCCCGCACGAACACGACGATGATGTCGCCGGGCCGGAACGTCGACAGGGTCGGACCCTGCACCCATGGCGCGTTGCTCGGGACCAGATCCAACGCACCGCTGGCAATCGGCTGCGTCAACTCCATGCGCGATGTGCCAGGGAGAATATCGCCATCACGAAAATCCAGAGCCCAGAACCCGAGCGGGTTGGTAGGAGCGGTGCTTTGGGCGAGACCGTTGAATTCAACCGGATCGGGCCAACCTGGCAGAGTTGCGTAGGAGAGCCGCCGCGCGAGCGGATCGATGGCCGTCAACTGCACATGCGTGTAGGGCCGCGAGATGAAGTCAGCCCGAAATCGCGTCAATGTCACGTGCTCGCAATTGACGACGGCAAATCCCTGCAGGAAGGCGCCGGCAAAAAAGACCGTTGAATCGTCGAGGTCGATCGTGAGATCGGACAGTGATTTCAGCAGCAGATAGGCCGTCGAATTCTCGGGGGTGAGAAAGTAATAGGCGCCGCGGTCAACCGTAATCCGCTTGATCGGATGGCTCTCCGCATACTGCAGGGCCGCCTGGAACAGCGGCCGCGCATCGGTGGTCGGACTATTCGGAGGCAGATTGTTCGCGGCAATCCCGAGCCGCACCAGGTCACGCGAGAGGTTGATCGCATCGCTCTGTGTAGTGGCTTGCGAGGCACTGTCGGCAATCGCATCGGCGTGGGCCGGCGATCGTGCAGCGAAGGTCCAGCCTAGTGTTCCGAGCATTGCCGCGGCTACCAGCCAGTTCCCTTTCATGCTTGTGCCCTCCCGCGCCATCGTTGCTTCGACGACGCTCCAATGAGCTGCCGATGCGCAACGCCATGTCGGCCGCCGATTGTGGCGAGATCCCGTGAATGCAAAATGAACCAACAGACAACATCTTGTGTTCGAATGCTCGCGCAGCGTCGCGATTTCATGAAGCGAGGTCGCGAAACCGCGTCCATCGGTTTCCCCTGCCTGAGGTTCCTCGTCGCCTTCCGAAAACGGGTTGCAACCTGCCTGGACCCCTGAAACCACTGGATGTAGATGCGCGAATTCGCGCTCGGTCACGAGGCGCTGAGGCGCTTTGTTGGCCGCGAGCCGCTCAGGCGCGTCCACGAATGCGTGTTAGCGGTACTGGCGCTCGAAGCGAGCCGATCGACCCGCGGCTCTGAGTCTGTCTCAATGCCCCGCGTCATCCGGGCAAGCCTCGCGCGCGATCAAGCAAGCGACCGGGACACCTTCGCGTTCGGAAACGGCACCGCCAAGCTGAGCCTTGACAGGCAAAATATAAGCTTTATTCTAAAATGAACATTTTATAATGATGAGCGAGGAAACGTGGTCAGATCGCGATCCTACGATGAAGACGACGTATTGACGCGCGCCATGCACGCGTTTCGCCGCGAGGGCTACGCGCGAATTTCGATTCCCCAGCTCGAAGCGGCGACGGGCCTCAGTTCCGGGAGCATCTACAACAGCTTCGGCGACAAACGCGGCATTTTTCTCGCAGCGTTCGAACATTACCTGCACTCCGTGCTCGAACGGCGCATCGCCCAGTTTGCAAAGCCTGAAAATGGACTGGTGGGGGTTCGTCAACTCTTTCTGTCATTGCTGCGTGAACCCGACGGCGAAACCTTCGGATGCTTGATCACCAACTCGGCGATCGAATTCGGCGCCGACAACGACGCTGCGGAATCAGCCATCGTCAAGGGATTTGCAATCCTGGAGCGCCTCTTCGCCGATCGCCTCGCGGCCGCGGTGTCGTCGGGCCAGCTTCCGAAGCGGTTTGACCCCAAGGCCGGTTCAGTCCGATTGCTGGCTCTTTACCAGGGTGTGCTCGTCCTCGTCCGCGGCGGCTATGATCTCAAGGCTATCCGGCGCGCGATCAACCAGGAATTCGATCATCTCGAAGGGGAAATCTCATGACGCCTGAAACCCTCTGGCATCGTTACGCGCGCATCTGGTCCTCGGAGCCGGCAGTTCGGACGTCGGAGCTGGAAGTTTGCCTTGCCGATGATTGCACCTATTGCGACGTCAACGGACTGCTTTCCGGCCGCGAAGCGCTGTCGCGCTACATGGGCGGATTTCAGCAGACCGTGAAGGGGGGCAGGTTCGAAATTCTGTTCGTCATCCATCACCACGACAGAATGCTTGCGGAGTGGCGCTTGCTCGGAGCAGACGGCGCCGTCCTCCAGACGGGACGAAGCTTCGCGAATGCTGCACCCGATGGACGGTTGCTCAACATCAGCGGCTTCTTTGATTCGCCAGGACGGGCGCGCGCGGCCTGAGGACTTCGCGTCGAAGGTGATTGCGCGGCAGATCCGACTTGCCTGAAGGCGCCGGTCCCATTCGGCCCGCCTTCGCCGGCGTCGGACTTACTTCCAAACTGGGCTGCGAAGGCGTTCACGGCCGCATGGGCCGAGCGAGAGGCATCAGATGAAGCAGATTGAATTTGTCACCCCAGGCCGCCCCGAAGATGTCGTGAGCTATGTGGATGCCGCGATGCCGCCAAATCCCGAAGCAGACGACGTGCTTGTCAAAGTGCGCGCGTTCCCGATCAATCCGGCCGACCTCCTGACCATGCAGGGCGTCTATCCGCGGCTTGATGCAAGCACCCACGCGATTGGCACCGAGGCTGTCGGAGAGGTTGCCGCACTGGGGACTGACGTGGAAGGGCTCGCTCTCGGAGATCGCGTCATGCTGTTGACGCTGAACAATTGGCGTCAGTTCCGCCTGGTCAAAGCACACGACATCATCAAGCTCTCATCGCACGGGGACCTCATGCAGCAGGCGGGGCTCAAGGTCAATCCGGCGACCGCTTCGCTGCTGCTGCAGAATTTCGTCGATCTCAGGCCCGGCGACTGGATTGTTCAGGACGCCGCGAATTCTGCCGTCGGCCGCGCGACGATTCAGCTCGCCAAGCTGTCCGGCGTGCGCACGATCAACGTGGTTCGCCGCGCGGATGTCATCGACGAACTCAAAGGCCTTGGCGCAGACGCCGTGCTGGTCGATGGCGACGACCTCGCCGCCAGAGCGCAGGCGACTATTGGCGGTGGATCGATCGTGCTGGGCTTAGACTCTGTTGCAGGCTCGGCGACCGACCGCATCGCTTCATGTCTGAAACCTGGCGGGACGCTTGTCGTCTACGGAGCCATGAGTGGAGCGCCCTGCACGATCAATCCCGGCACGCTGGTCTTCCAGGACATTCTCATCCGCGGTTTCTGGCTTTCGAAATACCTGATGAACGCACCGCGCGATGCCATCGCGGCTCTCTACGCCGGCCTCGATGATCTCGCGTCGTCCGGCAAGCTCGATACCAGGATTGATTCAGCGTTTCCCGCCTCCGACATCAAGGGCGCCGTCAGTCGGGCTTCCAAGCCGGGCATCAACGGCAAGGTGATGGTCACCTTCGACTGAGCGGTCGGGACGTGCAACTTTCGAACGCGGCGTCATCGCCGAAATCAAAAGCGTCGGTCCGTGGCGAGCTCCGGCGGTTTGACGAGCGGCTCCAGCTGATTTGCTTCTCACGCAAGCCTTCCTGCAAAAAATATTTCGCTTCGCGTTTTGGTAGACACAGCTTTAGTGATTCCAGTCGTTCCGTTCCCGCTTGAGGGGCGTTGCGCATCGTCACGAACGTTGGGTGCGGGATGCGATGGACACTTTCCTTGCGTCGGACGAACGCATGGACAGGTGGACAGCGAAGCCATGTGGTTCTGACGTCTCGACGCTGACGTCAAGCTGGCGACAATGCTGACGCATTGCGCCGGTGACGGTGACAAAAAGCCCGATCGCCGGGAAGAGCATGGAATAAGCCGTAACACCATCGCGCAGGGAATGCCGGACTGTTTCGGCGAACCTGTGGTGGACTTACTCGTGTGCTTTTTTCCTTTGCACGCGAGGCTGCGGGTGAGCCTGATCACCCGGCGTTCCCTGCGCCCTCTTCTTCAGGGCGAAAAATTCGGACAAAGCTCGGGCGTATGGCGCCGGGAGAAGGAGAAGGTGTGTCAAGTGAGAAACTCGTCATTGCCTGCGACAAACGCAAAGCGTTTGCGCGAGGAGCGCACGCGACGAAGCAATCCAGCGCTGAATCCGATGTGAAGGCTGGATTGCGGAGCCTGTCATCGGGCGTGCATTCGCGCGACCCGTTGGCTAACGCTCGCAATGACAGCTTAATCCCGGACGCTAATGCAACTAAGTAGCAACAGCGAAATTTGATCGTTCTTTAATCGTTAAAGACGCCCTGCTAAACCCTAGTGTGGCGGTTCAGAAGTCCGCATCATCTATGCCGCGAGCGGGTCATGCGGACTTCTGAACCAAAGCCACACTAGATCAACAAGTCAAGCTAGCGTCCTTTCGATTCCGAAGTTCGAAAAGTGGCCCCGGAAATGCTACGAACTTCGGAATCGGGACGCTAGCCCCATGGAACACGGCATTCATCCGACCAAGTCACGCGTCGCGGCGATTTCGATCTTCGCCAGCGCCGGCATGGCTATCGCCAAATTCGTGGTCGGCATCGCGATCGGCAGTCTCGCGCTGATCTCCGAAGCGCTGCACTCGTCGGTGGACGTGGTCGCGACCATCGTCACCTGGTTGGTGGTGCGCTTTTCCGATCGCCCGGCCGACGAAGAACACCACTACGGCCATGGCAAGCTCGAGAGCGTGTCCGCGCTCGGCATCATCGCCATGCTCTACGTCCTCGCCGGCGGCATCCTGGTCGAATCCTTCAGCCGCCTGCGTAACGGCACCCCGCCTCCGATCTTGTCGGCCATCCCGTTTATCGTGCTCGTGCTCGATATCGCGGTGAACCTGTGGCGAGCCCGCGCGCTGCATCGCGCCGCGCACGAGACCAAAAGCCAGGCACTCGAAGCCGACGCGGTGCATTTTGCCTCCGACGTGCTGGGCTCGCTTGCGGTCATGGCAGGCCTCGCGCTCTCCGGTTTCGGATTTTGGTGGGGCGACGCCGTCGCCGCGGCCACCGTTGCCGTCGTCATCGCGGCGCTCGGTATGAGGCTCGCCCGCTCGACCGTCGAAACGCTGACTGACCGCGCGCCGGAAGGCGTTGCGGCGCAAGCCGCCGCCGCGATCCGCGCGGTTCCAGGCGTGGTCAGTGTCGAGCGCCTGCGGGTCCGCATGGTCGGCGCAACCCATTTCATCGACGCCATCGTGCAGGTGCCGCGCACCTATCCCATCGACCGCGTCGACGAGATCAAGCACAAGGCGCAAGGAGCCGTTTCCGATGCGCTCGATGACGCCGATCTGACCTTCACGGCCGTGCCGGTCGCGCTGAACAACGAGAGCGTCCGCGAGCGCATCATGGTGATCGCCCGCAACTCCGGCCTCGCCGTCCATCACGTGACGGTTCACGATCTCGGCGACAAGCTCACCGTCTCTATCGACCTCGAAGTCGATGGCGAGATGGCGCTGACGGCGGCCCATGACATTGCCCACGCGCTGGAGCGGAACATTCGCGACGAATTCGGTGAGAACGTCGAGGTCGACACCCATATCGAGCCGCTGGAACCGGAATTGCCGCTGGGAACCGACGCTGCTCCGGAGCGGGTGGAAACCATCCGCGCGGCGCTAACGCAGCTCGCGGCCACAGGTGCGATCCAGGACATCCATAACGTGCGCGTGCGCGACACCGATGCCGGCGAAATCGTCAACTTCCACTGCCGCGCAGCGCCTTCGATGAGCGTGATCAAGGTTCACGAGGGCGTCGACGAGATCGAGCGGGCGCTCCGCCGCGCCTTTCCGACCGTGAAGCGCGTCATCAGTCATGCCGAACCGCCGAAGGTCTGAGCACGTCGCGAGCCGATGCGCGTTCCCGTTTCGGACTCATCTCGCCCGGCAATTTGCGGGCTTTTTGGCGACTAAGATTCGGCGTGGACAAGAATTATTTGGCTTAACGAATCGTTGACTCTCGACAGCCCCAGAAAAGTGGATTCAAATGAATCTGATTCGGGGAGCGGCGATTCTCCTCGAATGGGGTGGGTACTGCAAAGCTTTCCAAGGGGGCCAACGGTATGGCGCGCGCACACGCGGCGAGCGCGTGCGTCCAATCCGATTCGATCAAGGGATTGGCGCAATCGATCGCGAAGCCAGCCTATCACAGGCTGTTGTTAGCGGAGCCTGCGCTCCGTCGTGCAGTACCGACACTGATCATCGCGTTCCTGATCACCATTTGCCTCGGCGCCTTCGTGCAGGTGGTCGATCAATCGCGCCAGAAGCGCGCGGCGACCAAGCGCGACCTCGCGGCCGTGGCCGATCTGCTCGCCGAGCGTCTCGATCGCATTGCGTCGGGACGGCAGGATCGCACGATCGCGTTCGAACGTCTCCAACTGTTGCTGCCGGGGCTGATTCCGTCATGGGCGATCGCGGCCGGGCGCCATGTCATTGTCACAGGCCTGGACCAGCGGGTTCTCGCCCGCGTTCCGATCGAATCCGCGATCGGCGATACCTCCAGCATCCTCGAAATTATCAGCGCGGTGGTGCCGCCGGCGCCCGCGGGGCAAGTCTCGGGCGTCACCGACATCACACTGCCGAACGGCAGCGGCGCGCTGGTGGTCCGTCACGCCGTCCGCTCCCTGCCCGGCCAGGTGATCGTCATTCAGGAGAAGCTGGATTCGATCTGGCGCTCGGATGCGGCACTCTCCGTGACGCTGTCGGCCACCACCGGCTTCGTCGTGCTGATCCTCGGCTTTGCCTTCCACTGGCAGTCGACCCGGGCCCGCGAGGGCGATCTCATCAACGACGCCGTGCGCGGCCGCATCGATACGGCGCTCAACCGCGGCCGTTGCGGCCTTTGGGATTGGGATCTTTCGCGCGGCAGGATCTTCTGGTCGCAGTCGATGTTCACCATGCTCGGACTCGATAACCGCAGCGACCTTCTCACCTTCGGCGAAGTCAATGCGCTGGTGAATTCGGACGACATCGACCTGTTCGAGATCGCCGATCAGCTGATCTCATCGAAGATCAACTACATCGACCACACCTTCCGCATGCAGCACACCGACGGACACTGGATCTGGCTGCGCGTGCGCTGCGAACTCAGCCAGGGCGCGGCCGATGCCGGGCTGCATCTGATAGGCATCGCGGTCGATATCACCGAGCAGAAGAGTCTCGCCGAAAAGACCGTCGAGGCAGATTTGCGGCTGCGCGACGCGATCGAAACCATTCCCGAAGCCTTCGTGCTGTGGGACGCCAGCGACCGGCTCGTGCTCTGCAACTCGCACTTCCAGCGCCTGCACAAGCTGCCGGACTCCGCAGTCATTCCGGGAACGTCCTACGAGACCGTGATCGAGGTCGGCCGGATGCCGGAGGTCAAGACCCGCCTGCACGAGATCGCCAACCAGGCGCCGGGCGCGCGAACCTTCGAGGCGCAGCTCGACGACGGCAACTGGCTGCATATCAGCGAGCGGCGGACCAAGGATGGTGGCTACGTCTCGGTCGGAACCGACATCACCCGCATCAAGGAGCACGAACAGAAGCTCGTCGACAACGATCTGCGGCTGCGCGCAACCGTCATCGACCTGAAGCGGTCGCAAAGCGAACTGGAGCGGCAGGCCCTCGAACTTGCGGACTTGGCCGAAAAATATTCCCGCGAGAAGACCCGCGCCGAAGAAGCCAACCAGACCAAATCGAAGTTCCTCGCCAATATGAGCCACGAGCTGCGCACGCCGCTCAATGCCATCATCGGTTTCTCCGAAATCATGGAAAGCGGCATGTTCGGCGCGCTCGGTTCGGAGAAATATCGGGAATACTGCCACGACATTCTCACCAGCGGGCATTATCTGCTCGAGGTGATCAACGACATCCTCGATATGTCCAAGATCGAGGCCGGGCGGATGAAGCTCGACATGGAAGAGCTCGACCTGTCGAAGACGCTCGCCGAATCCCTGCGCGTGGTGTCGGGCCGCGCCGACGACAAGAATCTCGATCTCGATGCCGAGATCGATGGCCCGATCTCGATCGTGGCCGACCGCCGCGCCACCAAGCAGATCATCGTCAACCTGCTCTCCAACGCCGTCAAATTCACACCTGACGGCGGAAGGGTCGTCGTCCGCAGCCGCGAGGTCGCCGATTCCGTCGTGCTGTTGATTGCCGATACCGGCATCGGCATCGCGCCGCAGTCGCTGCGGCGGCTTGGGCGCCCGTTCGAGCAGGTCGAAAGCCAGTTGACCAAGACCTATCATGGCTCGGGACTGGGGCTTGCGATTGCGCGATCGCTGGCCAACCTGCACGGCGGTTCGATGCGGTTGCGTTCGAAGCTCGGCAGCGGCACGGTCGTGCGGGTGTCGCTCCCGCGCAAGGCGATCAGCAAGGTTCTCAACGAAACCAGCGCGGCCGCGGCCTGACTATTGCAGCGAGGGCGCGACCTCGCGTGCGATCTGTACCAGCGCGGCAATCAAGGGGGTCATGGGATCGCGCTGCGGAACCACCATCCCGATGCTGTAATCGACAACCGGATCGATGATCGGGATGCTGCGGACCTTGTCCGCGAGCCCCAGCGTCTCCGCCAGTTTCGCAGGCATCACGCTCGCCCAGCGGCCCGTCTTCACATGGGTGTAAAGCACCAGCAGCGAGTTCGAGGTCAGCGTTGGCGTCGCCTCGGCCCCGACCGATTTGAGCGCGCGGTCGATGATGCGCCGGTTCTGCATGTCCGGCGTCAGCAGGCATAGTGGGACCTTCCCGACCTCCGTCCAGGTCACCTGGTCGCGATCGCCGAACATGCCTTCGGGCGACGTCAGCAGGCGATAACTTTCGTTGTAGAGCGGAATGGTGCGGACATTGCCGATCGGCTCGTTCTCGATATAGGTCAGGCCGGCATCGACCTCGAGGTTTTCAAGCAAGCCGAGGACGTCGGCCGAGGTGCACGATACAACCCGAAACCGCACATCCGGGTGACGTGCACGAAACGGCGTCGTGAGCGAAGCCACCATGCCGAGCACGGTCGGGATCGCCGCGATGCGGATTTCGCCGGAAAGCTTGTCTTTCAGCGAATTGATTTCCTGGCGCATGGCGCGGGTATCGCCGACGATGCGCCGCGCCCAATCCAGCGTGCGTTCGCCTTCCGGGGTGAAGCCCTGAAAGCGCGACCCCCGCTGCACAAGCATCACGCCAAGAATTTCCTCTAGCTGCTTGAGACTGGTCGACATCGTCGGCTGCGTGACACCGCAGGCCTCCGCCGCCCGTCCGAAATGGCGTTCCTTGGCGAGTGCCAGCAGAAGTTCAAGCTTGTCGATCAAGACGTCCCCCAACGTTTCGAGGATAACGGATATCACGGCTTCGCTGCCGTCATACGGGGCTAAAAGTTCTATTCTGAAACAGGCTAAATCGCACGAATTTTGGCCCTCGGAAGGGCCTGCCAAAGCCCTCATCATTACCACCGCCTATCGATCAATTTCACTTCTCTATCGATTGCCTTTCGCTATCGCAGCATGAGACAGCTTTATTGATTCTTAGAACGATTCCGCATCTTTATCAGCCTCAAATAAGCTGCTGATTGAGAAGGTGGAATATGCCCGTTTACGAACCATGGGACAGCAAGCGCGGCGCGGAAATTATCGCCGAAAACAGCCACATTGAAGGCCCGACGCTAGTGATTTTGCACGCGCTGCAAGAGGCCTTCGGATACGTGCCGGAAGCCGCCATTCCGATGGTCGCGGAAGCTCTGAATTTGTCGCGCGCGGAAGTGCACGGCACCTTCACCTTCTATCATGATTTCCGGCACAAGCCCGCGGGCAAGCATGTCCTGAAGCTCTGCCGCGCCGAAGCCTGCCAGGCCGCGGGCGGCGATAAGGTCGCCGCGCGCGCCGAAGCCAAGCTCGGCGTCAAGATCGGCAATACGACGGCGGATGAGCGCGTGACGCTCGAGCCGATCTATTGCCTCGGACTGTGCGCCACCGCGCCGTCCGCGATGCTTGACGGCCGCGTGGTTGGAATGCTGGACGAAGCGCGTATCGACGCGCTGATCGCGGAGGCGCAACGATGAGCGTGCGTATCTTTATTCCCCGCGATGCGGGCGCCGTTGCGGTTGGCGCAGACGAGACTGTGGCGGCGATCGAACAGGCGGCCGCTCAGCGCAACGCGGCAATCGAAATCGTCCGCACCGGCTCGCGCGGCCTCTATTGGCTGGAGCCAATGGTCGAGGTCGCAACCCCAAAGGGTCGTGTCGCATACGGCCCGGTGAAAGAAGCCGATGCGGCATCCGTGCTGGACGCGATCCTGAAAGACGGCCCGCACCCGCTCCGGCAGGGCCTCACCGAAGAAATTCCCTGGCTCAAGCGCCAGACCCGTCTCACCTTCGCCCGCTGCGGCATCATCGATCCGCGTTCGGTCGACGATTATCGCGACCATGACGGCTATAAGGGCCTGGAGCGCGCGCTGTCGTTGACATCGGATGCGATCCTCGCCGACGTGACGAGGTCGGGACTGCGCGGCCGCGGCGGCGCAGGTTTTCCGACCGGCATCAAGTGGAAAACTGTAGCGCAGACGAGTGCCGAGCAGAAATACATCGTCTGCAACGCCGACGAAGGCGACAGTGGCACCTTTGCCGATCGCATGATCATGGAAGGCGATCCCTTCGTGGTGATCGAAGGCATGACCATTGCCGGCATCACCGTCCGCGCCACCAAGGGCTACATCTATATCCGCTCCGAATATCCGCACGCCGTTGAGGCGATGAAGGCCGCGATCGCGGCCGGCAGGCGCGCAGGCACTCTCGGCAAGGCCATTTGTGGTTCGAAGCACGATTTCGATCTGGAAGTCCGCGTCGGCGCCGGCGCCTATGTTTGCGGCGAAGAGACCTCGCTGCTCGAAAGTCTGGAGGGCCGCCGCGGTATTGTCCGCGCCAAACCGCCCCTGCCCGCGCATAAGGGCCTGTTCGGCAAACCGACCGTGATCAACAACGTGCTTTCGTTTGCGGCGATCCCCTTCATCCTCGCCGGCGGCGCGAAAGCCTATGCCGATTTTGGCATGGGCCGCTCGCGCGGCACGATGCCGATCCAGCTTGCGGGCAACGTCAAGTTTGGCGGCCTGTTCGAAACCGCCTTCGGCATCACGCTTGGCGAACTCGTCGACGACATCGCCGGTGGCACCTTTACCGGACGTCCCGTTCGCGCGGTGCAGGTCGGCGGTCCGCTCGGGGCTTATTTCCCGCGTGCGCTGTTCGATACGCCGTTCGATTATGAAGCCTTCGCCGCGCGCGACGGCCTGATTGGACATGCCGGCATCGTGGTGTTCGACGACACTGTCGACATGGCAAAGCAGGCGCGCTTTGCGATGGAATTCTGCGCCGTCGAATCCTGCGGCAAATGCACGCCCTGCCGGATCGGGTCGACCCGCGGCGTCGAGACCATCGACAAGATCCGTGCCGGCGAACGCGTCGAGCAAAACCTCGCGGTGGTCGAAGATCTCTGCAACACCATGAAATTCGGCTCGCTCTGCGCGCTGGGCGGCTTCACGCCCTACCCCGTCATGAGCGCGCTGAAACACTTCCGGGAAGATTTTGGCCCGGCCCCGACAAGTCTCCAGGCTGCGGAATAAGGAAATCGCCATGTCGCTGATTCACGAAACCGACTTCGGAACCCCGCGCTCCAAATCCGAGACGATGGTCACGCTGACCATCGATGGCCAGAGCATCACGGTGCCTGAGGGCACCTCGATCATGCGCGCGGCCATGGAGGCCGGAACGCAGATTCCAAAGCTCTGCGCGACCGACATGGTCGATGCGTTTGGCTCCTGCCGTCTGTGTCTGGTCGAGATCGAAGGCCGCGCCGGAACGCCGGCGTCGTGCACCACGCCCGCGACGAATGGCCTTGTCGTTCACACCCAGACCGAGCGGCTGAAGAAGCTACGCAAGGGCGTCATGGAGCTCTATATCTCCGACCATCCGCTCGACTGTCTCACCTGCGCCGCCAACGGCGACTGCGAATTGCAGGACATGGCGGGCGCGGTCGGTCTGCGCGACGTGCGCTACGGCTACGAAGGCGAGAACCATGTTTTCGCCAAATCCAATGGTGAGGCCAATGCGGCCTGGATGCCGAAGGACGAATCCAACCCCTACTTCACCTACGATCCCTCCAAGTGCATCGTCTGCTCGCGCTGCGTGCGCGCCTGCGAGGAAGTCCAGGGCACCTTTGCTCTAACGATTTCCGGCCGCGGCTTCGACAGCCGCGTTTCGCCCGGCATGAACGAAAGCTTCCTCGGCTCCGAATGCGTCTCGTGCGGCGCCTGCGTCCAGGCCTGCCCGACCGCGACGCTGACCGAAAAGTCCGTGATCGAGATTGGTCAGCCCGAGCATTCCGTGGTGACGACCTGCGCCTATTGCGGCGTCGGCTGTTCCTTCAAGGCCGAAATGCGCGGCGAGGAAGTGGTGCGCATGGTGCCGTACAAGGACGGCAAGGCCAACCGCGGCCATTCCTGCGTCAAGGGCCGCTTCGCCTACGGGTACGCGACCCATAAGGAACGTATCCTCAAACCCATGATCCGCGAGAAGATCACCGAGCCCTGGCGTGAAGTGTCGTGGGACGAAGCCTTCAACTTCGCCGCCGCCAAGTTCAAAGGCATCCAGCAGAAGTACGGCCGCGACGCCGTCGGCGGCATTACCTCGTCCCGCTGCACCGACGAAGAGACCTATCTGGTGCAGAAGCTGATCCGCGCCGGCTTCGGCAACAACAACGTCGATACCTGCGCCCGCGTCTGCCATTCGCCGACCGGCTATGGCCTCAATACGACCTTCGGCACTTCGGCCGGCACGCAGGATTTCGACTCCGTCGAGGATACCGACGTCGCGGTGATCATCGGCGCCAATCCGGCGTCCGCGCATCCGGTATTCGCCTCCCGCCTGAAAAAGCGCATCCGGCAAGGCGCCAAGCTGATCGTGATCGATCCCCGCCGCACCGAAATGGTGAAGTCGGCGCATATCGAGGCGCTGCATCTGCCGCTGTTGCCCGGCACCAACGTGGCCGTGCTCACCGCGCTGGCGCACGTCATCGTCACCGAAGGCCTCGTCAACGAAGCCTTCGTCCGCGAGCGTTGCGATTGGGACGAATTCCAGGACTGGGCCGCGTTCGTCTCATTGCCGAAGCACAGCCCGGAAGCGACCGCGATCATGACCGGCGTCGATCCGAACGATCTGCGCGAAGCTGCCCGCATTTACGCGACCGGCGGCAATGGCGCGATCTATTACGGGCTCGGCGTCACCGAGCACAGCCAGGGCTCGACCACGGTGATCGCAATCGCCAACCTCGCGATGGCAACCGGCAATATCGGCCGTCCCGGCGTCGGCGTGAACCCGCTGCGCGGCCAGAACAACGTGCAGGGCTCCTGCGACATGGGCTCGTTCCCGCACGAGCTGCCCGGCTATCGTCACATCGCTGGCGACGCAGTGCGCCAGCAGTTCGAGGCGGCCTGGAACGTCAAGCTCAACCCCGAACCGGGTTTGCGCATTCCCAACATGTTCGACGCCGCGATCGAGGGCACCTTCATGGGCCTCTACGTGCAGGGCGAGGACATCCTGCAATCCGACCCGAACACCTCGCATGTGGTGCAGGCGCTGTCGTCGATGGAATGCGTCATCGTTCATGACCTCTTCCTCAACGAGACCGCGAACTACGCGCACGTGTTCCTGCCGGGCTCGACCTTCCTGGAGAAGGACGGCACCTTCATCAACGCCGAACGGCGCATCCAGCTTGTCCGCAAGGTGATGACGCCCCGTAACGGCCTGGCCGACTGGGAGGTCACCATCGGCCTTGCGAAAGCAATGGGCTTCGAGATGAACTACAGCCATCCGTCCGAGATCATGGACGAGATCGCCGCGTTGACGCCCACTTTCGCCGGCGTCTCCTTCGCCAAGCTCGAGGAGCTCGGCTCGGTGCAGTGGCCCTGCAACGAGAAGGCGCCCGAGGGAACGCCGATCATGCATATCGACGGTTTCGTGCGCGGCAAGGGCAAGTTCGTCGTCACCGAATATATCCCGACCGACGAGCGTACCGGGCCGCGCTTCCCGCTGCTGCTGACGACGGGCCGCATCCTCAGCCAGTACAATGTCGGCGCGCAGACCCGCCGCACCGAGAACGTTGTCTGGCACAGCGAAGACCGGCTCGAGATCCATCCGCACGACGCCGAGCAACGTGGCGTGCGCGATGGCGACTGGGTGCGGCTCACGAGCCGCGCCGGTGAAACCACGCTGCGCGCGCTGATCACCGACCGCGTCGCGCCGGGCGTCGTCTACACCACTTTCCACCATCCGGACACGCAAGCCAACGTCATCACCACCGAGTTCTCCGACTGGGCCACCAACTGCCCCGAATACAAGGTCACGGCGGTGCAAATCTCGCCGTCCAACGGACCGTCAGAATGGCAGAAGGCCTATGACGAGCAGGCGCGACAGTCGCGGCGGATTGCGCCCGTCGTGGAAGCTGCGGAGTAGACGCTTGCACGATCCGGTTCGCAGCGTCGAGCGTGTGGTGTGGCGGGATTCCCGCCTCAGCGAGGGCACGCGTGCGATCCCGGAAGAGACGGCGCTGGCGCTGACCTACAATGGCGGCACCTACGCGGTCATGATGGGGACACCGCAGAACCTTGCGGATTTCGCCATCGGCTTCAGCCTCAGCGAAGGGATTATTCAGACGCCTGAAGAAATCTCATCGCTCGAGATTGTCGACCTTGAGGACGGCATCGAATTGCGAATGTGGCTTTCGGAAGAGAAAGCCGCCCGCCTCGGCGAGCGGCGGCGCCATATCGCGGGCCCCACCGGCTGCGGGCTTTGCGGGATCGACTCCATCGCGGAAGCCGTGCGTCCAAGCGCGGTCGTCGGCAAGGGACGCTCGTTCTCCCCGCGCGAAATCATGGTTGCAATGGCCGGCATTTCGCCGCTGCAGCCGATCAACATCGAAACCCGTGCCGTTCACGCCGCAGCGTTCTGGACGCCTGCAGGCGGCATCGTCTGCTTACGCGAGGACGTCGGCCGCCACAACGCACTCGACAAGCTCGCCGGAGCCCTGGCGCAGGCCAAGGTTTCCACGAGCGAGGGCATGGTGCTCCTGACCAGCCGCGTCTCCGTCGAAATGGTGCAAAAGACGGCGGCAATCGGCGCATCGGTCATGGTCGCCGTTTCCGCGCCGACGGCGCTGGCCGTCAAAATGGCCGAGGCCGCCGGCATTACGCTCGTCGCCATCGCCCGCTCCGACGGCTTTGAAATCTTCACCCATCCCGATCGCATCGCGTCAGCGGCGATCACGCAAGGAGCGGCTCATGTCGCATAGCCATAGCAATCTGGTCTACATGGCCAATCAGATCGGCAAGTTTTTTCAGAGCCAGGGACACGACAAGGAAGTCGCGGGCGTCGCCGATCACATCAAGAAATTCTGGGATCCCCGGATGCGCAAGGCGATCTTCGCCCACCTCGATGCCGGCGGCGCAGGCCTCGATCCGAACGTGCTCGAAGCCCTCGCATCGCTGAAAGCGGCCGGCGTGAAGGCGTATTGAGACAGGCGGCAGGCACGCGAACCGGCACCACCCTCGGATCAAGTCCGACGGCATGCTTCGCTTGAAAACGCTTTAACCCCGCTCCTCGATCACCGCACGAAATACCCGACGCACCTCGGTTTGGGTCTCCTTGACCCGCGCCTGAAGCGACGAGAAATCGGGCGCATCGCCGGCACGCGCCATGATGTGCAGGAGGTCCTCGCCGGCGGTGTCCGGATTGAATCCCTCATTGACGCAGAGCCGCAGGATTTGCGTCAGGTCGTGATACAGCAGCGCCGCAGAGCGCAATGTTTCCACTGACGCCGCCGGCAATATGCCGAGCCGGGCGGCGTTGTCGAGCACATGCAGCGTGTTGACGTCGAGGATGTCGGGCTTCTCGGCCGCGTGGACGAGTTGCAGATACTGGGCGATGAAATCGATATCGACCAGGCCTCCCGCGACATACTTCAGATCCCAGAGATCGCTCTCGCCCTTTTCCAGCGCAATGGCGCGCCGCATGTCGGCCACGTCCATCGCAACGCCCGCCGTCTCGCGCGGTCGCGTCAGGACCTGGCGGATGGTTGCTTCGATCCTGTCGCGAAAAGCCGGTGAAGCCGAAATCACCCGCGCCCGGGTCAGCGCCATGTGCTCCCAGGTCCAGGCCTCCTTGTCCTGATATTCGGCGAAGGCATCGACATGTGACGCCACGGGCCCGGCCCGGCCGGATGGCCTGAGCCGCATATCGATGTCGTACAGCACGCCATAGTTCGTGCGCGTCGTGAAGGCTGAGATCAGCCGCTGCGTGAAGCGCGCAAAATATTGCGCGCCATGCAACGATTTGGCGCCGTCGGAATCCGGATGATCCGGATCGAAGTCGTAGAGCAGGATCAGGTCGAGATCGGAGGCCGCCGTCATCTCGCGGCTGCCGAGCCTACCCATCGCCAGGATCGCGGTCTCCTGTCCCCTGATCCGGCCGTATTGGGCGGCGAATTGCTCGCTCACCAAGCCGTGCACGGTATGCACGATGCCTTCGGCGACGTCGGCGAAGGCGGTGCCGGCCTGCTGCGCGGAGACGGTGCCGGACAGAATCCGCGTACCGATCAAAAACAGGCTTTCGCGGCCAAACAGCCGCAGCCGGTCGAGAAATTCTTCGTAGGAACCCGCATCCTCCAACGTCGCGGCCAGACGCGCCGACAGTTCGCTCCGGTCCGGCATGGCGCCGAAGAAACGCGGATCGATCAGACCGTCCATGATTTGCGGCTGCCGCGCCAGCATGTCGCCGAGCCTTGGTGCCGCACCGAGAATCAACGCCACCAGCGCCACGAGGTCGCGGTTTTGGCTGAGCAGCACAAACAGCCGGCCGCCGCGTTGTAGCGCCTGAAGGAAACGGTCGAAGACGACAATGGCATTGTCGGGGTCTTCGGCATTGGCAAGCCCGTCGATCAGCGACGGCAGAAATTCGACGAACGAGTTGCGTGTCGCCTCGACGCGAAATACGCGATAGTCGCCGTCCAGCCACTGCCGAACGGTCGCCGCGACCGCGACAGGCTTCTTGAAGCCAAGCGAGGCGAGATGATCGATCAGGCGCGGATCGTCAGGCCCTCCGCGATAGTCCACATCCGGCAGCTTCGCCGTTCCCGCAGGGTCGCCCTCAAACAGCTTGGCGTAATGTCCCTGCACGATCGTAAGGTGTTTGAGCAGGTCGGCTGCGAACGCCGCGCGGCTCTCATAGCCAAAAAACCGCGCAAACTGCTCGATGGCCTCGGGCTCATCCGGCAGCGCATGGGTTTGCTCGTCGGCGACCATCTGCAAGCGATGCTCGACCCGGCGGAGGAATTCGTAAGCCGCGGTGAGCTGATCGCGCGCTTCAAACGTGATCCAGTGGCTCGAGGCCAGCCGGTCGAGCGCCTCCAGCGTCGGCCGCACGCGCAGCTCCGGATGCCGCCCGCCGGTGATCAGCTGCTGGGTCTGCGCAAAGAATTCGATCTCGCGGATGCCGCCGCGCCCGATTTTGACATTGTGGCCTTCGACCGCGATATCGCTTTGCCCGCGATAGGTCTGCATCTGCCGCTTCATGTCATGCACGTCGGCGAGCGCGGCAAAATCCAGATGCTTGCGCCAGACAAAGGGCGCAAGCTCCGCCATCAGCGCTTCGCCGGCCGCAAGATCGCCCGCGCAAGGCCGCCCCTTGATCATGGCGGCGCGCTCCCAAGTGCGGCCCTCCCGCTCGTAGTAATGTAGTGCCGACGCGGTCGAGATGGCGAGCGGCGTCGAGGCCGGATCCGGACGCAGCCGCAAATCGACCCGGAAAACGTAGCCATCGCCGCTGCGTTGCTGCAACATTCGCGACACGCCCTGCGCCATACGGATAAAGAACGGTTGCGGTTCGATATCGGGCGCAAGTGAGGACGCCTCGGCGTCGTAAAAGACGATCAGGTCGATATCGCTGGAGAAATTCAGCTCTCCTGCGCCCATCTTGCCCATCGCCAGCACGATCAGACCGCATCCCTCTTCCGGGCGGTCCGGATTCGGCGGACGCATCCTTCCGCGCGTCGTCTCCTGACGCAAAAGAAAGTGCAAGGCCGACTGCACGCAAGCGATGGCAAGATCTGTCAGCACCTCGGTCACGCGCATGACAGGCCACACGCCGCCGATGTCGCAGAGTGCGACCAGAAGCGCAGCTTCGGCTTTCGCGCTGCGGAGCGTTTGCATCACGTCGGTTTCGCTTGCAGCCGCCCACACTCGCTCGTGAGTTTGTTCGAACAACTGGTTCAAGCGCTGATCGGGCTCACCTTGCAGGATCCGGAGCGCACGCGCCGCATCGGAGCGGATCAGCTCGAAAAGATAGGGTGACGCTTCCGCGAGACTTGTGAAGATCTGCCGGGCACGGGGATAGCGCGCGAACAGTGCTTCAAACTCGGCCGCATGCGCGGGCGCAATATCCGACAGCCAGTCCGAAAGCCGGCGCGCCGCTTTGTCGGGGGCCATAAGATGTGGCGCAGTAGCGAAAGCTGCGGCAAGCGAAATGGACTGCACATTCGCATCATGGAGTCCGCGAAGAGTCATGGCGAATGTCGATCCAGAAGAAGCTCAAGCCAGCATGAAATTCCGCGCGGAACGGCCAAGACCGATTCACGCTGCTTTCTGTGGCATATCGGGCGTTTGAGCCGCAAGCCTGTCGCTGGAGCCTGACAGGGCGGGAATCGCCAGTGTGGCAATAAGTCCCGGATGGGCGTCGTCGAGCCTGAGATCGCCGCCATGCAGGGTCGCGACCGCCGAGGCCAGGCTCAGCCCAAGACCGGAACCCGGCTGTGTCCGGCTCGCCTCCAGCCGGACGAATCTCTCCACCGCGTGTTTGCGGTCGGCAGGCGGAATCCCCGGCCCGCGGTCGGTGACGCTGAGCAGTACGCGGTCGCCCACACGTTTGGCCTCGATCAGGATCGTCTTGCGATCGGCTTCAGCGGTCGCGCTGAGCGGCTGCACGGCAGGATCGGGCTTACCGTACTTGATGGCGTTCTCGACCAGGTTGGCCAAAGCCTGGCTGATCAATTCTCGATTGCCGTGGATTGGCGCGGGCTCGACTTTCACCTGCAGCGTCATGCCGTCGTCCTCGGCGAGCGGCTCGTAGAGCTCGTGAATGCCGTGGGCGACGTCGGCCGCGTCGAAATCGTCCATGTTGCCGCGAGCCTGTCCGGACTCGGCGCGCGCAATCATCAGAAGCGCATTGAAGGTCCGGATCAGACCGTCAGATTCCTCGATGGTTCGCTCCAGCGCGGAGCGGTACTCCGGCTCGGTCCTGGATTTCGACAGCGCTTCCTCGGCGCGATTGCGCAGACGGGTCAGCGGCGTCTTCAAGTCGTGGGCGATGTTGTCGGAAACTTCCTTGAGCCCCGTCATCAGCGCCTCGATGCGCTCCAGCATCGCGTTCAGATTCAGCGCAAGGCGGTCGAGCTCATCGCCGCTGCGTCCAACCGGAAGACGGCCGCTCAAGTCGCCGGCCATGATGCGCTGGGTCGTGCCCGTCATGGCATCGATCCGGTGCAGCACGCGCCGCGCGACAAAAATGCCGCCGCCGAGGCCCAGCACCACGACGACCAGAAGCGACCATTGCGCGGCCTTGGCGACGATGCCGAACATCCGGCGCCGCTCCTCGAGATCGCGCCCGATCAAGAGCCTGAAGCCGCTCGAGAGTTCGGTGACCTTCACCAGCGCGTAGTGATCGGTAGAATCCTGATCGTCGAGACGACGATACGCGGTTTCGGACCATCCGATCGTGGCCATCACGCCCGGCGCGAGTGCGCCAACGTTGCCGGCAACCGGCTGCCCTGCCGGCGTGGTCACGAGATAGAGATTGGCGCCGGGACGCAGCGCCCGGTTTTCGATGGTGCGAACTAGGCCTTGCAAACCGCGCCGGGCGAAGATTTCGCTGACCTCGCCGGTTTCCGCGCTCACCGTGGCGGTGATCTGCTCGGTGACCAGATGCCGCGTGTTCCAGGCGAAAAAGGCAAGCAGAGACGCGGCGAACAGCGCGAACAGAAACAGGTAGACCAGCGTCAAGCGAAACGCCGTGGTTCGGATCAGCTTACCGAATGCCGTCACGGATCATGTATCCCGCGCCGCGAATGGTATGAAGCAGCGGCCGCTCAAAACCCTTGTCAATCTTGGAGCGTAGCCGCGAAATATGCACGTCGATGACATTGGTCTGTGGATCGAAATGATAATCCCAGACGTTCTCCAGAAGCATGGTCCGCGTCACCACCTGGCCCGCATGCTTCATCAGATATTCCAGAAGGCGGAACTCACGCGGTTGCAATGTCAGCTCTTCCTTGCCGCGCATCACGCGATGCGAGAGGCGGTCGAGCTCGAGGTCGCCAACCCGGTAGGTGGTGTCCTCCGCCGGGCCGCCGCGGCGGCGCGACAGCACTTCGATCCGGGCAAGCAGTTCCGCAAACGAATAGGGTTTGGGCAGATAGTCGTCGCCGCCGGCTCGCAAGCCCTTGATGCGGTCGTCGACCTGCCCGAGCGCCGAGAGGATCAGGACGGGGGTGCGGTTGCCCTTTTCACGCAGCGCGCCAATCAGCGACAGGCCGTCGCGCTTGGGCAGCATGCGATCGACCACGAGCACGTCGTAATCGCCGCCTTCGGCAAGCGCGAGCCCTTCCTCGCCGTCGCCAGCCAGATCAGCCACATATCCGACTTCACGAAACGCCTTGACCAGGTAGTCGGCGGATTCGCGGTCGTCTTCGATGATCAAAAGGCGCATCTGGGTGTCGGTTGCAAGCGCGGTCACGTGGAAAGTTCCATCACCATGGCGCGGCCGGGGCCCTCATGCAAGGCGATCGGACGCGCCACTCCACCAAGGTCAAAAAAAGCGGGCGGTGAAGCTGGGGGGACCTCACCGCCCTTTGACCTCCCGACGGAGGGGGGCGTTTTCCACCGGAAGGTAGTCAGGAGAGCGGGTTAACGACCCGCCCCCAAGGAAAGCGCCATCGGCGGGGGCGATTATGCCGACGGTACCCTCCATCTCGTCATTCCCTGCGTTAGCCTTTGGCGAGCGGGACCGCGACAAAGCGCGAAGATCCGCCGCTCTTGACCCGCATCAGGACGCTGTTCTTGTTGTCGTTACGCGCGGAGGTGATGGCCTCCCGCACATCTCCGACACTGGTAACGCTCTTCCCGGCGACTTCCAGAATGACGTCGCCTTCCTTGAAACCGCGCTCCGCCGCCGCGCTCTTCGGATCGACGTCGGTGACCACGACGCCCTCCTTGCCGGCGCCGGCAACGGAATTGGCCGGTGCAAGGGTCAAACCGAGCTTCGGCACATCGGTTCCACGGGTGGTGCCGCCCTTGTCGTTATTGTCGGTATCGGCCTTGGCCTCGATCGTATTCGGCAACTGGCCGAGGTTCATGCTGACCGTCTTGTCCTGGCCCTTGTGCAGGACGTTCAGTTTGACGGCTGTGCCAGGCGCGAGCCCGCCAATGGTGCGAGCGAGCTCACGGGCGTCCTTGACCGTTTCGCCATTCACGGACGTGATCACATCGCCGGATTCGATACCGGCCTTCGCCGCCGGACCGTTCGCCTGCGGTTCCGCAACCAGCGCGCCTTCCGCCTTCTTCATGCCGAGGCTCTCGGCGATATCAGGCGTGACCGGCTGAATTTGCACGCCGATCCAGCCGCGGCTCACCGAGCCCTTGTCCTTGAGCTGGGCAACCACGCTCTTCACGGTGGCTGAGGGAATCGAGAACGCGATGCCGACGCTGCCGCCGGACGGCGAATAGATCGCGGTGTTGACGCCCATCACTTCGCCTTCGGTATTGAAGGCCGGACCGCCGGAGTTGCCCTTGTTCACGGGCGCGTCGATCTGGATGAAATCGTCATACGGACCGTTGCCGATGTCGCGGCCACTCGCCGAAACGATGCCGGCCGTCACCGTGCCGCCGAGGCCGAAGGGGTTACCGACCGCAAGCACCCAGTCGCCGATCCGCGGCTTACCGTCGGACAATTTGGCGAACGGGAAATTCGAGCCGCCCTCGACCTTGATCAGCGCAAGATCGGTTCGCGCGTCGGTTCCAATCACCTTGGCGGTGTAGGTCTTGCCATCGTCGGTCGTCACCTCAACCTTGTCGGCGCCATCGACCACGTGATTGTTGGTCACGGCAAAGCCGTCAGCCGAGATGAAGAAGCCGGAACCCTGTCCGGTCACCATGCCGCGGCCGCGCGGAATGGAGCGCAGGCCGGGCGGCAGGTCCCCGCCACCAAAGCGGCGGAAGAAACGCTCCATCGGCGATCCCGGCTGGAAGGGCGAGGAGTCTTCGTCATTGTTGTTGTCGTTCTTGGAGAGTTTCTCGTTGATATTGACCTTCACCGAGATCACGGAAGGCTTCACGCGCTCGACGATGTCGGCAAAGCCGACCGGCCGTGCGACCGTCTTCACCTCGTTGTTGACCTGCGCATGCGCGCTGGTGCTGAAAATATCGACAGGACCCGACGACGAGCCGAAGCCATAGGCGGCGACGCCCAGGCCGGCGACAACCGAGGCCATCAAGGCGAATTTGCGTGCCGACAGAAGACGCGAGCGGCGCGGCGCCCGATAGGACGGAAGTGAGGAAAGATCGATGGGGCGATCGGTCATAAAAGCTTCTCCAGAGCGTCAGTGAAAGTGGTGCGGGGCGCAGGCACCCATAGGCCTGAACATGGTGATTTCAGCCTTACAACGCGCTGACGGAGGAATTAAACTTTGGTAATGAAGGCTCAAGGCTATGCGGCGGATGATCGCAGGCCAAACCACGCCGTTTTTTGCTTCCGCGCTATTTCTCGGAAACGGGTTCCGTGGCGATCAATTGATTGATCCGCGCCTCTTCGTCGGGCGTCAAATTCGATAACGCCTCATCCCGTTCCGTGCTCGTGCGGGCGCGGCGCCGGGCCTGCCTCCACAACGCAATACCGCCAACCGAGAAGGCCAGCGGCGTCAAAAACCAGAGCAGCCAGGTGTGCGAGTTGAGCCGCGGCTTGAGCAGCACGAATTCGCCATAGCGCGCCACCAGAAAATCGATCACCTGGGCGTCGGTATCGCCGGCGGCGATTCGCTCGCGGACCAGCAGCCGCAGGTCGCGCGCCAGCGGCGCCTCGGAATCGTCGATCGACTGGTTCTGGCAAACCATGCAGCGCAATTCGCGCGACAAATCCCGGGCGCGAGCCTCTTTGGCCGGGTCCGCCATGATCTCGTCGGGCAGCACGGCATAAGCCGGCGTCGCCAACGTCGCCACAATTGTCAAAGCGAGAAGAGCGCGTTTCAAGGACATCACTCCGCCGGCTGCAATTCGCGCACCGCTTTTGCAGGTTTTGGCGCCCCGACACGCAGCCGCCGATCTGACAACGACAGCGCGCCGCCGAACGCCATCAGCACCGGGCCGAACCAGATGAAAAGCACGAACGGCTTGTGATAGATGCGCACGGTAATCGATCCGTCGGTGCCGATATCGCCCAGCGAAATGTAAAGCTGGGTCGCGCCGCGCGACAGCAATGCCGCCTCCGTCGTGGTGGCGTTGCGCGTGGTGAAATTGCGTTTTGACGGCGTCATGGTGTCGATCACGCGGCCATCGACCAGCACACTGAACTTTGCCGCCATTTCGCGATAGTTCGGACCCTGTCGCGGCGTCAGGCTTTCGAGTTTGAGGCTGTAACCGGCGATGTTGGTGACATCACCGGCTCTCATCGTCCTGATGTTCTCGCTGTTCCACGACGTTTCGCAGACAATGCCGATCAGCGCGATGCCGACGCCGGCATGCGCGAACATCGTGCCCCAGGCCGAGCGCGGCAATCCGCGTGCCCGCCGTATCGTGACACCGAGCGGCAGCCGGAACATGCCGACGCGCTCAGTGATATCGATGACAGCGCCCGCGATCACAAACATCGCAAGGGCGATCGCGAGCGGCGCAAGCGTGCTTCCGCCAAACGACCAGGCCAATACAAAAGCCAGGACAATCAACGCGACAATGCCGGCCGCGATCAGCCGCTGGGCGGCGCCAAGCAGATCGCCGCGCTTCCAGGCGAGCATCGGTCCAAAGGGCAAGGCGATCAATAGCGGGACGAACAGCGGCCCGAACGTCAGATTGAAGAACGGCGCACCGACCGAAATCTTCTCGCCGGTCATCACCTCCAGCGCGAGCGGATAAAGCGTCCCGACAAACACCGTCGCGCACGCCGTCGTCAGCAGCAGATTATTCAGGACAAGCGCACCTTCCCGTGAGATCGGCGCGAACAGGCCGCCCTGCTTCAGCGAAGACGCGCGAAAGGCGTAGAGCGAGAGGCTGCCGCCAATGAAGACGCACAAGATCAGGAGGATGAAGACGCCGCGCCGCGGATCATTGGCGAACGCATGCACCGACGTGAGCACACCGGAGCGGACCAGGAAGGTGCCAAGCAGCGACAGCGAGAAGGTCAGGATCGACAGCAGGATGGTCCAGACCTTGAGCGCGTTGCGCTTCTCCATCACGACCAGCGAATGCAACAGCGCCGTGCCGGCAAGCCAGGGCATCAGCGAGGCATTCTCCACCGGATCCCAAAACCACCAACCACCCCAACCGAGCGAGTAGTAGGCCCAGTAGGACCCCATCGCGATGCCGGTGGTGAGGAATATCCAGGCGATAAGCGTCCACGGCCGCACCCAACGTGCCCATGCCGCATCGATCCGGCCTTCGATCAGCGCCGCAATCGCGAAGGAAAATGAAATCGAGAAGCCGACATAGCCGAGATAAAGCATCGGCGGATGCACGGCGAGTCCGATATCCTGCAAGACGGGATTGAGGTCCTGGCCTTCGATCGGCGGATTGGCGATCCGCAGGAACGGATTGGAGGTCGCGAGAATGAAAAGATAGAACGCGCTTGCGATCCAGGCTTGCACCGCCAGCACGTGGGCGCGAAGCGATATCGGCAGGTTGTTGCCGAAGATCGCAACCAGGCCGCCGAACAGCGCCAGGATCGAGACCCAGAGCAGCATCGAGCCTTCGTGGTTACCCCACACGCCGGTGATCTTGTAGATCAACGGTTTCATCGAATGCGAATTCTCGACCACGTTGACGACGGAAAAATCCGAAGAAACGTGCAGCGTCACCAGCGCTGCAAACGAAGCGGCGACGAACAGGAGCTGGGCGACGGCCGTCGAGCGCGCGACATTCATCAGCGAATATTCGCCCCAGCGCGCGCCCAGGATCGGCACGGTCGACTGGATCAACGCCAGCCCAAAAGCCAGAACCAGCGCGTAATGTCCGCTTTCGGCAATCACCGCATGGCTCCTTGCCCGCCTGGCGTCGCGCTCGCGGCGTTTCCATCCATCCGCGCGCCGCCTTTCGCCTTCGCTTCGTATTCGTCCTTCCAATGCCCCTGCTTCTTCAGGGCATCGGCAACATCCTTGGGCATGTAGTTCTCGTCGTGCTTGGCAAGAACCGTGTCGGCCCTGAAGACGCCGGAGCCGTCGAGCGCGCCTTCGGCGACAACGCCCTGCCCTTCGCGAAACAGGTCGGGCAAGATTCCCTGATAGGAAACCGGCAACTCGGAGCTTCCATCGCTGACTTCAAACGTCACCTTCAGATTGTCGCCGCGCACCAGCGACCCCGGCTGCACGAGGCCGCCGAGGCGAAAGCGCTTGCCCGGCTGGATATGCTTCTCCGCAACCATCTTCGGCGTCGAAAAGAACAGAATCGAATCGCGCATGGCGTTCAGCACCAGCGCGGCCGCCACCGCGAGCACGGCGAGCGAACCGCCAATAATCGTCAAACGCCGCTGCTTGCGTGTCATCGATTGCCTCTTCCGCAGCCCCGCGTCATTCCGCTCATCATACTCATCCGTCTAGCCCGAGATTCTTCAGACCTTCGTTCAACAGTTGCAGCCGTTCGGGATCCTTCGCAACCGCCTGCCGCGCATCGGACAACGCGGCCTTGGCCTTGTCGGTGTCGCCCAGCACCATATAGGCCCTCACCAGCCGCAGCCATCCTTCGACATCATCGCCATTCTGTTTCAGCCGCGCCGCAAGGCGATCGACCATGCTGTGGATCATTGCGCTGCGATCGGTGTCGCTCATATCTTTTGCCGCGGCCACGGCGTCATTCGACGGTCCGGGAACCGGCGAGCCGCCGACCCGCACCAGAGCGCCCTGAACCAGCGGACGCCAGGGCGCGTTCGCCGGCGCCTTCTCCAGCATGGCGCGCCAGATCGAAGCTGCGTCGGCCGTGCGGCCGTCTTGCTCTGCGGCCAACCCCAGGAAGTACCTTGCCTTCACCTCCTCGGCGTCGAGCGCCACCGCGCGCTCGAACTCGGCCTTGGCCTCGGCCGTGACCACCCCGCCCGCGGCTGCGGTCAACGCCTCGCCAAGATCGGCCCGTCGCGCGGCGTTCTCGCCGTTATAGGTGATCGAATTGCGGAAGGCGCGGACGGCATCGTCCAGACGTCCGAGCCGGCCGTACACCGGCGCGATCACACTCCAGCCTCGCCCGTCAGCGGGGTTTTTCTCCAGATGCTGCTCGACCTGGGCGATGAGATTTTCGAGCGATTGCGTTCCAGCGGGCGCGCGGCTGCGCTGGGCCAGCGGAAAATCGGGCAGACCGGGCGAACCAAGCGCGCCATAGAGCCCAATCGCAACGATGGGCAGCCCGACGAGAGCCACAACGGCAGCGAGCCGGCGCAAGGCGACATTCGTTCCCGACGGAGCCCGCTGATTGTCGGCCGCTGCCAGCAACCGGCGGCTGATCTCGACGCGCGCTGCTTGGGCTTCCGGCGGGTTGATGAGCCCCGTCGAAACGTCGCGCTCGATTTCGCTGAGCTGATCCCTGTAGACGGCCGCCTCGCTGCCATCCGCCTGCTTGCGATTGCGACGGCCGAGCGGCCAGAGCACGGCAAAGATCGCCGCGGCCGTCATCAGCGCGAACACAAACCACAGCGTCATCTAGTGTCCCGGTTCTGACATTCGTATCCTGTCGCAGCGCCCACTTTTACGAATGTCAGAACCAAAGGGCACTAGCGACCATGCGATTTCAGTGTGGCTTTGGTTCAGAAGTGCGCATGACCGGCCCTCGGGACGAACGATGCGGACTTCTGAACCGCCGCACTGGCGGGTTCCGAAGCGGCGCAACTCAAAACAGCGCCTTGCCGTCGCTTTACACCACAGCCGCAAAGGGCCGGCAATTGACAATTATCAATTTGAAGCAAAAGGCCTAAAATATTGAGATAGCTCACGAAAAACTGATTTTCAAAGCAGGGAATTTTGCCCCTTCCGCAAACAGCGCAGGGCGGGCTTGCGGTCTATCCCGCACGCTGCGATTTGCGTTCGCCCGTTACGGCGTTTTCGGCAGAGCGGCTCATCAGCGCTGCATAGTCGGCGCCGAACAACACATCGCAAAAGCGGATGGCGGCTGCCACCTGTGTCTGACGATAGGCGCGCCCCTTGCCGTCGCTGCCGCGCAGCGACTGCACCAGGGCTTCGGTCGACTGTTCGACATAGTGCTGAAGATCAGAATAGGTTCGCATCGTCACTTCGTTGATGGCGAGTTCACTCGCATAGGTCCGGCAGACCGCGACGAATTCGATCAAGGCGGTGGTTTCGTCCACGTCGCCCGGGTTGATCGCAGCGCCCGCACCGATGTCCTTGTCGGTGCGCTGGCGCAAGATGCGTCTCACCCGGCCTGGAACGCTGTCGATTTCCGATTGCAACGCACTGGAGATGTCGGCGCGGATTGCCGCGAGCTGCCTGCCCCAGGTTGAATCGTTGCGCAGATCGAGTTCGGTCCTGAGGCCGCGCACGCCATCGTGGAGGGTTTTCAGGTGCTCGGCGACTTCACCGAAACGGCCGCGCCTGATGTCGATCCGCAGCGTCGCTGCCAGACACGACAGGTCATACAGGGCGATGGTGACGGCTGTGCCAAATGGCGTCGAGGCCACACGCATCTCGTCATCGGAAGCCGCCATACGGATGGCAAGGCGAATGATCTGCCATGGCGCAGCCAACCTCTGGATCACCAGCGACAGCGCGAACGGCAGCAACTGCGGGGTCTGCAAGGACGGCACATTCATCGCAGCGATCGCCGCTTCGATTTGCGCGTCGTTGAACACCCGCATGTAGCTCGGAAGCCGGTTGCCGAACGCGTCGATGGCTTCGCGCGCGTGCAACAGACGGGCAATCGACGGCAGATCTTCGATCACATCCGTCGGGCCGATACGAGCGAGCGCGCGGCGATCGGACGTCCCCGGCGCCGTCATCGTCAGCAGCGTCTCGGCCGCGGCGTGTTGAAGCTTCCGCGTGGCGGCTTCGATCTCCGGCGTCGTGCCGCTTTCCGGGCCGCGGGCGAGCGCGGCCTCGAATTCCCCTGCGAGCGCCGGCGTCGCCTCGCGCGCCAGCCATTGCCATACCGGCAACAGCGAGGAGCGGCGAATTTGCCCCGGCCGTGGTGCTGCGTTGCCTTCGATCAGAAACGGCTCAAGCGGATGAAACAGGATCCGGGCCGGATTGTCGGTGCGCGGCCGCGCATCGTCCGTGTTGCCGCGCACGATCTTGCGCAACTGCTCGAGCACGAGATTGGCAACCGCAGCGTCCTCGCCGCGCTCAATGGCGCGTTCGAATTCCCGCATCAAAAGCGCCTGCGACCCCGGCGGAAGCCTGGCCAGATAGTCTCTCAGCCGTTCGGTTGACGTCTGGCTCATGCGCCCGGGGTGCAAGCTTGTGCCGCGGCAAAAATACGTCCGCACGGCATAGTAGAAGCCACCGCGTTAAGAAGTCGTTTAGGATGACCAAGCGCCCAGGAGGCTTCCGGCCCTCAAATCTATCACAGGTTGCAGGTATCGAGCAGATTCAGGCCGCCGGCAGCAGGAGTTCTGCCCGTAATCCTCCGATCGGGGCGCGGCCGAGGGTCAGGCTGCCGCCGTAGAGGGCAGCGAGATCGACCACGATCGACAGGCCAAGGCCCGAGCCGGGCTTGGATTCGTCAAGCCTCTGTCCCCTGCGGGACACCTGGGCCCGCTCCTGTTCCGAAAGACCCCGCCCGTCGTCATCGACGACGATCTGCAGCATCGACGTTGCGCCTGGCTCGGCGGGCTCTTCGACGAGCGCCTCGATAAAGACCCGCGAGGAGGCCCATTTGCAGGCATTGTCGACGAGATTGCCGACCATCTCCTCGAGGTCCTGGCGTTCGCCGCGAAACTTTGCGTTTGGGGCGGCGGAAACCTCGATGGCGACGCCGCGGTCGCGATGGATCTTTTCCATGGTCCGGCGCAAGGCGTCGACCACCGGGCCTACTTCCGTGATGGTGCCGACGATCGTCAGCCGCGCCGCAATCCGCGCGCGCTCCAGATGGTGGGCGACCTGATCACGCATCACGTCCGCCTGCTCGAGAACCTTTGCGGCAAACAGATCGGACGAATGGGACGTCGCCTCGTTGACGATCACCGACAGCGGCGTCTTGATCGCATGCGCCAGGTTGCCGACGTGGGTGCGGGCGCGTTCGACGATTTCGCGGTTGGCATCGATCAGCGCGTTGGTCTCTCGCGCAAGCGGCGCGATCTCAACTGGAAATTCACCTTCCAGCCTCTCCGCGCGGCCGGATCTGATGTCGGCGATCGCATCCGAGATGCGCTTGAGCGGAGCGAGGCCAAAACGGACCTGGAAGATCGTGGTCAGCACCAGCACGATCGACAGCGCGACGAACGTGCCGCCGAGATAGTAATCGAAATTGCGGGTCTCATCGAAAATTTCCGATGCATCGCCAGCGACATCGACAAGAAACTTGCCGTCGGCGCCGAGATCGACCGGCCGCTCGACCATTCGCAGCGTCTGCCCCTCCGGCCCCTCGACATAGCCCTGGCGAATACCGGCGGCGCTCAGTTCGGCGCCGTGGTCCTCAAGCTTCGGCAGTTTCTTGTCCCACAGCGAACGCGATGCGCGCACCTCTTCCTTTTCGGCGTCGGTACGGGTGATCTGCCAGTACCAGCCCGACAGCGGCAATTCGAACAGCGGCTCGCCGAGCGACTGGAATTGATGATCGGGCGGCTCGTCGGGCGTCGCCACCTCGGCCACCAGCGTTCGCAGATACAGATTGAGACGGCGGTCGAAGGCGCGCTCGGTGGCATCGCGGTAGACGGAGGACAGGATCACGCCGGTGATCAGGAGAATGACCACCACCCAGGCGGTCGCCGACAGAAACAGCCGGGTCGCAAGCGAACTGCGGCGCATCAGGGCGTCATCCCGAACGGTCGTGCGCAGAGCATCCACATGGCGAGCTACCAGACGTCAAGAAAAGAAGCCAACGCCGGAACAGAGCACAGGTGGAGACGCCGGATCAACCACCCGCTGCTGGTGGTGTCAGCAGATAGCCAAGTCCCCTCACCGTCTGGATGATATCGACATCCAGCTTCTTGCGGATACGGCCGACAAAAACTTCAATCGTGTTCGAGTCGCGATCGAAATCCTGATCGTAGAGATGCTCGACCAGCTCGGTGCGCGAGACCACGCGGCCGGTGTGGTGCATCAGATACGCCAGCAGGCGATATTCATGCGACGTCATCTTGATCGGATTGCCCGATACGCTGACGCGGCCGGTGCGGGTGTCGAGCGAAACCGGTCCGCAGGTCAGCTCAGACTGGGCATGGCCGGTCGAGCGGCGCAGCAGCGCGCGAATGCGCGCCAGAATCTCTTCGAGGTGAAACGGCTTTGCGACATAGTCGTCGGCGCCGGCGTCAAAACCCTGAACCTTGTCGCTCCAGCGATCGCGCGCGGTGAGGATCAGGACCGGCATCGAGCGGCCGTTGCGTCGCCAGGCTTCCAGCACCGAGATGCCGTCCATCTTGGGCAGACCGATATCGAGCACCACCGCGTCATACGGCTCGCTATCGCCGAGGAAGTGTCCCTCTTCGCCGTCGAAGGCGCGGTCAACCACATATCCGGCGTCCGACAGCGCCGTCGTGAGCTGGCGATTGAGATCCGGATCATCCTCGACGACAAGTAAACGCACGCGAGTCTCCCCAAATGTAGTTATCACCTTCAGGCGCATGATGAGCGCCGCCGTCGTGAATGGGCTATGAACGGCTGACATCCGCAAGATTACTTTTTCTTCACGAGGGCTTTGAACGGAATTCCTGCCGCAGCGCAAGAGGCGGATTCGTTAACGCCGCGCCGGGGCTCCCTTGATGACGAGGAAATCGACCGGGCCGCCCGGCCTGTCGTCGTCGAAAACGCCGATGGTCAGCCGCCCCGTCTTCCAGGCCGCCGTATCCAGATTGGTTCGGCCGTCGAAAAGCAGCGGACCAGTCGGGTCGTTGTCGTGGCCATGAACGACATGAAGGTTGCCGAAGCCCTTGGAATAGCCCTTGGGATATCGCTTCCACAACAACGTCTCTTCGCGCTGACGATCCAGCGGCGCTTCGGGATCGACGCCGGCGTGCACATAGAGGCGATGTGCGTCGACATGCAACAGCCGCAAGCGGTCGAGCCAGGCGATGTGGGATTGCGGGACGCGGGACGCATCGCCGCCGTAGGAAGCCAGCGCCGCATCACCGCCTTTGGTCAGCCAATCCGCCATCTTCGAAGGATCGCGCAACGCATCGACCATCATGGCATCGTGGTTGCCCTTCAACGTCACCAGCGCAAACTTGTCATCGACATCAGACATCATTCGGTCGATCACGTCCTTGCTCGCCGGCCCCTTGTCGACGTAGTCGCCGATCACAACGATGGTATCTTTTGCGCTGTTCGATCGTGCTGCAATTTCGGCAAGCCCCTGATCCAGGAGATCGAGGCGGCCATGGATGTCTGGAATGACGAAGGTCTGGCTCATCGCGAACGCCGCACCTGATAGTTCGGTGGTACCACAGGCAGTCCGTTCGGAACGGCGCTCACCTTGCGATCAGCATCACGGGAATTACCGCCAAATACAAGATTTCACACTAGTGGAGTGGATTTGACATTCGCTACCCACCGAAACGCGAATTCGTCAAGCGAATGTCAAATCCAAAACTCCACCAGAAAACCGCTATTTGCTGGGGGTCCTTCTAATTCGAACATTCGCAAAAACGGCCGCCGAGAAGGGGTGCGAATGTTAGAATTGGACCACCAGCTGCACCGAGTTCAAGCCGCAGCGCTGACCGAAGGCCTGCGCGGAAATTTACCAAGAATTTTAGTGGCGATGAGGTGATTTCGGCCACGTCGAGCTCAAATGAGTTGAGCTCAAATCAAATGTGGCCTACCTAACGGGCATGATTCAAAGGCTATCCGCTATCATGGGCTGGCTGGCGCTCGCCGCCATTGTGTTCGTGACTTTATCGCCCATCGAAGCCCGCCCTTCCGTGGCCAGCCCTCATCTGGAGCATTTCGTGGCTTTCGCTTTGATTGGCATTGCGTTCGCGCTGGCCTATCCGAGTCGTATCCTGCTGGTTGTCATCGTCGTGGTGGGAGCCGCGCTCGGCCTCGAGGCGCTTCAACTGCTGACGCCGGACCGCCATGCCCGCGCCACTGACGCCCTGATGAAATCGCTTGGCGGCATCAGCGGAATTTGCGCCGGTCAACTCGTATACTTCCTTATCCGCGTGAAGCCGATCCAGGCTGATCACTCGGTATGAGCTCATGACTTGCCGCTCCGCAAGTGAGCGCGCGGCGAAGCTCAGAAGGCCCTGCGGGGATGTCCAAACATCGAGATACGCGGCGCAATGGCGAATTGCGTCCGACGCCGATAGCGCCATGCGCAAGCGACGTATCCGACAAGGAAGCCCGCAACAAAGATTGAAGACTGAAGGAGAAGAGTGAGCATGGAATGCATCCGGTTATCCCCCCGTACTTCTTGATCGCCCGGAATAGGGCGACATGATGAATTGAGATGCTGAAACCTGCTTTCCGCTGCCCGCGTCCAGGTGCAAGCTCTCGCAGGCCCGATCATGCTCGATTCGTGATCACGAAAAAACCGGAATAACACGGGCACCGGATTCACACGGATTGAAACCGGCGAGCGCCATCGGACGCAGATGAAAGTTCCATAGCGCGTTCGTTCCATCACCAATCATGTTCCATTGCCCGATCCGGCATCGGCCAATGACCCACGGGCCGGACCAGTTTCTGCTCGGCACGACCGGGCAACCGAGCGTCACCGCAGCAAAGCAACTCATCGCGGTTAACGCCGTTGCCAGATTCCCGGCCCGGCTTGGTTGAAACCCCGCCGCGCAGTGATATCGTTGCCTTTTGGTCTGTTGCGTTTGAGGAGTATCCCATGGCCCCCCGCGCCAATTGGAAGGGTTTTCTGCGCCTTTCGCTGGTGACCTGTCCTGTCGCGCTCTTTCCCGCGACGTCGGACACCGAAAAGGTCAGTTTCAACCAGATCAACCGCAAGACCGGCCACCGCATCAAATACGCCAAGGTCGATGCAGATACCGGCGAGGAAGTCGCATCTGAGGACATCATCAAGGGCTACAAGGTCGATACCGACACCTACATCGAGGTGACAAAGGACGAGCTCGACGACCTCGCGCTCGAATCGACCCATACCATCGAAATCGACGAGTTCGTCCCGAAGGCGCAAATTGAAAGCCGCTACCTGATCCGCCCCTATTATCTCGTGCCCGACGGCAAAGTGGGGCACGACGCCTTCGCCGTCATCCGCGAAACCATTCGCAGCATGAACAAGGTCGCGATTGGCCGCATCGTTCTGACCAATCGCGAACACATTGTCGCGCTGGAACCGCTCGGCAAGGGCCTGATGGGAACGCTGCTGCGCTATCCCTACGAGGTGCGCAGCGAAAAGGAATATTTCGACGACATCCAGGACGTCAAAGTCACGAAGGACATGCTGGACCTTGCCAAGCACATCGTTGAGCAGAAATCGGCCTCGTTCGAGCCCGACAAGTTCGAAGACCACTATGAGACGGCGTTGATCGACCTGATCAACAAGAAGCGTGCAGGCATTCGCCCTACAGCGAAGGCTGCTCCGAAGACCGGCGGCAACGTCATCAACCTGATGGACGCGCTCAAGCGCAGCCTTGCCAACGAACGGCAGGCGCCTCCCCCGGAAGCCAAGACCAAGGGCAAGAAGTCGAAGAAGCGCGCCGAAGGTCAACGCGAGATGTTGCTGCCTATCAGCGGCAAGCGCGCGGCGAAAGAGGATGCGAAGAGCGAGACCAAGGCTCCAGCCGCGAAAAAGCCCGCCCGCAGTTCGGTTCGGACAAGGAAGGCCGGATAGCGCGAGACGGACGCCGCTATTTCAGCGACGAATTGATCGACGAGAACTTGGTGTTCATGCCGCTGCCGATGCCGTTGACAGCGGTGATGATCACGATGCTGAGGCCGACGGCGATCAGGCAATATTCGATTGCGGTAGCGCCGGACTCGTCATTGAGGAATCGCGAAACAAGCCGCAGCATGGACAACTCCTGCGCGCAGACCCCAGAGCACTGCTACTCACTTTAGTGGCGCGGAATCTAGGGTTCGATTGGTTACGGCGGCATTGAAGAACGGCCTGAATGGCCCATTAATCGATACGGTCTTCATTCCCCGATTTTCAGATAACTAATTGATCCAATATCGAAAATCGAGTGCGTATTTGATGCCGCGTCGATCGATGGCCGCGCGTTCAAGAAGCAGTCATTGAAGACGCACCCAGCGCGACGGAAGAGCTTATCGCGCGCTCCATAACGGCGAAGCCAGGCTGATCTATTCGGCGAGCTCGACCGGCCGCGCGGGACCCGCGAGCGGCCTCTCCTCCATCAGCCCCATGCTAATGGAGGCGACGACCATCATCGCGGCAGCGGCGCCGAACACATAGCGGAACGCAGCGATCATGTCGGCGGCCGGAATTGCGCTCATCACGCCGCGATGCTCGCCCGAAAGCGATATGTCTCCGCCGAGCGCCGTCAGCAAAATGGCCGAGAAGACCGCGACCGTGAACGACGCCATCAGAGCACGGAAGAAGTTGGTCGCACCCGTGATGGTGCCGACCTGCGACCGCGCAACCGCATTTTGCGACGAAACGGTGGAGACCGGAAAGGCTGTACCGAGGCCCAGGGCGAAGATCGACAGCAGCACCAGCAGGAGCCACAGCGGCATCGGCGCCAACGCGAGCGCTGTCGCGGTGGCTGCGGCGATGATCGTTCCGATGATGGCAACGTGCTTATAGTGTTTGGAGCGCGCCATAGCCTTGCCGGCGACTGCCGCGCCAAGGGTCGAAACCGCGGCCAGCGGGATCAGCGCCATGCCCGCCTCGCTCGCGCTGAGATGATAGACGCCTTCATAATAGAGCGGCAGATAGACCGTCAGTCCCAGCATGGCGCCCATGGCGCAGCCGCCGCAAACCATCGCGTAAGGCACCACTGTTCCGCCCATCAGCGACAACGGCAGGAACGGCTGGTCGGCTCGCAACGCATGCCACACAAAGGCGAACGCGAGCGCGATCGAGGCGCCGATCATCGCCATGATGACCGGCGAAAGCCACGCATAACGGTTCCCGCCCCAGGTCAATACCAGCATCACGACGACAGCGGCCGCCATCAGCAGAACGCCGCCGAGCCAATCGACCTTGCGGCGCCGGTGGAACACCGGGATGCGGCCCATCTTCGGCAACAGCATCGCAAGCGAGGTCAATCCAAGCGGCACGTTGATCCAGAAGATCATCGACCAGTGGAGATGTTCGGCAAACACGCCGCCAAGGATCGGGCCGCCAATGCCGGCGGCCATCCACACGCCGCTGAAATAGGCCTGGTACTGGCCGCGCTCACGCGGCGTGACGACGTCGGCAATGACGGTCTGAACGAGCGGCAGAATACCGCCGCCGCCCAAGCCCTGAAGGCCACGGGCGATAATCAGGACCGGCATGTTGGGGGCGATCGCGCACAGGATCGAGCCCACGACGAACAGGCTCATCGATGTGATGATCATGCCGCGGCGGCCATAGATGTCGCTCAAAGTGCCGAAGACCGGCGCGACCGCGGTCGATGCCAACAGATAGGCGGTAATCACCCAGGAGAGGCTGGAAACGTCCCTGAACTGCCGGCCAATGGTCGGCAGCGCCGTCGCAACGATGGTCTGGTCGAGCGCGGCCAGGAACATCGTCAGCATCAGGCTCAGCAGGATGGTGCGGACCTCGCTTGGGGTGAGCGGCGCAGGCGCGATCGGCGGCGCGTCCGCGTCGCTGATATCGAGGATGTCCGCGGGCACCACCGTGGGCTCGCTGGCGAGACTTTCGGACAATGTTGGCTGGTCGGTCGAGGGACGGCCCTGACGTTCGAACTTGTTCATCTGAAGGTGATGCTGGAAAGGGGCGGTTCACCGCAAAACATGTTCCCTCATTAAGGGACGAATCGGGGTTGCGGCAGCGGGTCGGGCGCATGGGTGCTGCCCGGCGAACGCCGTTTGGTTCAAAAATTCGCTATCGGGCAAAATTCGCTATCGGGAAGGCGTCGGGCGCTTCTTCAGCCGCGCGCGCTTCGGCAGCAGCGCCGGCCACCCCACAATATGATCCTCGAGATCCTCGTCCGGGACTTCGTCCTCGGTCCCCTGCACGCGTCCTCGCACGGAAACGCCGGCCTCATGCACCGTATTGGGCTCGCCCGAAATCAGCGGGTGCCACCAATAGAGGTCGCGGCCTTCCGCCACCAGGCGATAACCGCAGCTTGGCGGCAGCCAATTCAGCGTGCGGACGTTGGCGGGTGTCAGTCTGACGCAATCCGGAACCTGTTCGGAACGATGCTGATAATCCTTGCAGCAGCAAAGGCCTGCATCGAGAAGCTTGCAGGAGATGTGAGTGAAGTAGATCTTGCCCGTATCCTCGTCCTCGAGCTTTTCCAGGCAGCAACGGGCGCAGCCATCGCACAGGCTTTCCCATTCCGCATCCGACATTTGTTCCAACGTCTTGGTTTTCCAGAAGAATCCCTCTTGTGGTGAGGGCGACTGGGGCTTTTTGGTCATGGGATCCCGATTTTTCGGATATTTGGCTGCCTTCCGATCTTCTAAGGTCCGCGGCAAGAGCGGCGCAAGTGCTCAGGATGACCGGACTTCGCGAGGTTCGGACCACGTTATCCCTTCCCCTTGAAATGTGAGGCGGGCCATTGGTTTATCGTGCCTACTCGGCTAGATAGGTTGGTGACGGCCAAGGCGCCATATGCCTTGGCTTTGCCGCAACATTCCCGCAGGATTTGAGCGCCATGCACCGCAAACGGTGATCGACCTCAAGTCAGACAACGAAACCGGAATTCCTGTTTCAGGTAACGCCTGCTCGTGCCCAACACCGTTTTAGCCGAATGGATGAAGACGATCCGGCGCCGGATGCTGGATCTGGACGCGCGCATCGATTCGACGCTGTTCTCGGCCGGCAAAGGCTCACGCGAGCTCTATGAGCGTTATTCGGCGTTCATGGACCGCTTCTATGTCGGCCGCTGGAAGCGCTGGGTTTTCATCGAGCCGCTGTCGGAAGCCGCCACCCTCGGCCTTGGTGGCCTGATCCTGCTATTGATGCTGGCTGTGCCCGCCTTCCGCGAGACCGCCGACGAGGACTGGCTGAAGAAGTCCGACCTCGCGGTCACCTTCCTCGATCGTTACGGCAATCCGATCGGCAGCCGCGGCATCAAGCATAACGACTCGATCCCGCTGGAAGATTTTCCGGACGTCCTGATCAAGGCCACGCTGGCGACGGAAGACCGCCGCTTCTACGACCATTTCGGCATCGACATCCCGGGCCTGGCGCGCGCGATCGTCACCAATGCGCAAGCCGGCGGCGTGCGGCAGGGCGGCTCGTCGATCACGCAACAGCTCGCCAAGAACCTGTTCCTGTCCAACGAGCGCACCATCGAGCGCAAGGTGAACGAGGCGTTCCTGGCGATCTGGCTGGAGACGAGGCTCACCAAGAACGAAATCCTGAAACTCTATCTCGATCGCGCCTATATGGGCGGCGGCACCTTCGGCGTCGACGGCGCGGCGCATTTCTACTTCAACAAGTCGGCGCGCGACGTCAACCTTGCGGAAGCCGCGATGCTCGCGGGGCTCTTCAAGGCGCCGACGAAATATGCGCCGCACATCAACCTGCCGGCCGCGCGCGCACGCGCCAACGTCGTGCTCGACAATCTCGTCGATGCCGGCTTCATGACCGAGGGCCAGGTGTTCGGCGCACGCCGCAATCCGGCCACCGCCGTCGACCGCCGCGATGAGAACTCGCCGAACTACTATCTCGACTGGGCCTTCGACGAGATGCGCAAACTCGTCGACACCTTCCCGAAATCCTACAATGAGCGCGTGTTCGTCGTCCGCACCGCGATCGACATGAATGTGCAGCGCGCCGCCGAAGAAGCCATCGAGAACCAGCTGCGACAGTTCGGCCGCGACTATCACGCCACGCAAGCTGCAACCGTCGTCTCCGATCTCGACGGTGGCGTCCGCGCCATGGTCGGCGGCCGCGACTATGGCGCAAGCCAGTTCAACCGCGCCACCGACGCTTACCGGCAGCCCGGCTCGTCGTTCAAGCCGTATGTCTACACCACCGCCCTTTTGAACGGCTTCACGCCGAAGTCGATCGTGGTCGACGGTCCCGTCTGCATCGGCAACTGGTGTCCACAGAATTACGGCCACTCTTATTCCGGCGCGGTGACGCTGACGCAGGCGATCACCCGCTCGATCAATGTCGTGCCGGTGAAGCTGTCGATCGCGCTCGGCGGCAAGTCGCCGAATCCCGCCAAGGTCGGTCGCGCCAAGATCGTGGAGGTCGCGCGCCGCTTCGGCATCAAGGCGCCGCTGCCCGACACGCCCTCGCTGCCGATCGGTGCCGACGAAGTCACGGTGCTCGAACACGCGGTCGCCTATGCGACCTTCCCGAACAAAGGCAGGTCGGTCACGCCTCACGCGGTGCTGGAAGTTCGCACCGGCGCCGGCGATCTGGTCTGGCGCTGGGACCGCGACGGTCCGAAGCCGAAGCAGGCGATCCCGCCCAACACTGCGGCCGACATGGCCGAGATGATGAGCCACGTGGTGAGCGAAGGCACGGCGCGGCGCGCGGCACTCGACGGCATTCCGACCGCCGGCAAAACCGGCACGACCAACAACTACCGCGACGCCTGGTTCGTCGGATATACCGGCAACTTCACGTGCGCCGTCTGGTTCGGCAACGACGACTACTCACCGACCAACCGCATGACCGGCGGCTCGCTGCCGGCGCAGACCTGGCACGACATCATGACCGCCGCCCATCAGGGCGTCGAAATCAAGGAACTCGCAGGCGTCGGCATGGGCCCGAAACTGCCGCCCCCGCCGCCTGGGGCTCAGGCGGCCAACGGTGGCGCAAAAACGCTGGAGATCAAGCCGCCGCCGGTCCTCACCAAGCGCGGCGCGGATATTCTGGTACGCGTGGAAAAGATGCTGGACGAGGCGGCCAAGACGACCGAGGGACCTGCCAAGCCGACCAAGCCGGTGTCCTCGACCTCCGCAGGATTTAACGAGAGCTTTGCCTCGTCGGCATTGCCCGGCGAAACGGCGGCACCAACCGCTCCACGCAAGAACTAAACGTGCGACTTATCCTTGTCACCCTGCTGGCGCTGATACTGGCCGCTGCCGTTGGCCTCGGCGCCACGTGGACGACGGCAACCCGCGGCACCGACATCGGCACGCTGACCATCGGCGCCTGGACTGCACGGCCGAGAACCGGCACTGCCGACGTTGATCCGTATTCGCGTGCCTCCATCGCGCGCAGCGGCGAACTGCCGGTCGGCACCGGCGACGGCGTTGCGTTCTCAGCCACGCGCGACGATCGCAAGCAACCGCTTGACGGACGCTGCGACGTGCTGGTCAGCGGAATAACGCCCGCTGCACGGTTCTGGACGCTGACGCTCTACGATGCGAGAGGACGGCTGGTGGCCAATTCGCTGCAGCGCTACGGCTTCACCAGCCAGGAAATCATTCGCGGCGCCGATGGCTCGTTCGAGCTGCGGGTCGCTTCGCGCTCGCGCGCCGGCAACTGGCTGCCAACGGGCGGCATAGAGCGCTACACGCTGGTGCTGCGGCTCTACGATACGCCGGTTGGCGTTGCGACGCGCACGCAGCGCGACGCGCCGATGCCCTCCATTGCGACCGTGAGCTGCCCATGATCCGGTTGGTATTTACGATTCTGGCCGGCTTGTTCCTCGGCGGCATCGTGCATCTGGTCAGCGTGCTGGCCCTGCCACGCATCGCGACACAGGACGCCTATTCGCGGCTTGCGCCGATGACCAAGTTGAATGCGGTCACAACCTTGCCCCAGCCAGATCCGAACAGCGCACCCCTGCCGTTCATGGATCCTGCTTTTGCCGTCGCCGTCTGTCGCTACGACCTGTCCGGTGGGCCGATCAAACTCGCCGTTCCCGTGAGCCAGGCCTACACGTCAGTGTCGTTCTATACCCGCAATGAACTGGCCTACTATGCCATCAACGACCGTTCTGCCGGACGCAAAGTCATCGAACTCGATCTGATGACGGAAGCCCAGCACGCGGCGCTGCCCGAAGACGAGGATGTCACCGCAGCCGACCGGCTGATCATCGATTCACCGAGCCTGTCCGGACTGATCGTGATCAAGGCCTTGGCGCCGGAGCCCGGCCTGATGGCGCAGGCGCAGGGCACGCTCGCCGCATCGAGCTGCAAGGTGCAGACCGAACCGATGCCAGCCAAGCGTTGAGTGAGATTGGCGTTTAGCCTTTCGAGTTGACGGTGTATCCGGCGACCGGCTCGATCGTAACGGGCGGATTGGCAGCGAGCCTTGCCAGTTCGTTGATCAGCCGGTCCGCTTCGGCGGCGATGTTGTCCGGCCCCTGCACCACCAGCCGTTCCAGCGCCCAGCGGTACGACGAAATTCGCCGCTCCTGGCATTGCTGGACCCATTGCACGATCAGCGTGTTCTCTTCCATCCGCGCGACGGCATCAGTGCGCTCGCGCGGCGACAATTGCGAGACACGCTCGAGGCTCGCTTTACGTTTCCGATCGAGATCGAGCACACGCCCGGCCGTCGAATAAAACGGCTCGAAGCGGGTGATGTCGTCGCGCACGTCATCGATCAGTTGCGAATAGCGCGAGGCGTCCGAGCGATGCGGCTCGTCGATCAGCGCGCGGCCGTATGCAGTGCGGTCGAAGACGACCTTCTGTCGCCATGGCGATGCGATGACCTGATAGTCGCCAAACACCGTCTTCCAGGCGGGACGGGAATGCGGCGGTTCGATCAGGGGATAGGCTTGATCGCGAAGCTGCCTTTCGCCGTCGGTGAGCTGGAACTGCGATGGCTTGATGCCGACGCTGCCGGTCGCCTCGGCGCCCAGCCAGCGATGCATGTCGTCGTTGCGGAAATCATCACGGGTGCGACCGAAGTCGCCGCCGGAGCAACCACCAAGCAGAAGAGCCGTTGCAAGAAGAACCGAAAGCGAGAGGGAAGCGTGAGGCTGGCGCCGCGTGCGGGTCAAATGAGAAGGGCCCGGCATATCAGATCCGGCGTTAGCGGCGGCGGCGACGGCGGCCAGGGGCTGTCCCCTCCTCTGGCCCACGATCTCCGCTGGTTTCCTCGGCCTGACGCTCGATGCGGATGACGGGAAGGATCAGAACCGTCGCCTTACCTTCCTGCAAGGCGCCATCCATGGTTGAGCCCAGCCGCCGTGACGCCGCATCTGCTGGAAATTCAATGATGGTGCCCATTTGCGAACTCTCTCCGGTTGCCGCTTGTGACGCGATTTGCGGCGCCGGCGGTCATTAAGACCAAAACGTGGTTAACGGCTTCTTAATTTGTGACGCCGGTGGATTAACGGCTGCGACTTTCGCCGTACCGATTTGAGAACGTCAGCGACATAGCAGCTAAATGCACGCGAGCGCTTCACGGATTGTTTTCCTTAACGCGGCGTTAAAGCAAACCGGCGTAGGCTGACGCGAGATTTGAAATCAGTCGCGTACCCAAAGATGACAACACGTCCGCTGTTCTCGGGTTTTGACGGTTTGATGAGCCTCTCCCGCCGGGAGGGCGTCGATATCCGTCCCACCCTGCTTCGCGTCCTCGCCGATCTCTACGTTCAGACCAATGCGCACAGCGAGGAAGAAGCCCGCCAATTCGTCGAGCTCACATCGCGCCTGATCGATCAGGTCGACGATGCGACGCGCGCGGCGGTGCGGGCGCGGCTTGCTCTCTATCCGGAAACACCCGCGCCGGTCCTCAAACATCTCGGACTCAAACCCTCGCCTTCCGATCAGCGCGTACGGCTGGCGGCTGAACGTCCCGTTGGCTCAGCGTCAGAGGCCACCCTCGCGCCGGAAGTGGCGGCGACATCCCGCGAAACCCCATTACGCATGACCTCGAACCTGTCGATGCAACCGGCTGACGCGGCGGAAATCAGCAACCTCTTTTTTGGCGCAGCCTCGGCCGAGCGCGTCTTGATGCTGCACAATCTTGCCGAAACGCCGCTGAAGGCTTCCGCGCGTGTTCCCGCCTATCGCGCGCAACGTGCGATCGAGGCGCTGGAAATGGCGGCCTGGGTTGGCGACGTCGATAATTTCACGCTCGAGCTCGGTGAGACGCTGATACTGCCCTGGAAGATCGCAACGCAAGTGGTCAACGATCCGACCGGCGAGCCGCTCGCGTGCGCGGCCAAGGCGCTTGGCATGTCGAGCCTGGTTTATCAGCGCGTCCTGCTGTTCCTCAAACCCGAGACCGGCACGTCCGTTCACACGGTATACCGGCTCTCGCGCCTCTATGACACACTGCAAGAACGGTCCGCGCTGATCATTCTGGCGGCGTGGCGCGGCTCGACCATGGTGGCGGCGCGCGCACGGTATCGTTCAGGGCTTTATGACGACGAGCGCAGCCGGGCGCGGAACGCGGCGGTGCAGACGCGAACCGGCACGCCGCCCGCGAACGGCGTTGCCGTACCCCGCACGGCATCGTCGCAGAATTCCGGACGCTGATAAGAACCGCCTCAGTCGCGCGACAGGTCGAGAAAGTGCCGCCCGGAGCGGTCTTCGGTCTCAACGATCCAGGCATCCGGATCAAACCGGATTTCCTTTTGCAGACGCTCCTCGACCGAGGGTTCGGGCAACGGCTCCTTCGATGTCGGCATGAACAGCCGCTCGATCGGCCGTGAGTCGTCGTAGACCGTCTGCGGCGCCGGCACGTAAAGCATGGCGTTGCCGTCGAGCAATGCCACCTTGACGAACACGGCGCCCGCCTCTTCCGCGCCTCGCCGGCGCACCGCGCCAAAGACTCCCGCGGTCTGGCAACGGCGCAAATAGGCCGCGACCCATATACTTGATTTCAATCGCATGAAATGACGATAGGCCAGTCGATGGCGCGATGCTAGTGGTCCGCGGGCGGTCACTTGAAAGACGAATGCCGATCGGTGATGTTGACCGTGGCGAAATCAGGCGGAAACCATCGTGGCCCAGCGATCGAAACTCGGCGATGCCTTGAAGCAACGACGCGCCGAACGCGAATTGACCCTCGATCAGCTCGCCGCGAAAAGCGGCGTAAGCCGCGCGGCCATTTCAAAGATCGAGCGAGGTGACAGCACGGCCTCGACGTCGACGTTGGGCAAGCTTGCCGAAGCGCTCGACCTCAGCATCTCGCAACTCGTCGGCGGCAAGCACCGCGAACCGGTCCTGCACATTCCCCGCGAGCGCCAGCCCAGCTTTGTCGAGGACACCACCGGCTTCGAGCGGCGCTCGCTCTCTCCGATGTATTCCGGACGCGGCGTCGACTTCGTCCTCAACAGATTGCCGGCGAAGGCCAGGACCGGTCCATTCCCGTCACACCGCGAAGGCGTCGAGGAGCACCTCTATGTGACCAAGGGGCGGCTCAAGGTGACGCTCGGTGGCACGGCCCATGTCCTCGACACCGGCGATTTCCTGTTCTATCGCGGCGACATGAGCCACAGTTTCGAGAATCTCGGCACGAGCGTCTGCGAGTATTTCATCGTCATCGACAGCACACGGCTGCGCTGAGGGCCTATGGCCCCATCCCTTGCCGGACAGCCCATCTTCTCATATGATAGAATAATTCTACCATAAGAGAATCTGGCGAAACATGAGATCCCCCGATTTTCGCGGCCTGCTATGGGGACTGCTGGGCGTTGCCGCCTTCAGCCTTACCCTTCCGGCAACGCGCGCCGCCGTACCTGCACTCGGCGTCGCCTTCGTGTTTCTGGGCCGCGTGACCGGCGCGGGAATAGCCGCCGCGCTCATCCTCCTGATCGCCCGTCAGCCGCTGCCGCAGCGCGGCGATTGGCCGGGCTTGATCGCGACATCGCTTGGCATTGTGCTCGGATTTCCGCTGCTGACGACGCTCGCGCTGATGTACGTCCCGGCATCGCACGGCGCTGTCGTCGTCGGCTTGCTGCCGATTTCGACCGCGGTCGCCGGCGCGGTGCTGGCGGGGGAGCGGCCGAGCGCGGGCTTCTGGCTTGCGAGCTCTGCGGCGACCTCCATCGTGCTCGCCTTCATCGTGCAGAGCTCGGGCGCGCGTCTTAGTCTGCCGGACGCGGCTCTGATCGGCGCCGTGGTTGCGGCGGCCTGCGGCTATGCCAAAGGCGGACAGCTTGCGGCACGGCTCGGCAGCTGGCAGGTCATCTGCTGGAGCCTCGTGATCGCGCTCCCCGCCAACGCGATCGCCTCAATCCTGTTTGTCAGCTTTCCGCAACAACATGTTGCGGCCTCTGCATGGACCGGCTTCGCCTATGTCACGCTGGTCAGCCAATTGACCGGCTTCTTTGCCTGGTATTATGGGCTCGCGCTCGGCGGCATCGCGCGTGTCAGCCAAATGCAGCTGTTCCAGCTTTTCTTCACCCTTGCCGCCTCGTCATGGTTCCTTGGCGAGACGATCGATGGACGGATTTTGATCTATGGGACGGCCGTCGTCATAACTGTTGCGATCGGTGCGCGTGCACGCATCCTCCGGACGGCGCCATCGCACGCAGCAACGTAAATTGAGGCGCCCCTATTCGACCGGATGGCCGATCGTGGAAGCAAGCTCACGCACCAGGCGATCGGACACCTGCCCCGTGACCGGGAGCTTTCGTTTCCGTTCGAATCGCTCGATCGCAGCCTGGGTGTCAGCCCCGACAACGCCCGTCGGCTTCAATTGCCCATAGCCATATTCGGTCAGCGCGCGTTGCACGGCGGCAACGCGATGCGCCCCTGAGACAGACGCGCTGTCGACGTGGCTCGATAGCGGCACCGTAAGCGGCGGGCGCGGAATATTCGCCGTCGCCGGTTGCACCGAGCTGGTCGTCTTGACGAGGCTGGTCAGGGGATCGGCGGCTTTCGGATCTGCGGCCCTGGCGTCCACCGGCCTCGCTTCAGGCAGCGGAACGTCCGCCTCGGCCTGCCGTCGCGGCGAATGACCGGCGGGCAGCGATGCCACCGCAGGCATGACGGTCACCGTGCCAAACATCGGCGCGGGATGACGCCCGGCCTGCATGAACAGCGCATTGATGATGATGGCGCAGACGGCGATCAAAGCGAGCGCGCCGGCAATCACGTCTTTCGGGCTATGCAGAAAAATACGCATCGCAAGGCCGCGCTCGGAATCCTCCTGGATCGCGGCGGCTCGGGAGCGGCGGCGGCGCGGCATTTCATCGTCGATGATCGATTTCCTAGGCACTTTTCTTCACCTGAGGGGCCTGCTCGGGCACGGCGGGACGCGACGGCGGAGCGAGCGTTGTAATATTGCTTGAAGGTTGCGCAATTTGTGGCGTCAGCGGCAGCGCAACGGTCACGGTGGTGCCTTCGTCGACCTTGCTCTGCACGGTCATGTCGCCGCCATGCATCGCCACGAGGCTCTTTACGATCGACAGTCCAAGGCCCGTGCCTTCGTGCCGGCGCTGATAGGTCTTGCCAGCCTGGAAGAACGGGTTGCCGATCCGCTTGAGGTCATCGGCGGCAATGCCGACGCCGGTGTCGGCGATACGCACCACGAGCCGCGCGCCTTCGATAATGGCAGAGACCGTCACGGTGCCGCCGCGTTCGGTGAACTTGACGGCGTTGGAGACGAGGTTGAGCACGATCTGCTTGAATGCGCGGGGATCGCCGATCATGATCGGCAGATCTTCGGCTGCGCGGGTGACGAGATCGATGCCGCTTTCGCGCGCCTTCAAAGCGAGAAGATTGCAACAATTGATCAACGCTTCGCGCGGCGCGAATGGCTCCGGCATCAGTTCGAAATTGCCGGACTCCATCTTCGATATATCGAGAATGCCGTTGACGACCGACAACAGGTGCTGACCTGAATCATTGATGAGCTGGGCATATTCCTTGCGGCGCGCGGCATCCAGCATCAACGCGTCTTCCTGCATGATCATCTCGGAGAAGCCGATGATGGCATTGAGCGGCGTGCGCAGTTCATGGCTCATTGTGGCAAGGAAGCGGGTCTTCGAAGCATCCGCCTGCTCCGCCGCGGACCGCGCCAGATCCAGCGCGTGTTCCTGGTTCTTGCGCTCGGTGACGTCGCGCATCACCGCGACCACCTCGGCCTCCGAAGATTTTGAAAACACCGTTTCGAGCGGCCGGCAACGCATCTCCACCCAGATGAAATTGACCTGGCCGGCCTGCGTACCATCGCGGCCGCGGCTGACATCGCGCTTGAGGCGGAACTCGACACTTTGCACCTCGCCGCCACGCGCCGCATCCGAAAGCGCGGTCAGATAGGCCGGGCGGTCGGCGACGTGGACGCGATCGAACAGGCCGTAGCCCAAAAGGCGCGAGGCCGGCGTTCCCAGCAGCGCTTCCACTGCCGGCGATATGAAGCGCACGGCGCCGTTACGCTGATGGCGGGAAATCACGTCGCTCATATTATGCGCGAGCAGGCGATAACGGTCTTCCTCGACATAAAGCAGCGAGGCACTGGTGCGTGCAAGCAATTCGGTGCCAAACGCAAGACCAGCAGCATAGAGCGTTGCCGCGGCCACGCCGAAGGCCGTCAGGATCGCGCGCGTATCCAGGTCGACATCGTCGACCGGCAGCAGTTGAAAATGACCAAGCGCGATCAGCAGGGAGACACAGATCAAAGCGACCGCTGAAGCAAACGCAACCACCCGGCGCGATGCCGACAGTGCAGCTTCCACCGGCACGACCACCAGCCAGATTGCCGCGAACGATCCGATGCCGCCGGTGCTCGATGCCAGCATCATGATCAGGCCGGCGAACACCAGGGACGAAAGGAAACAGGCCTCTTCGTAACGACCGGTTCGCGACAGGAACCAGGACAGCACGATGGGCGCAATCAGCCAGGCGAAGGCCGCAACCCCAAGCAGGGTCGGCGCGCCGTGCATGGCGAGGTAGACTGGAAATGCGGCAAATGCCGTGAGGCTTCCCAAGAGCCGCGGAGCGATGAAAGCGCGATGGCGCGCGCGCATCAGCACGTCGTGTTGTGCCGACGGGTGCAGCAGCGCATCAAGGCAATCGCGAATGGTACTCAGAACTGTCACAGCTTTGGCTTCGGCCTGTGCGTCGAACAGACGCCCGGGAACACCCCCCTTGTCGTTGTCGCAACCTGTCAGAGCGACATTAAATGAACGCTAAGGCGGCCCGCATTGCCGCCCGAGAGCGCATCTCCACGCACTTTCGGAGACGGATGCGGGCCTCAATCAACGCAGATGGTGAATAGCGGGTTTCCGGAAGCTTTTCGGTATGGTTTCGAAAGTGTGGATGGCCTGCCCACGCCTGGAATCGGCATCAATCAAAAATTTACGCCGAATCAAACCAAACGCATTTTTCGCGAATTTTTCGCGATTTAACTTCAAAGCAAACACTTGCGATTTATCGACGACTGTTAGGGATCGAAAAAACGGCGGAACAAGAAAGGCAGCCGGAGTAGCAAATGTTTTTTCTGCTTCGCTTGGCGTTTTGGATCGGGCTCGTGCTCGTTCTGTTGCCGCGAGACAAAACTCCGGAGAACGACAAGGCGCCCCAAATCAATGCGTCCGAAGCGGTCTCGGCTGCAACGGCTGCGCTCTCCGACATGGGACAGTTCTGCAAACGTCAGCCGACGGCATGTGAGGTTGGCGGCCAGGCCGCAACCGTGATCGGCCAGCGCGCCCAGGGCGGCGCGCGCAAGCTGTATCAGATCATCACCGACAAACCCGAAAAATCCGACAAGTCTGACAAATCCGACAAGTCTGAAAAAACCGACAAGCGCGCGCCGGACCACACCGGGTCGATCAGCGGCATGGAGGCTCCCGACGTCGCCCATGACACGCTGACGCAGGACGATATGCAGATCGACTGGCAAGGCGCTCCGCCGCCGTCGCCGTAATCGCCTCGAAAAACGGCAATAATTCCGGTCCGGAACGATATCGCTTTCAGCCGCCTTGCCCTTTATATAGGTGGCTGAAGGTTGAGCACGATCATGACGATTGACGAAATCCGAGAAAATTTCGAACTGCTGGAAGATTGGGACGACCGCTACCGGTATGTCATCGAGCTCGGCCGGACGCTCGAGCCGATGCCGGAAGCAGAACATTCGGCCGCCAACAAGGTGCAGGGTTGCGTTAGCCAGGTCTGGCTGTCGAAGAAGCTTGGACGCAATGATGCGGGCGAGGCTCTGCTGAAATATATTGGCGACAGCGACGCTCATATCGTGCGCGGATTGGTTGCGATCCTGTTGATGCTTTACTCCGGTCAGACGCCGCAAAAAATTCTCGCCACCGACGCTATCGCCATATTCGACGAGTTCGGATTCCGCGAGCATCTCACGCCGCAACGTTCCAACGGCCTGCGCGCGATGGTCGAACGCATCCGTACCGATGCGCGTGAAACATTAGCCACGGCTTCGTAAGTTACTACTTCCGCCGGCGGCGTTGCTGCCCAAGCCCCATCTTCTTGGCGAGTTGCGAGCGGGCGACCGCATAATTGGGCGCGACCATCGGATAGTCCGCCGGCAAACCCCATTTTTCCCGATATTGTTCCGGCGTCATGTTGTATTGGGAGCGCAGGTGCCGCTTTAACGACTTGAAGCGTTTGCCGTCTTCAAGACACACGAGATAGTCCGGCTTCATGGACTTCTTGACGGAGACCGCTGGCTTTGCGGGTTCCGACGGGGCTTCGGGTCTGCCCGTTGAAACGCGCACCAACGCCGCATGAATCTGGTTGATCAGGCCCGGAATTTCCGATGCCGGCGTCGGATTGTTGCTGAGATAGGCCGAGACGATGTTCGCGGTCAGATCGATGAAATTCTTGCCGGTGGTGTCGGTCATGGCCAAGACCTTCTCAAGAGTTTCATCCTGCAAGCCGTAACCCTGTTGATTCACGACGCGTCAGCGCTTTTTGGATATGAGCGGATTAGTTGTGCAGAGTACTTGTGCAGAGTATTTGGGCAGAGACAAGAACGGCAATCCAATTTTCACGGCCGCTGGTCGAGGTGCGCGCGCAGTTCGTCAATCGAGGCAAAGCGCATCATGCCTTCCGGCATCTGTGCCTCGATCGAGCCATCGGAATACAATGAATAAGCCATCCCATCGACGACGCCCGATTTGAGGACGGTAACCTGCGGTTGATTTTCGGCGGCCGGAGGCTGGCGGGTCGCGCCGGGTTCGCCGAACGTCGGCGGCGTGCGCGGTGGCCGGCGTTGCGGCTGACCTTCTGCAGGCCGCGCCCGCGCCGATTTCGGCCAGGCGTCGTCGAAGCTTGCGGGCGGAACTTCATTCGCCTCCACGGCGGGCGCGTCGGCCGCCCCCGGGCGGGGCTCGGCGACAGGTGCATCGCCGGCACGCGCTTCGGCCCGTTCGCGCTCGCGGCGCGATGTCGATGAAAACATCAAATTGCGCCGTGGCTTCGGCTGCCCCTCAGGCGGTGATGGCGCGTCCTGGCGGGACCGATCGCGGACCGCCGCCTCGTCGACCCAGGGAGCTGACGCTGCCAGTGGCGGAGGCTGACCTGCTTGTTGCTCGGCGCCCGTCGGATCGGCATGCGAGGCAGCAATATCGCTCTCGGCGGCGGCCGGACGCGGTAACGCGACGGGCTGTGATCCGCTGCGCTTCACGTCGAGCGCCGGGCTCGACCCAAGCTGGCTGGCGATGCCTTTCAGTTCCCTGACGGCAATCCACAAGCTCAGAATGATCAATCCGGAGCAAGCCGCCACTGAGCCGGCAAGTATCAACGTGTTGCCAAGACCGAACTCGTTGATGGGGATCCCGAAACCGATCGCAAGGAGGCCTGCCAGCAGGCAGCCAATCCCGGCGACCAACATTCCAATCGTCATCAAATTTACCCCTGGGCCGCGCTCCGCCACCCGCGCAAGCCCCCCTACAGTCCCCCGATGCCACGATACCGTCATATTGCGTGCCTCGCCAACCGGCAATTAACTAGGTAATTCCGAGACCTGCCGGTCATTGGAACCATGGTTAAGGGCCAAATCCGCCGTTTCGTTGCGCCGCAGTAGGGGAATTACGCCACAATTGCCAATTACTTGGCAGTGGAACTGCGCTATATGGATGCCGGGGATGAGGCCCACTAGGCGCTAGCTGGGCCAAGAGGACACCGGGTTACCAATAGCGATGACATCAATCACGACCTCCGCTCTCGAAACGCCTCTCCGGCGCTCGATGGAGCGAACTTGCGACGACGCCGCAAAGCTGGTGTTGGTTGCGGTCGGAGTGGTCGCCGCTTTCACTTTTCGCGACTACGGCCTCGGCTGGGACGACTACACCCACGCCGAATATGCCGATCTGTTGCTGAAGATGTACGGCTCCGGATTCAGGGACACGGGCGCATTATCGTTCGTCAATCTTTACATGTACGGCGGCGGCTTCGACATGGCCGCGGCGTTGCTGCACAAGGTGATCCCGCTCGAACTGTTTGAGACGCGGCGGCTTGTCGGCGCCATCGTCGGCGTCATTGGTCTCGCCATGACCTGGCGGCTGGGCCGTCGCGTCGGCGGTCCACTCGCCGGACTAGCAGCGCTGCTGCTTCTGGCGCTGTGTCCGACGTTCTACGGCCATATGTTCATGAACCCGAAGGATGCGCCGTTTGCTGTAGCTATGGTGATCCTGATGCTCGGTCTGGTGCGTCTTGCCGAAGAATATCCGCATCCCTCGCCACGCACCGTCCTCATCGTCGGCCTCGGCACCGGCCTTTCGGTCGGCTCACGCATCCTCGGCTGCATGGCGTTGCTTTACGCGTTGATCGGCTTCATCCCGATGCTGATCGAGGAAATCCGCACCCACGGGGCACGGGAAACGGCACGACGGTTTGTTCGGATGTCGTATGCGCTGCTGCCCGGCCTGATCCTCGGCTACCTCGTGATGGGATTGATCTGGCCGTGGTCGATCATCGAGCCCGATCATCCCTTCCTGGCCGCGACCTATTTCTCGCAATTCTTCGAAAAGCCATGGAAGGAGATGTTCGACGGCGCGATCTTTTCGGTTCCCGACATGCCGTGGTCGTACCTCCCGACGCTGTTCGCATTGCAGCTTCCGGAAGTCTTGCTGGCACTGACGATCGCAGGTGTCGGCGGGACAGTTCTGGCCCTAACCCGGAGCGACGTGCCCGCGCGCCGCAAGACCATTCTGCTGATGTTGGCGCTGGCGGCGTTGTTGCCGATCGCAATCGCCATCCTCAAGCGTCCGGCGCTCTATAACGGCATCCGCCATTTCATCTTCGTCATTCCGCCGATGACGGTGCTCGCAGGTGTCGCCTTCGCGCGCGGCATGGAATGGCTGCGCAAAAATCATCGCAGCTGGCAACCCGCTGCGCTGGCTATTTTCGCGTTCGGCCTGATGCTGCCGCTGGGCGAAATGATCCGCCTGCATCCCTATCAGTACACCCATTTCAACCACATCGCCGGCACTGTGCGCGGCGCCGACGACCGCTACATGCTCGATTACTGGGGACTTGCGTTCAAACAGGCCTCCGACGGCCTGCGCGAGCAGCTCGAGGAAAAGCATGAAACTCCAGCGCAAGGGCACAAATGGAAAGTCGCGGTGTGCGGTCCGCATCGTGGCGCCCAGGTCGCTTTAGGGCCCGACTTCACCATCACGGGAGACAGTCATGGCGCCGACTTCGCGATGACGCTTGGCGAATTCTACTGCAAGGGCCTGACTGCACCGGTGCTGGTCGAAATCAAACGCGACGACGTCGTGTTTGCCCGCGTCTACGACATCCGCGGGCGCAGTATTTCGAGCCTGTTGTCGACGCCGCCGCCGTAATGCGCAAGGACTCGCCGCCAAAAGACATAACTGTCGTTTCCGTCGCGCGCCTTGTCGCAGGCCGAACGCAGGACTAGGTATTCGAACAATTCGGTCATCACAGGAGAAGGCGCGATGTCGCCAGCGGAAGCCCAGTTGAAGGAAATGCCGTCAGGAATGACGGATGCAGAGTGGGAGCAGCGCGTCAATCTCGCCGCCTGCTACCGCCTGATCGCCTATTATGGCTGGGACGATCTGGTCGATACCCACATCTCCGCGCGCGTCCCCGGTGGGGAACATCATTTTCTCATCAATCCCTATGGACTGATGTTCGACGAGATCACCGCATCGAGCCTGGTCAAGGTCGATCTTGACGGCAACCTGCTGACCGAAAGCCAGTACAACATCAACCCGGCCGGATTCACGATCCACTCGGCGATCCACGAGGTCCGCGAGGATGCCGGCTGCGTGATCCATCTGCACACGCCCGACGGCACCGCTGTCGCCACCTCCGCAGAGGGCTTGCTGCCGCTCAATCAAACCGCCCAGCTTGTCACCTTCGATCTCGCCTATCACGACTATGAAGGCATCGCGCTCGATCATGACGAGCGCCCGCGCCTGCAACGCGACCTCGGCAGCAAGAACCACATGCTGTTGCGTAACCATGGGACGCTGACCGTCGGCCGCTCGGTGGCGTCAGCCTTCGAGCGCATGTTCCATCTCGAACGGGCCTGCACCATGCAGGTCCGCACCCGAATGCTGGGACCGACCGCCTACCCGGTCGATCCTGATGTGATCGACAAGAACACCCAACTGCTCGACAATCCCGAACGGGCGGAACTGCGCTCGACCACACTGGTGTGGCCGCCGCTACTCCGCAAACTCGATCGGTTGGATCCGAGCTACAGGAATTGAAAAATCAGCCGATCGGATGTAGAGTGTTTCCATATACCTCTGCACGTTGAATTAAACGCCGCCCAATCCCGGGCGGCGTTTTTACGTGGGCGGTACGCTTCCCATATTGCACTGCGTCTTGCAGGCCCTATTTCGTTGCGATCAGATGCCGCCGTGCCTTTGGGGGACATCATGAAAAAGATCATCCGTGTCGTAGCCATCGTCGTTGCACTCGCAGCGGTCTTGCCAGGAGCAACGGCCCAGCAGGCCGATCCACCCAAGTCAACCCTGACCGCGAAACTGAAGCAGACATATCTGGAACGCCGGGCAAAGCTCTTGGGCCAGGTGAAGGACATCTACTTTGCCGTCGGCTGCAAGATTCTGCCTGATAATGCCGGCGCCCGAATTGCCCGCAGGGATCGCGATCTTGCCGCCATCAGAGACCAGGCGGTCCTTGATTTGAAGGAAGATCAGGAGCTCGTCGAGGCCGCGAAGCAGGAGGGCATGGAGCGCGCCGCCAAGCCCGGGGCGTGCGATTACTATCGGCGCCATCCGGAGGCCGCCGAGGCGATGCGTCGGGAAGCAGGCGAAACGGATCAGCCGAAGCAGTAGGCCCTACCCCGCCAATGCTGCGAGAATTCTCGCCCAGGAGCGAATGCCCTTGTGGAAGCTTCGCAGGTCGTATTTCTCGTTCGGCGAGTGAATATTGTCGTCGTCGAGCGCAAAGCCCACCAGCAGCGAGTCAAGGCCGAGCGTGCGCTTGAAGTCGGCAACGATCGGGATTGAGGCGCCCGATCCCATCAAGACGGCGTCCTTGCCCCACTCCTCGGCCAGCGCGCGCCGGGCCGCCGCGAGCGGCTTCATGTTCCAGTCAAGCGCAACGGCAGGTGCGTTGGAATGGTCGGTGAATTCCGCGCGGCAATCGCCGGGCAAGCGCGCCGTGACGTAATCGCGAAACGCATTGCGGATCTTGTTGGGATCCTGTCCCTCCACAAGGCGGAACGAGACCTTGGCGGAAGCCTCCGCCGGAATCACGGTCTTCGAGCCCTCGCCGATATAGCCGCCGACGATGCCGTTGACGTCGCAGGTCGGGCGCGAAGAGACTTGCTCGATCAACAGACGTCCCTTCTCGCCGGCCGGGATCGACAGCCCGATGGGTTTGAGAAATTTTTCCGCCGTCAGGTCGAGTTTCTTCCACTGCTCCAGAACGTCCGCCGGCACATCCTTGACGCCGTCATAGAAGCCAGGGATCGTGATGCGGCCGTCGTCGTCGAAAATGCCGCCGAGAATGCGGGTCAGCACCCGGATCGGGTTTTGCGCGCCGCCGCCAAAAATGCCGGAGTGCAGATCGCGGTTCGCGGCCTTGATCTTCACCTCCTCATAGACGAGGCCGCGCAGCGACGTCGTGATCGCCGGCGTGTTTGGATCCCACATGCCGGTATCGCAAACGAGCGCATAGTCTGCCTTGAGGTCCGCCTTGTTCTTTTCGAGGAACGGCACGAAGTTTTTCGAGCCGACCTCCTCCTCGCCTTCGATCACGATCGTCAGATCGATCGGCAACGATCCCGTCACCGACTTCCAGGCGCGGCATGCCTCGACGAAGGTCATCAGCTGTCCCTTGTCGTCTTCCGCGCCGCGTCCAACGATGATTTTCCGTCCGTCCGCGTGATCGGCGACGACCGGTTCGAATGGCGGGCGATGCCAGAGATTCGACGGATCGACGGGCTGCACGTCGTAGTGGCCATAGAACAGCGCGTGCGGCCGCCCGTTGGTTGATATGCCGCTGGATCTGGCGACGACGGCCGGATGTCCGTCGGTCGGCCGCACCTCGGCGCTCAATCCCAGCGTCGCGATGTCTTTCGCGAGATGATCGGCGGCCGCTTTGCAATCGGCGGCAAAGGCCGGATCGGCGGAAATCGACTTGATGCGTAGAAGTGTAAACAGCCGCGTCAGACTGTTTTCGAAATCGGCATCGATGCGATCAAGGACTTTTTGAAGCTGGGCGGCGTCGGACATTTCCGATCTTCCTTCGTGAGCAGGACTGTTCTGACTTTACTCTATGGTAGATGTGGACAAGGAGCCAGCCACGGAACCCGGCTTATCTTCGATTGTATGCAGCAGATACCAGGCAAGCGCTGCCGCGATCAGGGCAGTGGCGAGGAAGTTGTTTCCGAACGCCTGAACTTCGTGCGGAAAAACCGGAAGCGAGAGGCAGACCAGCACGGCAGACATCGCCAATACGATCCATGTTGCCCTGCGCGCGACATCACGCGGATCGTAGGCCGCCCGGTGGAGCAGGACCGTGAGCGGGAAGAACAGCCAGATGAAGTAATATTGTCGCGCGAGCGGCGATGCGACGGTCATCAGGCAGAACAGGATGCCGAGTTCCTCGGCGTCCGAACGCGGCGTCCTGCGCGAGGCCCGCGGCATCACCGCAATGAAGCCGAGGCCAATGAGAGCCGAGATCCCCAACACGACCCAATTCGCTGTCTTGAAGTCGAGGTTGAGCAAATTCATGTAAGCCGGCGCGTTGTTCGGGTTGTCCTGGTTGTAGTCCACGGGGCGCGTCAGGCGATGCGTCAACGAGATCAGGGACTGGTTCATCCACGACCAGTTCTGATCCTCGCGCTGGCCGAACCCTGCTTCCGAACTCGATCCGACCATTCCCTGATACCAGGTCTTCAGCTCGGACATGTTGTGCTCGAAGCCGCGGATCGGGGCCGGAATGGCGATCAGAAAAACGGCGAGAAACACGATCGTGCTTGCGACCGACGCCCATTGCCGCCGCCACACCAGATAAGGAAGCACGGCCACCGGAAAAACCTTGATCGCCGTCGCAAGCGCAAACAGGATTCCGGAACTCCAGGGACGGTCATGTTGTACCAGCCAGAACCCCCACAGCATGATGGCGAGCAGGACCAGATTGGGCTGGCCGAGATCGAACATGTCGAAGGTGAATGAGATCATGGCGATCGACGGCAACGCCGCCAGCCAGGGGGATACGGTCTTGCCGTCGCCGGTCATCGCATTCGAAAGCTGTGCCGTCATCCACCATGCAATGACGTTCAGCAACGACAGAAGGAGATAGAGCGGGATTTTGCCGAAGAATGCGGGGATGGCGAGCAGGATTGCCGCCGGCGGCGGATACAGAAAAGCAAACGTCGTGTGCGGGTCGTGCGGATAGAGATCGCCCCCGTGCAGGACCTGCTGGCCGGCCCAGAACCACAGCGGGTAATCCTTGGTCTTTCCGTGGCCGAATATCTCGGGACCGAGGACGTCGGCGGTCAGCACGACGCAGCAGACCAGGAAAAGGATATCGAGCGGCGCTCGCAACGACGGAAGTCTCAAAACGCCTCACTTTCTGAAGTTGAAAAGGATCAGGCCGTGTTGGCTGTTACCGGCGCAGCAATCCGCCGAGCGCGCCGCGCACGATGGAGCGGCCGATCGAACCGCCGATCGAGCCGCCGACGGATTTGCCGAGATCGGCGACCGCGCCGCCAACGACCTTGTTGGTCACCGACCGCGTGACGTTGCGCGCAATCAATTGGCCGGTCGACAATCTGCCGCGCGGCGTGTTGGTGCCGAAGATCGCGCCCACGATGCCGCCGACCTGTCCAAGAAGTCCGCCACCTCCGCCGCCCGCGCCCCCCACCCGCTTCTGCAAAACCTCATAAGCGGATTCGGAATCGATCGCGGTATCGTATTTGCCTTTCACCGGACTGTTGTCGATGATGGATTTGCGCTCCTCCGGCGTAATCGGTCCGATGCGCGCGGTCGGAGGTCGCACCATGACGCGCTCCACCACGGCCGGAATACCGTTACCTTCCAGAAAGGACACCAGGGCCTCGCCTTTGCCGAGCTGAGTGATCACTTGCGCGGTATCGAGCTTCGGATTGGGACGGAAGGTTTCGGCTGCAGCCGCCACGGCTTTTTGGTCGCGCGGCGTGAAGGCACGGAGCGCATGCTGCACGCGGTTGCCCAATTGAGCGAGCACCTTGTCGGGAACATCGATCGGGTTTTGTGTCACAAAATAAACGCCGACGCCCTTGGAACGGATCAGCCGCACCACCTGCTCGATCTTTTCCATCAGCGCCTTTGGCGCGTCATTGAACAACAGGTGAGCTTCATCAAAGAAAAAGACGAGCTTCGGCTTGGGAGGATCGCCGACCTCGGGGAGTTGCTCGAACAGTTCCGATAGCATCCACAACAGGAAGGTCGCGTATAATCGCGGGCTTTGCATGAGCTTGTCGGCAACCAGGATGTTGACCATGCCACGGCCGTCACGGTCGGTGCGCATGAAGTCTTTCAGATCGAGCGCCGGCTCGCCGAAAAACTTGTCACCGCCCTGGTTTTCCAGCACCAGAAGCTGACGCTGAATGGTTCCAACAGTCTGCTTCGAGACATTTCCATACTGGGTCGTCAGCTCGCCGGCATGCTCGGCGATGAAAGACAGGATCGCCCGCAGATCCTTCATGTCGAGGAGTAATAGTCCCTGCTCGTCCGCAACGCGGAAAGCGATGTTTAGCACGCCCTCCTGAACGTCGTTGAGATCCATCATGCGCGACAGCAAAAGCGGGCCCATCTCCGAGACAGTGGCGCGCACCGGATGTCCCTGCTCGCCAAACACATCCCAGAACACGGTGGAGAACTGATCCACCTGGAACGAAAGCCCCATATCGGCGGCCCGCTTGACGATAAAGTCCGCAGGCACACCGACTTCCGAGATGCCGGACAGGTCTCCCTTGATATCGGCCGCGAACACGGGAACGCCGGCGCGCGCAAATCCTTCGGCCATCACCTGCAACGAGACGGTCTTGCCGGTCCCGGTCGCGCCTGTCACGAGCCCGTGCCGGTTCGCGAGCGGAAGCGTCAGCCAGGCGGGCTGCTCGCCCTTGCCGATAAAAATCTTCTCGGCCGTGTCGGCGGTCTGATTTTCTGACGTTGCCATCACTTTCGCCTCTTCTGCACCTTAAGGCGCAGTCCAAGCCCACACTTATCAAGCCTACACTTATATTGCATGTTGCGAGCCGATTGAAACCTTCGACGAAGGAACGAAGGATGGAAACGCATTCCATTCGGCGCGCTTTCGGTCCGATTTGCTGCTGCGCTCCATCCTATTTTCAACAAAACTTCTCGGCAAAAGTGCAAAATGGACACCTGCCCTTGCATTGGTGCAACACCTGCGGATCGATTCACACGCGCACGCGCGCTGGTCGCTTGTAATTCCTCTCGCGGGAGCTCAAGATAAATCGCAAGCAGGGGGCCCGGCGAAACAAGCCGGCCGAGGACGGGGCGCAATGGACGAGCTGACGGCGTGGCTGGCCTCCAAGGCCGGTATCGAAGACACCGTGGCCGAAAAAACCATCGGCATTATTCTGGGTTACCTTCGCAACGAAGGTCCTTCCGATAAGGTCCAGGCCTTGATCGACAGGATTCCAGGAGCAGAAGCTGCAATCACTGCTTCCGAGAACAATGGCGGCCTCGCAAAACTGATGGGCGGCGGCCTGATGGCTGTCGGCACCCGGCTGATGGCGCTGGGACTTGGCGTCAGCGACATTCAAAATATCGCGCGAGAACTTTTCCGGTTTGGCCGAGACAAAATCGGGGAGGATCAGATGGGCGCGATCATCGCGGGGACCCCCGGCCTCAGCCAATTTGCCTGAAGCACATTTCCAGCCGAAAAATCATGACATATCCAATCTCCGAGATTCATGGCCTTTCGTCCTTCGCAGCCGCCAAACTGAAATCGCTGGGCATCCGCACCACCGACCGCCTGCTAGAGGCGGCCAGCACGGTGAAGGGACGCAAGATGCTTGCGTCGAAGACCGGCATCAGCGAACAGCAATTGCTCGAATGGGCCAATTTCTCGGACTACATGCGGATTCCCGGCATGGGCAAGGCCAAGGTCGGATTGGTCCGCGCCGCCGGCGTGCCGACGGTGCGCGAACTGGCGCTGCGAAACCCGTCGCGCCTGGCGCAGAACATGAAAGAAGTGAATATCAGGCGCAAACTGGTTCGTGTCATGCCTTCCGAAAAGTCGGTCGAGCAGCTGATTGCGAAGGCGCGCAAGCTTCAACCCAAGATCACATACTGACTCCTTGTCCTGGGCGTGATCGGCAGGCCGCCGGAGCCTACGCGATCCCTTGACTCCCCCGCCTCGACCGCGCAAAGCCACCGCATGAGCGCGACTTCGCCCGGGACCGTCCCCCCGGCCGCCGCGGTGGATCGTCGGACAGAGCGCCGGACCTGGCCGGAACGGCTGTCCCGACCGTACCCGCTGGTGATGGGGGTCTTGAACATCACGCCCGACTCCTTCTCGGACGGCGGACGCTTCCTCGCGCCGGAGAACGCGCTGGCTCAGGCTCGGCGCATGGTGACAGAGGGCGCCGACATGATCGACATCGGCGCTGAATCGACCCGGCCCTATGGCGCGCAGCCGATCTCCGCCGACGAGGAGATACGCCGCCTGCACCCGATCCTAGCCGACGTCGTCGCGCTCGGAACTCCCGTCTCGATCGACAGCATGAAACCGGTTGTCGTCGCCTGGGCGCTCGATAGCGGAGCTGCCATCGCCAATGATGTCTGGGGCCTGCAGGGCGATACGGACATGGCCCGGTTGATCGCCGAGCGGCATTGCCCGGTCGTGATCATGCACAACCGCGACCGCGCCGATCCGACCATCGACATCATGGGGGATATCGCCGAGTTCTTTTCGCGCTCGCTTGAGATCGCCGCGCAAGCCGGCATTGCGCCGGAAAACATCGCGCTCGATCCCGGCATTGGCTTTGGCAAGACGCAGGAACAAAGCATCACGGTGCTGGCCCGCCTGAGCCAATTCGACACCTTTGGGCTGCCGCTGTTGGTCGGAGCGTCACGCAAGCGCTTTATTGCGACGCTCTCGCCATCCGAGCCCGACCAACGCCTCGGCGGTTCGATTGCCGCGCATCTGATCGCGGCGAAAGCCGGCGTGAAAATCATCCGGGCCCATGACGTCTCGGAGACTGTGCAGGCCTTGCGCGTAGCTAAAGCGATTTGGGACAGGGAATGAGCGACACGATCTTCATCACCGGCCTCGTCATCCACGCCCGCCACGGCGTCATGGATCATGAAACCGAAGTCGGACAGCGTTTCGTTATCGACCTCGAACTCTCCGCCGATCTTTCGGAGTCCTCGCGCACGGACCGACTGGCTGACACTGTCTCCTATTCCAACGTGGTCGCAACTGCGACCGCAGCCTTCAAGGATACCAATTACAAATTGCTGGAACGCGCGGCAGGCGCTGTCGCCGATGCGGTGCTGGCGGCGTTTCCGAAGGTGAGCGCCGTGAAGGTTACCGTCCACAAGCCGCATGCGCCGATCGCGGCGATCTTCGAAGACGTCGGCGTGGTTCTGATCCGCAATCGGAAGGTTTGATGGCGCATGCCCTGATCGCACTCGGCGGCAATGTCGGCGACGTCCGCGCCACGTTCCGGAAGGCGATCGCCAATATCTGCGGCATGACGCAGGCAGCGCTGTTGGCGCGCTCGTCCGACTATACCACCCCGCCCTGGGGCGACGTTGCGCAAGCGCCTTTCATCAATGCCTGCATCGAAATCGATACGCCTCTCGACCCGCATGCACTGCTATTCGTCCTGCAAAAGGTCGAGACGAAATTCGGCCGCGATCGCGGCAGGGAACGGCGTTGGGGGCCGCGTACGCTCGACCTCGATTTGATCGCTTATGACGACGTGTCGATGCAAAAGCCGGAACTGACCCTGCCCCACCCTCGTTTGTTCGAACGGGCCTTTGTGCTGGTGCCGCTCGCCGAGATATCGCCGGAACGCGTGATCGGCGGCCGCAGCGTTGCTTCGGCGCTGGCCGGGCTGTCCACCGAAGGAATCGAACGCCTTCCGGACCTCCTTTGAGCTCAAAACACCGTTTGGCTTGACGGCGCGGGCGTGGCAATTTCGGTGCCCAATGACGGCTGCGAAAAAATGACATCCCCTGACGAATTCTCCCTGGCCGCGGACTTTACGCCCGCCACTTACGACGATTGGCGCAAGCTGGTCGACGGTGTCCTGAAGGGCGCGCCGTTCGAAAAGCTGGAGAGCAAGACCTATGATGGGCTCACGATCGAACCGATCTATCGGCGCGCCCATAATGTGGCGCCGATCGCGGGCCGGCCTGCGGCTATGCCGTGGCAGATCATGCAGCGGATCGATCATCCGGATGCTGCGGCCGCCAATGCGCAAGCCGTCCACGATCTCGAAAACGGCGCAAACGGGATCGAGATCGAATTTGCCGGCGGGCCTGGCGCCCGCGGCTTCGGTGTTATCGACGAGGCACCGGAAACACTGAAACGGCTGTTTGACGGCGTCTTCTTCGATGCCGGGATTTCGATCGCGATCCATCCGGTGATCGGACGCGGCAATGCCGGCGAGGTGCTCGCCACGCTGATCGAGGGGCGCCGTGTCGATCCCGCCAAGGTCGATCTCCGCTTCAACTATCAGGCGCTCAGCACGATGGCGGTGCGCGGCGGCGCTCCAGCTCCATGGGCCGAGATGACAAAGCCGTTTGCAGGCGTCGTCGGCGGGCTGATGAAGCGTGGTTTTCGCGGCCCGTTCGTGCTGGCCGATGGACGCGCGGTCCACGATGCCGGCGGGTCGGAAGTCCAGGAATTGGCGCTCGCGCTGTCGCTCGCTGTCGCGTATTTGCGCATGCTGGAAGACGGCGGCATCGACCTTGATGCCGCGCGATCCGCGATCTCGTTCCGCCTTACCGCGGATGCCGACCAGTTCCTGACGATGGCGAAATTCCGCGCGCTACGTCTGCTCTGGGCCAGAGTCGAGACAGCCTGCAGGCTCGCGCCCAAACCGATCTTTCTTGCCGCCGAAACCGCATGGCGGATGCTGACCCAGCGCGACCCTTACGTGAACATGCTGCGCGCGACGATGGCGACATTTGCGGCGGGCCTTGCCGGCGCGAACGCGATCACGGTGCTGCCGCATACGCTGGCGCTGGGATTGCCGGATGCATTTGCGCGCCGTGTCGCGCGCAACACGCAGCTTGTCCTGCTTGACGAATCCAACCTTGCAAAGGTTTCCGATCCCGCGGCCGGCTCCGGCGGCATCGAGAGCCTGACGCAGGCGTTATGCGAGGCGTCGTGGCCGCTGTTCCAGGACATCGAAAAGGCCGGCGGCGTGTTCGCCGCGCTCGAACAAAACCTGATTCAGAGCAAGGTCGCCGCCACGCGCAAAGCGCGCGAGGCCAATATCAACAGGCGCAAAGAGGTCCTGACCGGGGCCAGCGCCTTTCCTGATCTCAAGGAGGCCCAGGTCGCAGTCCTCGCCGTGAAGCCAGCCGCGCCTTCATCTTCGGCCGAAGCCAAAATCAAATTCGAACCGTTATCGCCGCTGCGGCTCGCCGCCCCCTTCGAGCATTTGCGCGACCGCTCTGATGAAACCTTCAAAGCCAAGGGAGCAAGGCCAAAAGTCTTCCTCGCCAATCTCGGGACGGCGGCCGATTTCACCGCCCGCGCGACCTTTGCCAGAAGCTTCTTCGAGACCGGCGGCATCGAAGCGATCGGATCGGAAGGTTTTGAGCGTCCCGCGGCCATTGCGGCCGCGTATCGGGCCTCCGGCGTTTCACTCGTCTGCATCTGCTCGTCCGACCTGGTTTATTCCGAACACGCCGAAGCTGCCGCCCGGGCCCTTCATACCGCCGGGGCAAAACATATCTATTTGGCAGGAAAAGGCGGCGCGCAGGAAATGGCCCTTCGCGCGGCCGGCGTGAGCGAGTTCATCTTTGCCGGTTGCGATGCGCTCGCTGCCCTGCAAAAGGCCTACCGGCTGCTGGAGAGTGCATGAGCGATGTGACAAAACCTGTTCTCACCGGTGGCTGCCAATGCGGCGCGATCCGCTTTGCGCTGTCGGCGCCCCCGACCAAGATCAGCATCTGCCATTGCCGGATGTGCCAGAAGGCCGCCGGGGCCCCGTTCGCCTCCTTTGCCGAGATCGAAAAGAGCGATTTCGCCTGGACACATGGCAAGCCAGCCGCGTTCCGCTCGTCCTCGATCGCCGAGCGGGATTTCTGCCAGGCTTGCGGCACGCCTCTCAGCTTCCGCCGCATTGATGGCCCGCGCATCGAGATCTTGACCGGCACGTTCGACCGCCCGGACCGGCTGGTCCCGACCCGGCAATACGGAACAGAGTCCCGGCTCGGCTGGGTGGTCGGAATTTCCAACCTGCCGAGCCAGACCACGTTGCAAAGTTACGGCCAGGAGAAGCTGGGCAGCATCGTCAGCCACCAACACCCGGACCATGATTAACGGCAGCAGGGCCAGTTTGTGTTAGAGTGGCAAGCATGAGCCGCATTCCGAACTTTGCCGATATCGCATTCGAAAGAGCAGCCGCAGCCGCGTCTCCTGCCAACGCCGAACCTTGGCTCACGCCTGAAGGCATCCCGGTCAAGCCTTCCTATGGCGAAGGCGATCTCGCCGGCATCGATTTCCTCGAGACTTGGCCAGGCATCGCGCCATATCTGCGAGGCCCCTACCCGACCATGTATGTCAACCAGCCGTGGACGGTCCGGCAATATGCCGGTTTCTCGACGGCTGAAGATTCCAACGCCTTCTATCGCCGCAACCTTGCCGCCGGACAAAAGGGCCTGTCGGTCGCGTTCGATCTTGCGACCCATCGCGGCTATGACAGCGATCACCCGCGCGTCGCCGGCGATGTCGGCATGGCGGGTGTCGCGATCGACTCGATCTACGATATGCGCACGCTGTTCGCCGGCATCCCGCTCGACCAGATGAGCGTGTCGATGACCATGAACGGGGCGGTGCTGCCGATCCTTGCGCTGTTCGTCGTCGCCGCCGAGGAACAGGGCGTTCCACCGGAAAAATTGTCGGGCACCATTCAGAACGACATTCTGAAAGAGTTCATGGTGCGCAACACCTATATCTATCCGCCCCGGCCCTCGATGCGGATCATCTCCGATATCTTCGCCTACACCTCGCAGCGGATGCCGAAGTTCAACTCGATCTCGATCTCCGGCTATCACATGCAGGAGGCCGGCGCGACGCAGGACCTCGAGCTTGCCTATACGCTTGCCGATGGCGTCGAATATCTGCGCGCCGGACTCAAGGCGGGGCTCGACGTCGACCGCTTTGCGCCACGGCTGTCATTCTTCTGGGCGATCGGCATGAACTTCTTCATGGAAGTCGCCAAGATGCGCGCCGCGCGGCTATTGTGGGCAAAGCTCCTCAAGCCGTTCAGCCCGAAGGACCCGCGCTCGCTCTCGCTGCGCACGCACTGCCAGACCTCGGGTTGGTCGCTGACCGCGCAGGACGTGTTCAACAACGTGATGCGCACCACGATCGAGGCGATGGCCGCCACCCAAGGTCACACGCAATCGCTGCACACCAACGCGCTCGACGAGGCGCTGGCGCTGCCGACCGATTTTTCCGCACGGATCGCGCGCAATACGCAGCTCTTCCTGCAACAGGAAAGCGGCACCAACCGGATCATCGATCCCTGGGGCGGATCCTACTATGTCGAACGGTTGACCCGCGACCTCGCGACCCGAGCGTGGGGCCATATTGAGGAAGTCGAAGCACTCGGCGGCATGGCAAAGGCGATCGAGGCTGGGCTTCCGAAGCTGCGGATCGAGGAAGCCTCCGCCAAGACGCAGGCGCGGATCGATGCCGGCAAGCAGGCCGTGATCGGCGTCAACAAGTACAAGCCATCGGACGAAGCGTCGATCGATATTCTCAAAGTCGACAATTCCAACGTCCGGCGGCTGCAGATCGACAAGCTGAAGCGGCTGCGCGGCGAGCGAGATCAGAAGGCCGTCGATGTGGCCTTGGCAACGTTGACGCGCGCGGCCGGCGAAGGCGGCAACTTGCTGGCGCTCGCGATCGATGCCGCGCGCGCAAAGGCGACCGTCGGCGAGATTTCAGATGCGATGGAGAAAGTATTTGGTCGGCACCGCGCCGAGATCAAATCCATCACCGGCGTCTACAAACGGGAGGCCTCCGTCATGTCCAACCGCGTCGAGAAGGTGCAGGCGCTGATCGACGCCTTTGAGGAAGCCGAAGGCCGACGGCCGCGTATTCTCGTTGCCAAGATCGGCCAGGATGGCCATGACCGCGGCCAGAAGGTAATCGCCTCGGCTTTCGCGGATGTCGGCTTCGACGTCGATATCGGACCGTTATTTGCAACCGCCGAGGAGGCCGCCCGACAGGCGGTCGAGAACGACGTGCATATTCTGGGTGTGTCGTCGCTGGCGGCGGCGCATCTCACCGCCGTGCCGGAACTCAAGGCCGCGCTGAAGAAAGAAGGCCGCGACGACATCATGATCATCGTCGGCGGCGTCGTGCCGCCGCAGGATTACGACGCGCTTTACAAAGCCGGAGCGGAAGCGATCTTCCCGCCGGGCACCGTGATCGCCGATGCCGCCGAAGAACTGATCAACAAATTGAACGCGCGATTGGGCCACAGCGCAGCGGCGGAGTAGCACGCGCAAAACGTCCCACTCGAAGGATTTCCCTTGCACCCGATAGAAGTCAATTTCGCCCGCAGGATTGGCCTTGTGGGCGTCATCGTCTGCGCCGCCATGACCGCAGCAAATGGCGCCGAGCCGAAACCGGACGCGGCGCTGAAGAACAAGATTCTGGACGCTAGTGTTTTCCTCGACGAGAAGATCAAGAAGGATGCGGCCTTGGCGTCGGATTGTCTCTCCGATGGCAAGAAGTGGATCGCCAAGGTCGCGGCTGACGCTGCCAAATCGCTGAAGGAAGATCCCCAGTTCTTCAAGGAGGGTCGCTGGACCTACGAACGCCGGTACGACGTCCGCTCCGTCGTCGGCGACCGCTATGTCTCGATCGTCCGCTCCGACTACGTGGACGCCCACGCTCCGAACACCGATGTCGACACCGTTCTGTGGGACCGTAGTCAGAACAAGCGCATCTCCATTCGCCCGTTCTTCACGGAGACGGCCGATAATGGCCCGGCAATGGATGCCATGCTCAAGGCGGTCGTCGCGGCTTTGAAGGTCGAAAAGAAAAAGCGCGACGCCGACGATGCGGCCGGCGTCGAATTCCTCCAGAACCTCAAACCAAAGCTGCTCGGTATCGGTGCGGTGAGCCTTGCGCCCTCGACTGAGGCCGGCAAGAGTTCGGGCCTCACCTTCCACTATCCGCCTTACGCCGTCGGCGCTTATGCCGAGGGCGAGTATGTCGCCTTCGTGCCATGGGAGGCGCTCAAGGCTTTCCTGACGCCGGAAGGGGCGAGGATTTTCGGCGGCGCGCGCCCCAAAAGCGACGAGGATGCGACGCAGCCGTAGGCGTCACGGGCCGCTATTTTCCTTCGAATGTCCCCATCGCCCCGAGCCGCACGGTGAGCAACTCGACGTCGGTGGTTGCGACATGCGGTCCCTGGCGGATCTGAGCCGGCGTCGTCCAGAAGGTCCCGGCTTCGCAGCGCCTTCCGCCGGTCTCAATCGTGCCTGACAGCACCAGCACAAATTCATCGGCCGGATGAGTATGGACCGGGATGATCGTGCCGGCGGCAAGACGGGCGCGATGAATCGATCCCTCAGGCACTGGCTGCGCGAGCGGCAAAAGTTCAACACCCGGCAGAAAGTCGATCTTCAACCAGGTCCCGTCACCCGGATCGGCAAAAGTCTGATGGCTGGTCATGAGATAGCTCCCCAACTTCATCCCAAGGAGCAGCTTAGATAGTGCCGTTGAGCCAGAAGCCAAATTCAATGATGATCAACTTCCCCGGCGCTCCTCGGCGCGCCGCGCCAGGGCCCGAACAAGGGAATTGGTCCGGTCGGGAATCCATGACTGAAAGAGCGTCAGCCAGGAATCGGCGTCCTTCGGCTGCGGATTGAGACGAACGCTCCACTCGATGAAGGTTCGGTTACCCTCGATGACGCCCAACAGGTGCATCGTGCCCCGATATCCCGTCGGGGCAACCGGCTCCGGACGAAGACCCGACGGAAACGGAAGCGGTTCGAGGCTCTGATAGGTCAGGATACGCCGCTCGTCGGAATGTTCCGCCAGGCTCTGCCGAACCCAGTTGCCGAGATAGCAAAAGCGCCTGACTGCGCCAACCTCGTCGCCTCCCTTGCCGTCCTCGATAACGCTCTCGGTCACGCCGTCGATATAGGCTGGGTAGTTGTTGAAGTCGCGGATCAGCGACCACACGGTTTCTACGGGATGGTCGATGACGGCGCTGTAGTAGGCTGTAGTCATGTGGGGCCTTCGATTGGACTGGTCCGTTCGCCGGGAACGTCGGCCCCGATTTTGATACTATATCCCCTTTCGACCCACCCGATTCCTGAGCACCGGAAAGGGCGTGGATGCCGTTCTCCCGCCCCTCGTATGTCCCGCCCGGTCGTTGTAAACCCAAGTCATGAACTCGCGTAAGAACGCCGCCCCTGACATCAAAACCTTGGCCAAGGACCTGCGCACCGGCCATCGCGCAGCGCTGGCGCGCGCGATCACGCTAATCGAAAGCCGGCGCGGCGATCATCAGGCAGCCGCGCGCGAGCTCGTGCAGGCTCTGCTCCACGACACCGGCAAGGCCGTTCGCGTCGGTATCACCGGCTCACCGGGCGTCGGCAAGTCGACCACGATCGACGCGCTCGGCATGTTCCTGATCGGGCGCGGCCACAAGGTCGCGGTGCTTGCGGTCGATCCCTCGTCGGCGCGCACCGGCGGTTCGATCCTCGGCGACAAGACGCGGATGGCGCGGCTTGCGGCTTCCGATTCTGCCTATATCCGTCCCTCACCTGCTTCCGGCACGCTCGGCGGGGTGGCCGCGAAGACGCGCGAGGCGATGCTGCTCTGCGAGGCGGCGGGCTTCGACGTCGTGCTGGTGGAAACGGTCGGCATCGGCCAGTCCGAGACCGCCGTCTGCGACATGACCGACTTCTTCCTCGCGCTGATGCTGCCCGGCGCCGGCGATGAATTGCAAGGCATCAAGAAAGGCCTCGTCGAACTCGCCGACATGATCGCGATCAACAAGGCCGATGGCGACAACGTCAAACGCGCCAATCTCGCGGCGGGCGAATATCGCAGCGCCCTGCATATCCTCAGCCCCCGCTCGAAGAATTGGGATCCACCTGTCGTCACCTACTCGGCGCTGACCGGTGCCGGCATCGACACGCTGTGGCAAAAAATTCTCGATCACCGCACGGCGATGAATGCATCAGGCGAATTCGCAAGCCGCAGGCAGGAACAACAGGTCAAATGGATGTGGTCGATGCTGGAGCAACTGACGATGGCGCGGCTGCGCTCGGACGCGTCGATGCGCGCCAAGGTGAAGCGGATCGAAGCCGAAGTCGCCGGGGGGCGCGTTTCACCGGCGCTTGCCGCCGAACAGATCGCGGAGATGCTGCGGTGAGCGGTCATCTGCGATTGCTCGTGACCGGCTTTGGCCCGTTCCCCGGCGCGCCGTTCAACCCCACGGAGCCATTGGTTTCGCGCTTGTTGCGGCTACGCCGCCCTGCCCTGAGCGATGTCGAACTGACCGGGCATATTTTCCCGGTGACCTACAAGGATGTCGACCGCGAGCTGCCGGAGCTGCTCGCTTCGCATCGTCCGCATGCTCTGTTGATGTTCGGGCTCGCCTCGCGCACGGCTTATGTGCGGATCGAGACGCGCGCCCGCAACGCCGTCACGATGTTGTGGCCCGACGCGGGTCGGTCAAAGCCACGCATGGGGTCGATCGCCGGCCACGACGATGCCATGGCGTTCGGCCCGCATACGGAAAAGCTTTTGCGAGCTGCACTCGCAACAGGCATCGACGCCCGTCTCTCCCGCAATGCCGGCAGTTATCTCTGCAATTATCTGAGTTGGCGCGCGATCGAAGCGGCCCGCCGCGAAGGCGGTCCGGCATTGGCTTCCTTCGTCCATATTCCCGTGATTGCGCGCGACGGCTCGGCTCGCGAGGGCATGTCGGACATTACACTCGAGCAACTGGTCGATGCCGGCGAAGCCGTCTTGATGGAGATGGTAAAGCTGGCCCGGCAAGCGATCGTGCAGCGCGCCGACGCCACGCAGCATTAACCCTACCCCCACAATCAGCCGCAGAAGCCGGCCCTCCCACGGGCGACGCGGCATTTTCTTGCTACCTAGAGAAGCGCAAACACGGCCGTATCCACGGAGATGATCACGCGATCATGGACGTCAATCGCCGCCATCTTGTCGGGCTAGCCGCTACGAGCGCGGGCGCGCTGGCGATGTCGCCTCAAGCGAGCGCGGCTCAGCCGGTTTCCGCATTCGGCCGCGACGCCACGCAATACGGCCTTCGTCCTGGCAGCGCCGACGATCAGACCAGAATTCTGCAACGAGCGATCGATGACGCCGCGCGCGCACAAGTGCCGCTGGCGCTGCCGCCCGGGGTCTATCGTGTCAGCCAGCTTCGCCTGCCGAACGGCGCGCAGCTCGTCGGCGTGCGCGGTGCCACCCGGCTTGCCTTCATTGGTGGTGCGTCCCTGCTCACGAGCGAAGGCGCCGACCATTTGGGGCTGAGCAACCTCGTGCTCGACGGTGGCAGCATTCCGCTTCCGGCCCGCCGCGGTCTCGTGCATTGCCTGTCCGGCCGCGACATCCGCATCGCCGATTGCGAAATCATCGCGAGCGGCGGCAACGGCATCTGGCTCGAGAACGTCTCGGGTGACATCAGCGGCAATACCATCACCAAGACCGCGGTCAAAGCCATTACCTCATTCGACGCGCAGGGGCTCGCCGTCACGCGCAACACGATCGCGGATACCAACGACAACGGCATCGAAATCCTGCGCACCTCGATCGGCGACGACGGCACGCTGGTGGCGGACAACCGCATTGAGGACATCAAGGCCGGCCCTGGCGGGTCAGGCCAGTATGGCAATGCCATCAACGCATTCCGCGCCGGCAACGTGATCGTGCGCGGCAACCGCATCAGCAATTGCGACTATTCAGCGGTGCGCGGCAATTCTGCGTCCAACATCCAGATCAGCGGCAACAGCATCACGGATGTGCGCGAGGTCGCGCTCTACTCCGAATTTGCCTTCGAAGGCGCTGTCATTGCCAACAACACGGTCGATGGCGCTGCGCTCGGGGTGTCCGTCTGCAATTTCAACGAAGGCGGCAGGCTCGCGGTCGTGCAAGGCAACATCATCCGCAATCTCTTGGCGAAACGGCCGGCCGGGACCAAACCCGACGACGACGGCGGCATCGGTATCTATGTCGAGGCCGATAGCAGCGTCTCGGGCAATGTGATCGAGAATGCACCGTCGTTCGGCATCGTTGCCGGCTGGGGCAAATATCTGCGCGATGTTGCAATCACCGGCAACGTGATCCGCAACGCCTTCGTCGGTGTGGGAATTTCGGTGACGTCGGGCGCCGGCACCGCACTCGTCAACAGCAATATGATTTCGGAGACGCCGCGCGGCGCGGTGGTCGGGCTCGATCACGCGCGCCCGGTGACGCCGGATCTTACCGCCGAAGATGCGCCGCGCTTTGCGCAGGTGTCCGTCGGCATGAATACCGTGCGGAAGCTGCCTTAAGATTTCCGCCGCTCGCCTTACAGCGTATTTCGTAACAGCGGATAACGCGCCGCGATGGTCGCGACATCCAGCACGGCCGCGAACGCATCCTCCGACAAAGGTTTGGCGGCACGCAGTTCGCTCGAAGCCCCATCATCCGCAGCAAGAATGGACATGATCTCCTGCGGCGGCACGATCGGAATATCCGCGATCTGCGGCTGAGGCACGCGATTGCGCCGCAATTCGTTCGGCGGCAATGCCGTTCGGCGGCCAATCCAGGACAGGTCGATCGGCCGGTTATCGCGCGACGCCTCACGTGACAGAATATCGCGCCAGGTCTGCACCGCGCTCTTGGCCTCACGGACATTTTCGAGAAATTCCTGTTCGCCGTAGAAGCGCCGCCAGCGTCCGGAATCGAATAATTCGGTGAGATAATTGAGCCGCTGCTCGGCGAGATTGCACCAGCGCGCGACGATTTCGCGGCCTTTTGCCACGTCCAGTTGAGATGTCATAAGCCAGCCCGCAAGGAGGAAAGACGCGGAAGCAACTGGTACGAATCACACGAACATGACCGATATATTTTGTGGAAAACTCGGAGAAAGTCTAGCGGGCTAAATTCGGATGGCGCAGCTAGCGGTCCAATTCTAACATTCGCATCCCTTCTCGGCGGGCACTTTTGCGAATGTTAGAATTAAAGGACGACTAGCAAATATAAGTTTTCAGTGGAGTTTTGGATCCGACATTCGCTTTACGGACTCGCGGCTAGGCGGGCAGCGAATGTCAAATCCACTCCACTGCCCCGCAATCATACTGACTGTCTGAAAAGAAAAGACCCGTCCGGGGGGACAACCGGACGGGTCAAGCCATATGGCGCTGGGGTGGATGGGCGCTCGCGCCAGATACAGCTGCTAGGGAGGGATGACCGCTCCCTACGCAGATAAGTCGCGGTTAGCCCTACCAGCGTTCAAAGGCCGTTAAGAAATTTAGCCCGCCTTAGTTCACGTCCGCGCGAGCAGGATTTGACGGCGTTCAGGGCCTGGTTTGGCCCGCATCCGGCTGAGATTCGCTGCCTGCCGGCTTTTCGGCCGCCATCGTCGCCACCGGAAGGTCTCGGGTTTCAGCCGGTTGAGCCTTTGAGGCTTCCGACAGCTCGTGGGTGGCCGGCTTCTCCGGCGCTACCGCAATCGGCATCGAAGGGGCTGCGACCGCCGAGACAGCTGCAAAAGCGTCCGCCTCGCCTGCCCCGAACTGATCGTCCGGTCCGGGCGGCCCGAGGTCCCGCGCCGTCTTCATCAGGATGGCGCGCACCTCATCAAGTTTCAGCGCCGGATTACGCTGCAAGACGAGCGCGGCGAGACCGCTGATGAAGGCGGAGGAAAACGAGGTGCCTGACGTGATCTGATACTTGTCGCCTGGCGCGGGCAGGAAAATATCGACGCCGGGCGCGGCGACCGCGATATAGCTGCCGCGGTTCGAGGCGGCAAATAGTCTATCCTGCGCATCGGTGGCGCTGACCGCAATGACGTTGCTATCCGCAGCCGGGTAGAGCGGCGGCGATTTGGGACCTGCATTACCGGCCGCCGCCACCATCACGATGTTCCGCGCGGCCATTGCCGCAAGGCCGCGCCCGATGAGCCCATCCTTCGGACCGGCAAAACTCATATTGACGATCTGCGCACCATGACTGGCCGCAAGATCGAGCCCCTTGAGCAGGACGTAAGAGGTGCTCTCCGCCCCCTTGCCCGAAGCGCCGAAGGCGCGGATTGCGAGGATTCGCGCCGCCGGCGCGCTTCCCATCAAACGCACATGTGCGACAATCGCGCCGGCAACACCGGTGCCGTGGACGTGCGGCCCGTCCTTGCTGTCGAGCGCATCGAAGGGCGTGATCGCAACGCCGGCGAATTCGGGGTGCTTGAGGTCGACGCCGGAGTCGATCACCGCAACGGTGACGTTGGCCCCCTCGGCCAGCGCGTGCGCCTCTGGCAGGCGCAGCTTGAGTTGCGGATATTGCGCCGGGTCGCCGTCGCGCGCACCCGTCTTCTGATCCTGCAATGCATAACGGAAGTTCGGCTGGACTGAGTGGACACTGCCGTCCTGCGCAAATTGCCGACTGGCTCTCTCCAGTGTCTTGCGGCCCTCAATACGGAACAGGCCAATCGTCGACCCGAGCAGTTCGAAACTCCGCGATTCGATCCGCCGCAAACCGTAACGCCTCGCCAGCGCATCGGCTTGCGCGTCGGTCAACGCGCCGTCGATCTCGGCCACGATCTCGTTGCCGATCTTGTTCGAGGCAAGCGATGGTTCGGACGCGTCGCCGCGACTGGATCCGCCCTTGTTCTTGCGACCCTTGCTGCTGGAAGCCACCTGGCCGGAGCAATTGCCGCTGTCGCGATCGGCCGCCGTGCAGGGAGTTTGAACGCTGATGTTGTCCCGGTTCAATCCGGTCACGGCGCGCCCGGCGAGATTCGGATTGATTCTGATATGCGGGCCATGATCGAGGCTCGGGACGCGCGACGAAAGATTGAGATTGGGCCCGCGCATGATGTTCTGCGCCGAGGCAGGCGAGCCGCCCCACCCTGCGAAGAACAAAGCGGCCAGCACGGCCAATGCCGTGGGCTGCATCTTCAGCCACGAGGTCGCGCCCATTCGCATCATGTGACCGGGCCCTTACGCGAGCGGTTAGTTCGCCACAGCGAGACTGACGATCTTTTCGTTTTGCAACCGGCTCAGGATGTTTGCGAAATCGTCCTTCGACATCGACGCATTGGCGAATTGCACGCGGAACATGCCGCCCTTGGCGCCGTCGACGATCGAGGCCTGATATTTGTCGAGCAGCGCGGTGATGTCGCCGATGCGCGCATCCGGCCTGAACTGCACCAGCGCGCGCTGCGGCCGCGCGGCCGAAAGCTCGCGGGTGATCGGCTCGTTCGTGCTCAACGACGCGGTCTGATACGAGGCGCCCCGGTCGTTCATCAGCACACCGGTGATGATGCCGGCCTGCAGAACTACGACCACTGCGGCGAGACTGGCGGACCAGGCCAACGTCCGCGGCGAAAGGCTAGAAAAAAAACCGGCGATGCGGCCCCCGAGATTGATCGACGAACCGGGCGCGCGCGCCGGCTCCGCGTCGATCGCGGCAAACAGCTTCTGCATGGCGCGCGCCGATGGTGCGCCCAGGCTTTCGTTCATGTCGATGGTGCCGGCATATTCTTCCCGGATCACAGCATATTGCTGCACGAGGTCGGGATCGCGGGCGAGCGCTTCCTCGACCTTGCGGGCGTCACGCGCGTTCAGCGTGCCCGCCGCGTACCACGGCAGCAGCAATTCGATCTCGGTCGGTTCCTGCTCCACGATCTTTCTACTCGCAGCCATCATGGCCAGCCTCGCTCTATGCCCGCCGCCTTCAGCAGCTCGGCAAGTTTTTTGCGTGCGTAGAACAAGCGGGTCTTCACGGTATTCTCCGGTATGCCGATGATTCCTGCTACTTCTTCCACGGACTTCTCGTGATAGTAGACGAGATCGACGATCTCGCGGTGGTCGGCCGAAAGTTGGCCCAGACACTTACGCAACGCGTCACTGGTATCCTTCTTCTGTACGGCCACCTCTGGATCGTCGGACGTATCCTCGATCGCGTTGGCCGCCTCGTCATCCAGCTCGGCATCCTTCCTGCGGCGAAGCACAGATAGTGCCTTGAACCGCGTGATTGCCAGGAGCCAGGTTGAAACGGCAGATCGCCCTTCGAATTTCCCGGCCTGGCGCCATACATCCAGGAAAACCTCGCTGATCAGATCTTCGGCAACCTGTTCGTCCCGAACGAGCCGAAGCCCGAACCGGAACACCCGGATATGATGGCGTCCATACAGAACCTGCATGGCGAGCCGGTCGCCGCCGGCGATCCGAGCGATCAACGTATCGTCCGAAGCCGCCTGTGTCGCACTCAATGGCCGTCTCGCAAGGTTGGTCGAACTGGACTGGCGGGTGGTTCGATCAAAAGGCAGGATTTTTCAATCTAAAGCAATTGCCCGTTTGAAACTGTGATCTGGCGCACAGAAAAACCGCCAGCACCATCTAACACATTATGGCACAAAGGTATAATAATACGCGCGCTGGATCCAAACCGTTCGGATTTTGGCCTGTCACGCATCGCCGGGCAATCGCTGCGCGTGATGGCGCAGAAACTGATTTTCTTCGTCCAAACAAGGGCGAAGCGGCTTCCCCACGCTGACATTTCGCCCCGAAAGATACCAAACCTAAAGGCTTTGCGCCGTAGATTTCGCCATTGCTTTCACCCAACGGCAAATTATGGGCATCGCTGCGTCGCCTTTTTTGAATCCGACGGCGGATAGGCCGAAGGACGCCGGCCGAAAGCTGACGGCCGAGGCGCTGTCGCGCCGGGCGCGGCAACGCCGCCAGATCCAGGGATTGATCGGCGCCAGCTACGTCGTCGACGCAATTGTCCTGCTGATCTATGCCCACGCCGGGACCACATCGGCGAGCATCGGCCCGGCGTTCGCCATCTGTGGCCTCATCTCGGTGACCGGATACATCGCGCTGTCGGAAGCCGGGTTCACCGAGCGCTTCAAGGATCACTATTTCGTCGTTCCCCAATCGATCATCAGCATGATCATCATGCTGGCCTTCACCTGGATCGCGCCGGAAGTCGGCGTGATGTTTTTATGCACGCTGTTCGTCGTATTCGCCTTCAGTTCATTGCGCTCGACGCCGTTGCAAACGGCGGTGGTCTGGACCGCGATGGCATTCGGCCTTGCCGGATTGTTCCTGCTGACCGACAAGCCGATCTCGCTGCCTCACGAAACCTATCTCGAACGCTTTGCCACGATGACGGTGTTCATCCTGACCATCGGGCGCTGTATGTTCATCGGCATCTTCTCCAGCGCCATGCGCGTATCGCTCTACAAGAGCGGACTTGCGCTGAGGGAGGCCAACAAGCGTATCGAAGAGCTCGCCGAACTCGACGATCTCACCGGCTCGTTCAATCGCCGCTGCATCATGCGCTTCCTGGATGAAGAGATCGCCCGCGCGCACCGCACCAATCTTCCCTGCTCGATCGCGCTGATCGACCTCGACTGGTTCAAGCGCATCAACGACACCTACGGCCACCCGACCGGCGACGAAGTGCTCAAGACATTCGCCATCACGGTCTTTGCCAACATCCGCGGCGTCGATCGGCTGGGCCGCTATGGCGGCGAGGAGTTCCTGCTCGTGCTCCCCGACACGCCTCACGATGCGGCGGCGCGTCTGCTCGAGCGGTTGCGGACCATCATTGCCGATCTCGACTGGAGCGCGTTCTCGCCCGGCATGCGGGTAACGGTTTCCGCCGGCGTTGCTTCGCTCAATCCAACCGAAACGCCGGACAGTTTTCTCGCACGCACCGACGGCGCGCTCTACAAGGCCAAAGCACAAGGACGCAACCGCATCGCCAGCGCCTGATTTCGATCATTCATCCCCGAGGCCGAAGAAAACCGCCGCGGGTCCTTAACGACGCTACTCCAGGACAGAGTCATGAGTTCGAGTTTGAAAACCGTTTCCACTTCCGAAGGCCTGCTTGACGAATTGCAAGCCACACTGGCCCACGGAACCGTCGCCCGCCGCGTCGAAACCCTCCGCCGGGTCGCGGACCTCTTCATCAGCGGTGCCGTCGAGTTCTCTGACGATCAGATCGCCCTGTTCGACGACGTATTCCAGTGCCTGATGCACCACATCGAGACTTCCGCCAAGGCGCTGCTGTCCAATCGCCTGGCTCCGATCGACCGCGCCCCGCCGCTGACGGTTCGCGCGCTCGCCTTCGACGATCTGATCGAGGTCGCCGCGCCCGTGCTGTCGCAATCGGAGCGCCTCGACGATCAAGCCCTGATCGAGACCGCACGAAGCAAGAGCCAGGCCCACCTGATGGCGATCTCGACCCGCAAAGTGCTGAGCGGGGCCGTCACCGATGTGCTGGTCCAGCGGGGCAACGACGAGGTGGTTCAAAGCGTTGTCGGCAATCCCGGAGCCGAATTCTCAGAGCGCGGCTTCACCCGGCTGGTCAACCGCGCCGAAGGCAATGACGTTCTTACGACCTGCGTCGGCTTGCGTCCCAACATTCCGCGGCACGTCTACCTGAAACTGATCGCCAAAGCGTCGGAGACGGTGCGGGCGAAGCTGGAAGCGGCCAATCAGCCGATAGCGCACGAGGTATCGAGCGCAGTGCGGGAAGCCACGCGCCTGGCGCGCTCTGCGCCATCGGCCATGACGCAGGAGACCGCAATCGCGCACGCCCTCGTCAAGTCCCTGTATGAGGATGGCCGGCTCGACGAATATCAGGTGGCGGCATTTGCCGAGGCCGGCAAGTTCGACGAAGCCAACGCCGCGGTTGCCGCTCTCGCCAACGTCGCGGTATCGATCGCCGAGAACATGATGGTAGAGACGCGCGCCGAGGGCGTCATGATCCTCGCCAAGATCTCCGGCATGTCATGGTCGACGGTCAGGTCGATCATCAAGATGCGGGAAAAGCTCGCCGGCAAGGAGCCGTCCGATCTTGAGAACTGCAAGGCGACATACGAGCGGCTCCGTCCGTCGACTGCACAGCAGGTGCTCCGCTTCCACCGCATGCAGCAGACGGCAACGCCGCCGGCGGCCTGATATTGCGCAGGCCTAGTAGCGGAGCACTTTCGCGCCGATCAGTGCGCCGGCCGCCGTGACCATTGCAGTTGCGATCGGATACCAGGTCGCCACGAACAGCGGCGAGTCATCGGTGCAGTGCGAGGCGTATAGGGTCGCCGCCAGTCCTGCCGAGATCAGCCCCGCAATTGCACCGGCCACCGCGGGGCGCGCCGGCGCGCCGTGCCGCAGTCCAATCAGCGCCGCCGCCAGCAGCGGCAGCGACAGTAGCGGAATGGCGGTCATACAGACGCGCGAATTGCTGCCGATCAGGCGCGTCATCATCGGCAGCCGCTGCGGCATCATCATCTCGCTGCCGATCCCGGCGGCAATAATCCCGACGGGAATCAACAGCAGCCAACCCCAGCCCTTCATCGACGCCTCGGGCCGCGACAGATGCAGGCCCAGGACAATGGCCGAGAACGCCAGCGCCAGCGTAATCACAAATTTCAGATCGAAGAACGGATTATGCATCGCCGTCATGACGTCGGGCCGAACGCCGAGCCCCGTCATGAACATGACAAGCGAAAACGGCGCAGCCGCCAGCAGAGCAAGCGCCAGCACAAATCCGACCGGGCGGGCACGGTGCGGATTGTCGGCGGCGAGCGTTCGAATGAGCTGTTCGGTTTCCATTCCCTATTGCTCCCGCAATTTGGCGGTGAGGCTCGAGAGAGCGCGATGGAGCGCCACCCGAACCGCCCCCTCGCTCATCGCGAACTTTGCGGCCGTATCCCTGATCGAGGTGCTTTCGACCGCGATCGACTGCAAAACCTCGCGCTGACGCGGCGGTAACGTCTGCAGCAGATTGGCGATCTCGTTGGCTGACGCGGTCTCCGCCGCAGGTTCGTCAGGAATGGTCTCGGCGAAATCGTCGATACTGACGAAAACCCGCCGGCCGCGGCGGCGCAACGTATCAATCAGCTTGTTGCGGGCGATCGCGAACAGCCAGGGTGCGAACGGCGCGTTCACGTCCCAGGTATGTCGTTTCAGATGCACCGCCAACAAAATGTCCTGCACGATATCCTCGGATTGATCGATTGGCTGACCAGCCCGTGCAAGCCCCCGGCGCGCCCCGGCCCTCAATACCGGCGTGACCGCCCTGAGCAGTCGATGATAGGCAGCGCTATCGCCAGAGATGGCCAGCCGCATCAGGCCGGTCCACTCGTCTTCACCTTCGCGCACGCGCGCTCCCACCCATCCAATTCGGTCGCTTTTTCAATTTGTTACGTCCGTCGGTGTAAATCACGAATTCGTGATCAGCCCATTGTTCCCGCCGGGGATCGTCGCACAAGAATTTGCGCCGTACGGCTCATAACACATTCTGCATCGCAGGCACGCAGGCTGATCAATCACGGCTAATTCAGCATCGCACCGATTTCCGCCCGGCGCGCCCCGCTTTTGCCGGACTTGTCCGAAGATTCCCACTTTTCGCCCCGCTACCGACATCCCGCGAGTCTCTTTCCCAAGCGGGACTGGCTCATGGGGAGATTTCAAATGACCAACAAAGCCAGCGGGCGCTCGGCCTTGATCTTGGCTGCCGGGTTCTTGGTGTTCGCAAGTCCGGCAATGGCGACAGACGGCGACGATTCCTCAGCCGCTGCAACGTCAGACAGTCAGGCCGCTGCTGTCACACGCCACCGATCCTTCCGGCATGCCTGGCACCACCGGGAGCACTATGCGCATCGCAGGCCGCATGCGGTCGCGAAAGCAGACGATGACGACAAGGCCGCCGCACCAGTGGTGGCCACGAGCGACAACAAGGTCCTGGCGACCATCCCACCGCAGGTCGCCAACGCCAACGCGCAGATGCTGCTGGCAGGCGCCCAGCTCAGTGCCGCCACGGTTATTCCGCCGGGCACGGACGTTCCCGCGAAGAGGTTCGAAACCGCCGATGCCGACAACGCGAGCGCCAACAAGGAGACCGTGGTCGCCGCGTCGGATCAGCTCAGCGATGCCGATCGGACGCTGCAGGAAAGCAATTCGGCCGCGCCCGCGACCACGGCTCCGCCGGCCGCACCCGCACCTGCGCCCGCGGCCACGATGACGGGCGAAAGCTCGGCCTGGGACCACACCTCGCTGATCGGCAAAGTCTTCATCGGCTTTGGCGCGCTGCTGACGATGGCTTCGGCCGCGCGCATGTTCATCGGCTGAGACAGCGTCGGGTCGCTGGCTGGACAACTTTATCTGGCCGGCGATCCGCATCACCGTCGCCTACTTGAAGCGCACCCCGTCAGCAGGCACATTTGCAGGCAAATCTGAAAATGCGGGATGCAGGCTATGAAAACATTCGAGCACATCATTGTCGAAACCAGGGGCAAGGTTGGCGTGATCACGCTCAATCGCCCGAAGATGCTCAACGCGCTGTCGTTCGGCGTATTTGGCGAAATCGCCACCGCCGTCGACGATCTCGAGGCGAACGCGGCCATTGGCTGCATTGTCCTGACCGGCAATGAAAAAGCGTTCGCCGCCGGCGCCGACATCAAGGAGATGCAGCCCAAGGGCTTCATCGAGATGTTTTCCAACGACTTCACCGCGATCCGCGGCGACCGTGTGTCGACCTGCCGTAAGCCGACCATTGCCGCGGTCAGCGGCTATGCGCTCGGCGGCGGCTGTGAGCTCGCCATGATGTGCGACATCATCATCGCGTCCGACACCGCAAAATTCGGCCAGCCGGAGATCACGCTCGGCACCATTCCGGGCATCGGCGGCACGCAGCGCCTGACGCGCGCGATCGGCAAATCGAAAGCGATGGACATCTGCCTCACCGGCCGGATGATGGATGCCGCGGAAGCCGAGCGTTCCGGCCTCGTCAGCCGCATCTTTCCATCTGACAAACTGATGAGCGAAGTGATGGCCATCGCGGAGAAGATCGCCGAGATGTCTCATCCGGCCGCCGAGATGGCCAAGCGCGCCATCAATCGCGCCTTTGAAACCCCGCTTTCGGAGGGACTCCAGGTCGAGCGCGATCTGTTCCGCTCGACGTTTGCCCTGGAAGACCGCTCCGAAGGCATGGCGGCCTTCATCGAAAAGCGAAAGCCGGCCAACAAGAACAGATAGCCCTCAACCATCGTGCTTGCGACTCCCCGTTAGCGCTGCAATCACTAGCGCGCGATAAAGCCGTTCCTGCCAGGTCGACGGTTTGTCCAGTCCCAATCTTGCCAGGCATTCGCTGTCGGCGGCTTGCAGTCGTTCTCTCCATCCCCGCCAGATCAACGCCGGCAAACGCTGCGGCGAGCGCTGCGCGTCCTGCAGGAACTGCAGGGCCGGGATCAGGCGCTGCTCCACATCAGTGAAATCGCTCCCGAACGGAAAGGATGGAAGCAAACCGGCCTGCCGTGCCGGCCGCAGCGCGTCCGCAATCCGCTCCGGATAATTGTCGCGAAAAGCCTTCGGGATCTCAAAGCCCGCAGGCAACTTGCCGGCGTCCTTCGCCCGGCTGGCAAGCTCGTCCTGAAAGCGGGAATCCGTCACCTGCAACATCGCCGCAATCACGTCAGCATCCGATTTGCCCCTGAGATCAGCCACGCCGTATTCGGTGACGACGATATCGCGCAGGTGACGCGGAATGGTCTCGTGGCCATAATTCCAGCGAATGTTGGATTGCCGCCTTCGGCCTGCCCATCGCGTTGCCTCGACCGTCAGGATGGAACGTGCGCCGGGCAGCGCAAAAGCCTGCGCCACGAAATTATACTGTCCGCCGACGCCGCTCACGACCTGCCCGTCCTCGAGGCCGTCGGAAACGGCTGCGCCCAACAAGGTCGCCATCATCGCGTTGTTGACGAACCGCGCATCGACGCGGGCGCGACGTTTTCCCTTTTCATCGCCGTAGAGTTCGTTGGTGAACGAGACGGGCATCATTTGAATGCGCGCGATCTGCTCTGCCGTCATGTCGCGCAGGGCGCGATAAAACGATTTCGGCCCCAGGAAGAACGCGCCATGGAGCAGAACGCCATCCACCTCGCGCTTGATGATGCCGGCCTCGATCAGGCCGATAAACGCCTCGAACAGCATTTCGCTGACGCCGTAGAGGCCTTTTTCGAAAGGAGCCGTTTCCGACGGCGGAGCAGCGGGTGCGAGCCGCTTCATCGTGGCGCCAAACTGGGCGGGATCGCGATGACGCAGGATCAAACCTTGCGCGAGCGCGTCCCCCACCTGCCCGATGCCGATCTGCAGTGTCCCGCCATCGCGGACAAGACCCGCCGCATGCAGGCCAATCGCATATTTGGTGTCGGTGATCGGCTCGGAGGACGGCGCGAACAGCGGAAACTCAGTCTCCGGACTGTCCAGCACAGCGCTGAACTCGTCGCCCGAGAGGTCGCCGGCGCCTGGCATGAACGGCAATTCGGAGTTGACCTGCCCGATCAGCTTGAAGGAGGCGCGGCCTTCGGCACGCGCCCGCAAGACATCCAGCGTCGTGTCGGTATTGCAGCTCAGGCTGTAGCGGGCAACGCCGTCGACCACGCGCTTGGCGACCAGCTGCGTCACGACATTGAGCCCGCGTGCGAGCAGATAGGACGCCGCGTGGGTATAATTGGCAGAGATATAGTGCTGCTGCGCGAATGGCACGTGCAGCCACCGGCCCGCCAGGAAGAAGAACTCGATCACCTCAACGTTCGTCGGCAGTTTGCCGGCGCGCAGTGCACCGGCGTAAGCGAGGTCCGGATAGCCGCCAAACAGCCGGTCGATGACGGGGGCAATGAAGCGCCGCTCGAGCAAATTGGCGGGACGCGGCTTTTCCAACGTCAGCGCCGAGAAGAAGGTGAGACGGATGGAGCGGTCGGCAACCGCACGCGCATAAAGCGCATTGACGATGTGATTGGCCTTGCCGAGACCGAGCGGCAGGCCGACGACAAGATTGGTCCCGACATCGCGGATGATGTCTTCGACGATCGCCTCAGGGTCGGAAAACAGCTTCGGCATCTATCTTCCTTCAGAACCGCCTCAGGGTCGGCATGAGGCTGACCGCTATCCGTCTGCCGCAATGGCGCGATGCGACATATCGCTTCCACTGTTCGTTCGGCTGCGATAACGGTTTTGTCAATGGCAAGGCGTTCGCACGCGTGAGACGTCGGCGAACGCCGGAATTTCTCACGGGGAGGTCACGATGATGAAATTGTATTACGCGACGGGCACCTGCGCACTGGCCTCTCACATCGCGCTTGAAGAGGCCGGCGCCGAATATTCGACTGTCAGAATCAACTTCGCAACCCACGAGCAAGGCTCGCCGGAATATCTGGCGATCAATCCCAAGGGGCGCGTCCCCTCGCTCGTGACCGACCGCGGCATCCTGACCGAGACACCCGCGATGTTGGCATTCATCGCCCAGAGCTTCCCAAAGGCGAAGCTGGCGCCGATCGACGATCCCTTCGCCTTTGCGGAGGTACAGGCCTTCAACAGCTACTTGTGCTCCACGGTGCACACCAATCACGCTCATCGCCCGCGCGCCACACGTTGGGCCGACGATCCCGCCGCGATCGAAGCGATGAAGAAAAAGGTGCCGGAAACCATGACCGCCTCCTTCGAACTGATCGAGACCAAAATGATGAAGGGGCCCTGGGTGATGGGCGATACCTATACGGTCTGCGACCCCTATCTGTTCACGATCGCGGGCTGGCTTGCCGGCGATAGCGTCGACATCGCCCGCTTTCCAAAGGTGAAGGCGCACCGGGATCGCATGGCCGAGAGGCCCAAGGTCCAAAAGGTCCTTGCAGCCGAAAAAGCTTGATATCCTGCAATCTTGAGCCCCTTCCCGCAGGAGATTTATCCCGATAGTGTGCGCCCAAAGCCGCGGCGGACAACGCCGGGCAAACGGGAGAAGCGTGCCATGGGACAGTTGGGGCGTGCGATCGCACTGATCGCGGCGACAGTTATTTTTGCCGGTCCCAGCACCGCCAAGATCGTCAAATTCGAAATCCTCAAAGTCGAATCTCCCGCCTTCGAAGGGCGGACCTTCGGCGCGGTCGGAACCTATGACCGCATTCTGGCGCGGGCGACGATCGCGGTGACGCCGGATGATCCGCACAACAAGATCATCGTTGATCTCGACCGCGCGCCGCGCAATGCGCAAGGCCAGGTCGAGGCGACGACCGACGTCGAAATTCTGCGCCCGACGGTCGCCGCCAGTGGCAACCGCGTCCTGTTCTACGATGTGCTGAACCGCGGCAGCAAGCTCGGGCTCGCGCTCTTCAACGATCTTCCCGCGGTGACGAATGACCTCGTCAAAGCCGGGGATGGCGGCAACGGATTTCTGATGAACCACGGCTACACGGTGGTGTGGAGCGGCTGGCAGGGCGACGTCGCGCCCGGCGCCGGCCGCATGACCTTTTCGCCGCCGGTCGTCTCCGGCGTGACGGGGCTTGCGCGCGAAGATTTCATCTTCGACCACACTGACAATCCGGCGAGCGCGACGCTGACCTATCCGGCGGCCGATCTCGATCCGGCCCACGCAAAGATCAGCGTGCGCGAACGCGAGGTCGATCCGCGTACTACGCCCGCCGGCCTTGACGTTTCGTTCGAGAGCCCGACCAAAATCTCGGTCAAGCGACCGGAAGGCTTTGACGCCGGCGCGATCTACGAATTCATCTATACCGCCAGGGACCCAAAGGTGATGGGCCTTGGCTTTGCCGCTACGCGCGACGTCGTCTCTTTCCTGCGCCACGAAGCCGCAGATGCCTCGGGGACCGCCAACCCGCTCGCGGGGCGGATCGACCGCGCCATCGGCTTTGGCCTGTCGCAAAGCGGCCGCTACCTGCATGACTTTCTCTATCTCGGATTCAATGCCGACGAATCCGGCCGCACGGTTTTCGAGGGACTGATGCCGCACATCTCGGGCGGCAAGAAAACCTTCACCAACTACCGCTTCAGCCAGCCCGGCCGCTCGCCTTATGAGCATGCCGACATGCTGTATCCCGGCGCGGACTTTCCGTTCACCTATCCCGTGCTGACCGACAGCATCACGGGGAAAAGCGACGGCTTTCTCGCCCGCTGCCTCGTCGCGGGCAATTGCCCGAAAATCATCAAGACGGACAGCGAACTTGAATTCTACCAGCAGCGCGCCTCGCTGGTCGTGACCGATACGACGGGCAACCCCATCGCTATGCCGGACAATGTCCGGCTTTTCCTTCTGTCAAACCTGCAGCACTATGCGCTCGCGCAGGACAAATCGCAGATGGTGAAGACCTGCGCCAATCCGACCAATCCCTTGAATGCCGGACCGGTGGTGCGTGCGCTGCTGGCCGCCATGACTGACTGGATCGGCAAGGGCACGTTGCCGCCGGCGAGCCGTTACCCGAGCCGCGCCGATGCGACGCTGGTGCCTCCGTCCGCGGATGACGTCGGCTTCCCCCGCCTGCCCGGCTTTGCCTATCCGAGCCGGATCGCACAGCCCACTGTCATCAAGGCCGACGAGATGCCGCCGTCGAAGGGCGCGGCGTACCCTGTGTTCGTCCCAAAGACCAACGCCGACGGCCGCGACATCGCCGGCATCCATCTGCCAACGCTGGAAGCGCCAGCCGCAACCCATACCGGCTGGAACCTGCGCAAAGCGGGCTTCGGCGAAGGCGAGCTCTGCGACAATAACGGTACGATGATTCCATTCGCGGCAACGAAAGAAGAGCGGCTCAAGACCAACGATCCGCGTCTCTCGATAGCCGAGCGCTATCCGAACGAAGGCGACCGGGCGACGGCGATCGCAAAGGCGACGCAACAATTGGTCAACGACCGGCTCATTCTGAAAGAAGATGCCGGACTGTTTATCGCCAATTCCAACTAGCTTCTTCACAAGGCTCATGCGGGCGAGCTAGGACAACGTCGACATATAAGAACTGAGTATCGAGCGGGAGGAGTTTCATGGCGGCGGAAGCCACAACGGCAATCGAGAGCCGGACGATCGCCAAGGTTTCCTGGCGGCTGTTGCCTCTCGTCGCGCTCGGCTATTGCATCGCCTATATCGATCGCAGCAACATTTCCGTCGCCTCGCTCACCATGAACCCGGACCTGGGATTCAGCGCGTATCTTTACGGCTGGGGCGCGGGTACTTTTTTCTTCGGCTATTTCCTGTTCGAAATCCCAAGCAATCTCATCCTGGAGAAGGTCGGCGCGCGAATCTGGATTGCGCGGATCATGATCACCTGGGGCCTCATCTCCGGCCTGATGGCTATCGTGACTGGACCCACCAGTTTTCTGATCATCCGCTTTCTGCTCGGCGCGGCGGAGGCGGGCTTCTTCCCGGGTATGATCCTCTACCTCACCTACTGGTTTCCCGCGCAATATCGCGGACGCGTCATCTCGACCCTCTTCATCGCACAACCGGTCGCCAATGCCGTTGCGTCGATCGCGTCTGCGGAAATCCTGAAGATGGACGGCATGCTCGGCATCAAGGGCTGGCAATGGATTTTCATCATCGAAGCCGTGCCGGCCGTCCTGCTGGGTCTCGTCGTCTTGCGTTACATGACAGACCGGCCGGCGCACGCCGACTGGCTCACCGAAGACGAGAGAAACTGGCTGCAACGACGACTTGACAATGAAAGCCGCCAGATCGCGAGCGCCGGCCACCTGACCTGGACAAGAGCACTGGCTGATCCGCGCGTCGTAGCACTGTCGTTGATCTATTTTATGAGCGTAACGGCCAACTACGGCATCGTTTTCTTCATGCCGCAGATCATCAAGGGAATCGGTCTCTCCAACACCATGACCGGCTGGGTTTCCGCGGTGCCCTATATCGTCGGAACGATTGGCTTGATCGCGTGGGGATGGTCGTCCGATCGCAACAAGGAACGCCGCTGGCATTTGATTGTGGCGTCCACGCTCGGTGCGCTCGGGCTTGCCTTTGCGGGATGGTCGGGGGCGTCGTACTGGGCGCTGCTCGGAATGGCCGCTGCTACCGTCGGTATCTATGGCTCGCGCGCCGCCTTCTGGCCGATGCCTTCGATGTTCCTGACGGGAACGGCAGCGGCCGGTGCGATTGCCATGATCAACGCGATCGGCAATCTCGGCGGATCCGTTGGCCCCCTCGTCGTCGGATGGGTCAAGGATTCCACGCAAAGCTTCAGCGCCGGACTTTACTTCCTCGCCGCCTGTTCGCTGATGGCCGCCATCATCACCTTCTTTGCCGCACGTGCAGCGGGCGCACCCGCTGCCGTGCCAAGCCCGAGCGCCGCCGAATAACCAACAAGAGCTAAAAAGAGGAGACGACCCATGATCAATCGACGAGACCTTCTGCTTGCATCCGTTGCCGCAGGCGTCGCGATGCAAGATCAAGCGGCCTTCGGCAAAGCGTCGCAGCCGAAGATGAAAGTGGATTTCGACGTTCCAGCCCACGCCTGCGACTGCCACACCCACATTCACCTGCCGGAGAAATATCCGTTCTTCGCCGGGCGCGTTTACACGCCCGAACCTGCGTCGCCGGAAGAAATGGCGGCGCTGCACAAGGCGCTGGGCATCGAGCGCGTGGTGATCGTGACGCCGAGCGTCTACGGCGCCGACAATCGGGCGACGCTGGAAGGCATGAAATTCCGTAACGGGACGGCGCGCGGCGTGGCCGTGATTGACGACAAGACGTCGGAAAGCGATCTCGACGAGATGGGCAAGGCCGGCATCAAGGGCATCCGCGTCAATCTCGCCACCGGCGGCACCAATGATCCCTCGATCGGCCGCAAGCGGCTCGAGGCCGCGATCGATCGCGTCAAGGGCCGCGGCTGGCACGTTCAGGTTTACACCATTCTGCCGCTGCTGAAGAACATCACCGACGTCCTCGCCTCCTCGCCTGTCCCCGTCGTGTTCGACCATTTTGGCGGCGCAGAAGCCGATAAAGGTCTCGAGCAGCCGGGCTGGGCCGAGCTGGTCGAAGCGGTGAAGAGCGGCAAGATCTATGTGAAGATCTCCGGCGCTTACCGCCTGTCGAACAAGGCGCCCGACTATCCGGATGCCGTTCCGTTCGCCAAGGCACTGATCGCCGCCAACCCGGACCGCCTGGTCTGGGGTTCGGATTGGCCGCATCCGGATTCGGTGACGCCGCCCGGCAAGAAGCCGACCGACCTGACGCCGCTCTATCAGATCGACGATGGCCGCGTACTGAACCAGCTGGCGGTCTGGGCGCCGGACGCCGCGACGCGCAAGAAGATCCTCGTCGACAATCCGGCGCGGCTTTACGGCTTCGCGTAAGTCAAATGCCAGCGGCCGGCGCTTCACCGCGCCGGCCGATCAGCAGGCGACAACGCAAACTGGCGCCGCCACGCACCGGCCTTGCGCAGCCCGCCGAACGGAAACAGATGGATCCCGGCAATCGAGGCGTTCGTTTTTTCGAAACCCGATTGGAGTCCGCGGATGACCTCATCCGGCCCGGCATCGGTCAAAAGGCGGCCGAAACGCCCGATCTGGTTACGCACCGACCTGATCGAGTTGCCGATCCCGCAGCGAAGCGCAAATTTGATCAACGTCGCAGGCGTCGCCGGACCGGCAAGGCCAACGATGACGGGAAGACCGCCGTGCGCCTCGAGTTCGCCGATCCATCCAAGGATCGGCGCGGCCTCAAAACAGAACTGCGTCATGACCTCGAGGCGAACGCCGGCCTGCCGGCCCCAGTCCCGCCAGGCGCCAAGCATTTTGAAAGCGTTTTGCGGTGTAAGGAACGGATGGCCTTCGGGATGGCCCGCAACACTCACGGACGAAATGCCGTGGGCCTCGATCAATCCGCTGTGACACACATCGAGGCTGGACCTGAATGGACCCTTTGCCGCCGCAACGTCGCCGGCAATCACCAGAACGCGCGTCACATCCGCCTCGCCGCGCGCCCTCTCGAGAAAATCACTGAGCGAGTCGCGCGAGGCCATCTCCCTCGCGGCGATGTGGGGAATCGGATTGTAGCCGGCGCGCCGCAGCGCGGCCGCCGTCTCGACGTTGCGGCGATAGTCGTCGCCCGGCAAGAACGTGATCGTCACATTGGTGCCGCGATCGAAATTGTCCTGTAACGCAGATAGCTGATGTCCATGCGATGAAATCTCGACGGAAGCCGCCGACACGAGCGCCGCGAATTCGCTGGATATGGCCTGGTCTGACGCCGTCATCGCACAGTCTTTCGAAAAATCAGGCAGGCGCGCGGCGACGCGAGATGACGTAGGTCTCGTCGTTGAACCACAGACCGCCATGCTTTTTCAGGACCCGGTCAGTGGCTTCGAGGTAGCGCCCGTCGCGAACCACGTCCGACAGCCTGACGTCCTCGATCTGCGCGACATAGATTGCGGCATTCCAGGCGGCAAACAGCGTCGACGTGCCGATCGGCCCGCTCACTTCGTCGGGAAGCGTGTGCATGTGATAGCGGAAGATCGAACGCGCATCGGACGATGCATTGAAATTGTAATACCGGGCTGCGGCGCCCAGTTCGTGCTTGACCTGGCGCAGGATGGCATGGCGATCGGACGTGAAGGGATTGTCGCCGGGCCAGACGCCTTCGACAATCTCCATCCCCGGATCGTTGCCGTGCGAGTGAATGCCGATCAGCCGGCCGCCCGGCCTCAAGGAGCGGACCAAAGGGCCGATGACCTTCGCCGCCTTGAATTCGACGCTGGCCCTCGCCCGATAAGGCTGCGACGCGATAACGAGATCATAGTCGGCCATCACCCGCCCGGGCCGCGGCATGATCGGGTCAAGCAGGAAGGAATGGTCTTCACGCCGAAGCGTCAGCACGATGGGCCGCGCGTAAACCGGGTTGCCGGTGGTGGGACTAATCCCCGCGCGCCAGTTCTCGGCGAGAAATCCTTCCAGCTCCCTGATCTGCTCGGCAAAGCCGTGCGCCGTGTTGCCTGACAGCGCAACATCTTTCCAGATCAGGCTTTGCGCCGCGGTTGCCGAACGCGGCGTCAGCCAGGGCGCTTCGGCGTAATAAAGATTGGTGACGACCAGCACGGTGGCGGGATGTTCGAACAGGCGGTCGGCCATTTTCTCCAGCATCAGCCGGACATCTTCGTAGCTGATCTCCTTGGCGACGGCATAAAGCGGCATGGTGGGAAAGCGCGCGTGCAGCGCGCGCATGACGCGCGAGAGCACGGTGCCGTCGCCCACGCCGGCGTCGAAAATCCGAAGCGCCGGAGGTGCCGGCTGCAAGCTGCCGAGCTCGAGCGAAATCCGGTTTGCGACATCAGTCTTCTCGCTGCAGGTCGACACGAAAAGCAGATACTTCTGGCGATTGTCGAAGAAGCGGAAGCCCGAGGGCGCTGGTTCAGTCACCGTCAACGCGCCGTTGCCGCGCTTCGGTTGAGGAGACATGCCGCCGGCCGCCGGCTGAGCGGCGCTGCGATGTTCGGACAGGTAGTTGCGAACCTTGTCCAGCGTGCCGGTCGTGATCCTGGCCCCGTCGCGCAACCGCGACACCAGCTTGCCGTCGTTGACGACGAGCCGCCCGAACGTCGACTCCGCGGTCTGCGTTGCCCGGCAGTAGTCCCGTATTTCGCCCAAGATCTGATCTGAGGTCCCAGTTTGCTCCCGAACTTGGCCTTCAAGTCGACCTTGGCGCTCTGCGGTCCGCATGATGAGCTCCGGCATTTCATCCCTGACTGGCAATCAAGAGCGGCCCGCGAGAGCGCGTCAACCACAATCCGAGTGGGCAGAGATCATGGGCACATGCCCACAATCAGCGCGCTAGTGGTCCGATTCTAACATTCGCATCCCCTTTTCGGCGGCTGCTTTTGCGAATGTTAGAATCACAGGACCACTAGCAAATGCATGTTTCTAGTGGAGTTTAAGATTTGACATTCGCTTTGCAAACTCGCGGCCAGGCGGGTAGCGAATGTCAAATCTACTCCACTAGCCATTGCGGCGGATTGCTGCCGAGCGGCACCGTCGGACGCGACCAGAAAGCCGGGGTCCGCGACATCTGCGCGGCGTGGCGGATCGCCGTGAGCGGCCCGAAGCCGGACGGCATCTGCTCGACAAACGGCTTGACCGCCTCCCCTTTCAAATCTTCGCCCTCGAGGCCGCCGGCAAGGCGGCCAAGATTCCAGATCCATCGTCCGGTCTGCGCCAGCGACACACGGACATGCCAGCTGCCGCCTTCACGCGGCTGGCGGGCTTTCGCCATCATGGCGCCGAACGCCATCAGGTAGCCGGTGGCATGATCGAGAATCTGCGCCGGCAATTCCTTCGGACCGTCAACGCCGGCCGCCTGCCCCTCCGCATGGTTGAAACCGGTCGTGGTCTGCACCAGCGAGTCGAAGCCGCGGCGCTCCGCCCACGGACCAACATGGCCATAAGCTGACAGCGTCACATAGATGATGCCCGGATTGATCTGTGCCGCCTCCTCCGGCGAGAAGCCGAGATGAGCCAGCGCTTGCGGGCGATAGCCTTGCGAAAGAATATCGGCGTCGCGAAGCAACGCCTTCAACCCGTTTCGCCCCTCGTCGCTTTTGAGATCGAGGAAAGCCGACAGCTTGCCGCGGCCGGTATCGATGGTGAGCCACGGGATCGCGGGCAAATCGGGACCCGAGATCAACAGCACGTCGGCGCCATGCGCGGCGAGCGTGCGGCCGGCGACGGGACCTGCGATCACGCGCGACAGGTCGAGCACGCGCAAGCCCGAGAGCGGCCGGTCGCCTTGAGGCCACGGTTTTGGTGCGGCGTCGCCGATTTTCTCGATTGAGATCACCGGCAAGGCGGCCAGCGCCTTCGCCTGCGGCAAGGCCGACCACTCGTCATGCGAACGCATCATCGAGACCACGCCACCGGCCTGATAGGCCGCGGTCTCGAACGCTTCGGCGTCCCATTGCATCAAGGCGGCCTGAACCGCCTCGCGTTCGGCCTTGCAGTCCAGGACGCGGCAAACGGCATCGCGATGATGGGGAAAATTGGTGTGCAGGCGAACGAAGCGCCGATCGCGCGTCTTGTAGACGCCCGCAATCGCATCCCACACCGGCGGTGGCGGCGTGCCTTCAACGCGCAGGTAACGCTCGCTGCGGCATTCGACGACAGCGTGGACCATGTCGACCGCAACCTGCTGTCCTTGTCCGCTGCGCAGCTTCCAGATATCGGCAGCCGCAAGCCCCGCGGCAGCGATGCTCACCTGGGCTGCAGCCGCGACACGGAACGAGGATGGGAGTTGCGGCTCATCACCCGTCAGCGTGACGGCATCGAGGGCCTCGGGCTCTCCGCCGGCCAAGGTCCACAGGTCGGTAAGGATTTCGCGAGGGCTTTGCATGTCGGTCTCTCTTCCTTAAACCTCTTTGCTCTGCCCTACCGTGGAAGGAACCGCAATGGCTGCGATCGATCCGTTGACTGCCGGTGGTGTCTTGCTTGCAACTGCCTTGACCGATGCGGTCTACGTCATGTTCACGTCGGCCGTGGTGGCGCGAAAGCGCGTACCCGCGGCGACATGGAGCAGCATCTGGTATCTGCTCTCATCCTTTGCCGTGATCTCCTATACGGAGAACTGGGTCTATGTCGTGTTTGCCGCAATCGGCTCCTGGCTCGGCGCATTTGCATCGATCACCTTCCTGCATCGGCCGCCCGGCGGTCCGCCGATCGGCGCTGCGCCGGAGATCTAGATACGCGCTGGTATTCTCGCGACGCGGAGCATGCGTCCGAGCTTTGCGAAGTCTCACGCCCACGAGGGCGCAGGAAATGCCGGATGCTTGCCGCACCCGCAGCCTCGCGTGCAAGAATAGAAAGCACACGAGTTAGTCACCACAGGTCAGCCAAGACAGTCCGGCATTCCCTGCGCGATGGTGTTACGGTGTCCTTCGTGCTCTCTCCGGTGATCGGGCTTCCTTGTCACCGTCCCCAGTGCAATGCGTCAGCATTGTCACCAGGTTGACGCCAGCGTCGAGGCGTCAAGACCACACGACTTCTTCGTCCGCGGACCACCCGGCTTCGCCAAGTGGCTTCGCCAGGCGTCAGCGTCGCTCGTCTAGCGACGCTTCCGCGTCCATCGCATCCCGCCCAACGTTCGTGACGATGGCCAACGCCCCTCTCTCGGGCGGAACGGGCGAAGCTGTAGGCGTGATTTGCCCGTCGACTTAAGCGAATTATTTTTGCATGGAGGGCTAGACGGCCGAAGCAAATCAGACGTGACCAATCCCGCTTGGGGCACACCGTGCCTGCATAAGGTGCAAAAGCGGACTTGGAGTAAGCGGTGACGGACGACCGCTAATGACCCAAGTGAGGCTGTCTCAGTGAGCCGCGAACGGCGACGCGCCCTCGATCAAGAGACGGACAAGTCCGGACTGCGTCCGCACACCCGTCTTGTCGAAGATTCCGGTGAGATGGAAACGCGCGGTGGTCGTCGAGAGACCGAGCAAGGCAGCGGCCATCGGCACCGACCCCGTATCGATCACGGCCCGCAGGACGCGCGCCTCTTGCCTGGTCAATGCGAACTGGCTCGCGAACGCCTCGATTGCCGCCGCTCCCGTACCGTCCATGTTTCGCACGAACACGAGAACGGCGGCTCCGCGATCGGCGCCGAGTCGGGCGCGACGGTCGCGGTCGAGCGGCAGCATGTGCAAGGAAAATTCCCGCTCGTCGGGATCAGTGATCGGGAGCGATACGGCCTTGTTGCGGAGCTCGAGCGGGTCGCCCGCCGCAGCCGCCGTGAGCGCTTCCTGAAACAGCCGGTCCGACGCGCGAAAGACCAGTTCGAAACGTCCGTTGACAATCCTCACCGGGCCGGACGAATCGATCATCGCTGCCGCTGAAGCGTTGGTGTGAATGAGCCGACCGGCCGCATCGAGCAGAAACATGCCGGAAGCGAGCGCGTCCATCGCCGTCGTGAACGTCGCTGCCTTGATCTGCGCCAGGTCGATCGCCTTGCTGATCAGCGCCGCGCGCCTGATATGCGGCACGACCAGCGTCATTCGCTGTCGCGCCTCCTCGTCGATGAGGCCGTGACGCTCGCCTCTCATGATCGAGAAGCCGACCGAACTCGTGGGCAGCCTTTCCAGATTTGCGAAGGCCGCGTCGACGAGACCCTGAGGCGCCGCCCATTCCTGGTAGAATCGGGTCTTGCTGAATTCCTCGAACGGCATGAATTCAGAGCCCGCGTGCACCTCCTCGATCGGACAGAAGGTCTGAAACGGCTGCAGCGGGTTGAGCGGCAGATAGGTTTCGAAATATGACCGCTCCCATTCGGGGGAGATGCCCACTTGGCAGAAGTTGTTTCCGACCGGTCGGACCGAGTCGTGCCAGTAGATGTTAGCGACCTGCCCCCCGACGAAATCGCGTGCGCTCTCGAGAGCCTGGGGCCAACGTTCCAGTTCGAGTGCCGCGTCGTAGATGGTGCCGATAAGGATGGAGAGGTGCTCGGATTCGGAGCGATGCAAAGACTTACCTCGAAACGCATAAAATATTGCGTCAGGTTGCTGCATGCATTGCGCGGTCGCAAGAGGCCTGTAGCGAAACCGCAACAGGTTGGACGTTTTGCCGCGCCCCCTTCGATCGTAGGGGGCACGCCGGCGCAGCCGTTCTCTACCGTCGCCACAACAACAGGGCATGCGGGGCGCAGACACATGGTGAGGACGGTCTTTAGGCCGGTTTGGATCGGCGGACTCTTTGCATTGGTTCTCGGCATGGGAGCGCCTGCGCAAGCGCAATTTGTCTGCGGTGGCAGTGGGACGGGCGCGGAGCCGCAAAATGGCGGCACCTCATCTGGGAGCGCTGGAAGCGTTGCCTGCGGACTTGGGGTAAGCGCTTCCGGCGCGGGCAGCGTCGCGGTTGGTACCGCTCTCCCGCTCTCATCGGTTATCGCTTCCGGCGCCCGCAGTATTGCGATCGGGACTGGCCGTTTCAGTGGAATCACCGCGCAGGGAGCTGACTCCATCGCAATAGGTACGGACTCGTTCACTGACTTCGCCAGTTCCGGCCAAGTAGCAATTGGGCGTGGAAGTGGGGCCCAGGGCCCGAAGTCCGTTGCAATTGGTGATGGAGCCTTCATAAATGGCGGATACAGCAATTCAACAACGATTGGCGGAGGCACCCTTCTAAACGGGTCGAACACGACAATACTCGGAGCAAATTCTACCACAGGGAACAATCCTTCCGACAACTCGACCGCGGTGGGCGCTGGCGTCAACGTCGCCGGAAATAACTCGACTGCGGTCGGACAGGGCTCAAGCGCTACGGCACTCGGCGCGACTGCGCTGGGTCAGGGCTCATCAGCCACTTTCGCCAATTCTGCTGCCATTGGGTCCGGGGTGTCGACCACGCGTGCAAACCAGGTGGCAATCGGCACCACCGCCAACACCTACACGCTGGCTGGCGTTTCGTCGGCGGCGAGTCTCGCCACGCAGTCAGGGCCGCTCAAGGTGGTGACGGCGGATGCCGCTGGAAATCTCGCAACCGCGAGTTTCGCCCCGCAGGACATCTCGACCTTGCAATCTAACGTCGGTGTCCTGCAGCAACAGATGAAGCAGGCCTTCGAAGGCACTGCAATTGCGATCGCGCTGGGCGGCACCGCGCTGCCGGACAACAAGAAGTTCGCGATCTCCACCAACTGGGGCAACTTTCGCGGACAAAACGCCGCCGGCGTCTCTGCCCAGTACAGGGTTAGCAACAACGTGGTGACCAATTTTGGCGTGGGTGGAGGCTTCCAGCAGGGCGGCATCGGCAGCCGCGCAGGCGTGACGCTCGCTTGGTGACTCTCCGAAACGTCTGTTATTCGCTGGCGTTTGTCCTGCTTGCGTCCACCGTCGCAACATCCGACGATGGCGAGGCGCAAACGCCAAAGCAGAAGTCTGTCCAGGCCGACGTCCAGCCGAAGCCGGCTCAAATTGATCGCAATGGTGTCCTGATCCTTGTGCGCTCAGCATTGCTCGCGCTCGATCAGGCCAACAAAACCGGCAACTACACCGTCTTGCGCGACCTCGGCTCGCCGGGCTTTCAAGTCAATACAGCAGCCCGCCTCAGCGAGATATTTGCAAAACAACGCAACGACAATATCGACCTCTCCGGCGTGGCGGTCATCGATCCGCAACTCAGCCTTCTCCCACAAATTGAAGCAAACGGGATGATGCGAATGGCGGGTTTCTTCCCGTCCGTGCCATCTCAAGTCAATTTCGAACTGGTCTACGCGCCAGTGAACGGCCAATGGCGATTGTTCGGCATCGGCGTCACGATCGGACAGATGGCGCCCACCCCGCCGGAGGCGGCTTCGCCAACGCCTAACCCCACGCAGTCGCCCACTGCCGCAGCCGTATCAGCCCCGCTGGCAGCGCAAAAGCAAGCGCCCGCCAACGCTATAAAGCAAGTGCCTAACAACGCGGTGACGTCGCCCAAACAACCTTGATCACGGCGGGATCTCATGTTGCCTTTTGGCCCCTGGCTGAGCTAGGACCTAACGAAGGTTACGTCTGCTTCCAGCCGTAATTGGCACGCCCGCTTCCGGCGCTAGTCCGTCGGCTCAAGTAAATTGTCCACGTTTTCGACTACGGCGCGAACCACATCCGCGCGGCTGACAATGCCGACCAACACGCCATCACGCAGGATAGGAATGCGCTTGATGCCATGTTTCAGCATCAGATCCGCCAACTCCGCAAGCGAGGCGTCCTCGTCAGCGGAGATGATAGCGGTATGCATGATCTCGCGGACGTGCTGCAGGTTCAGCCGGATTTCGGCCAGGAACTCCGGGGCGAGCGTCTCGCCTTCCGCCAGCATGCGGAGCCACTCCGCCCGCTTGTTTTGAAACTGCGCACCAAAGTGGCGCATAATGTCACCCTCGCTGACCAATCCAAGCGGCCGGTGATCGGGGTCCACCACGGGTACGGCGGAGACGTGATGGATCAGCATGCGCCGGGCGGTCTCAACTATGGTGGTCTCGGGCGATACCGTAACCATATCCGTTGTCATCACCGACTTGGCAGGGATCGTCATGCGTACGGCTCCTACAAGTAGAGCATGCACGATACCGGACCGACCTGGCGGCCGCCTTGACGTGCCTCAAAGCGGCTGGTTCGGGAAAGGCGTCCAAATCTTTTGCGACTGAGAAGCCGAAGTTTGCTTGATCTGGATCAAGCCACGCCCAACCTGGCAAGCCAAACAGTTGCGTTGCCCATCATGCGCCAAAGGGAATTTCGCAAGCGCAGCGGCGCAAAATGCAGAAATGCATGCATATCGTCCTTGAGGAAATCAGATCTGACAAAGGGACATGGCGCGGATGACCCTCGATCCGATCGACCAATTCAGCATCAACAACTTCTTCACGATAGGCACGATCGGCGGTCAGACCATCGCCTTCACTAATTCCTCGGCCTACATGCTGCTCACGGTAGCGGTGATTTGCTTGCTGGCAGTTCGGGGCTTTAAAAAGCAAGAACTGGTTCCTGGTCGTTTTCAATCGGCCGCCGAATTGAGCTTTGTGTTCGTCGCCAGCATGATCCGTTCTACCGCCGGCGAGGACGGCATGAAATTCTTCCCACTCGTCTATTCAATCTTCACGTTTATTTTGGTCGCAAACGTGATCAGCATCATTCCCTACACTTTTTCAGTGACGAGCCACATCATAGTCACCGCTGCCTTCGCGCTGCTCGTATTCTTCACAGTGCTGATCTATGGCTTCTACAAAAACGGACTGAAATTCTTCAGGATCTTCGTGCCATCAGGCATTCCGATCTACATCCTGCCCCTGATCGTCGTGATCGAGATCATCTCTTTCCTGTCGCGACCGCTTTCGCACAGTGTGCGTCTGTTCGCCAACATGCTGGCCGGACATATCACGCTAAAGGTGTTCGCGGGTTTCGTCGTCCTGCTCGGCACGTCGCTCGGCACAATCGGCTGGTTGGCCGGCATCGTGCCGCTGGCGATGACCGTTGCGCTCACCGCGCTTGAACTGCTGGTGGCATTCCTGCAGGCCTACGTGTTTGCGGTTCTGACCTGCATCTATCTTAACGACGCCATTCACGGCGGCCACTGAGTGGTCCGAGGCAAGGCTGTCCGGCGAGATCAAGTTGATCGGCTGCACGCCTGCCTGAACAGGACGTGCGGAGAGGAACCACTGACTTGCCCGACGGCGCAAGCGCTTGTTTTCGCAAGGACGCAAAGCAAAGCAGACGTGACAGGTCCCGTTTGGCGGCTCCTGCGCGGCGTAAAATCGGCCGGGAAAGCCAGAACTTAAGGCATTCTTAGAATCCTGGAGCGAGAATTCCCCGTTCGGGATATTTCCAATGGTCAGGTCGAGAGCCTCAGTCACTCCCGGAGCAAGCTTCCGCGTCCTGGTGATCTTTCCCCTCATCATCACGGGCCTTGCGCTCCTGTGCACGGCCGTGACGTCGATGTGCGCTTCTTCCCTGACTGTTCTCTCTGCTGCGTTCAAGGCCGACCAATACGCGCAATCCCATCTCGCAAGCATGCAACCGCCGTTGCGGAGCGGCCTCGACACGACCACCCGTCTCGCCAACGTCAGCGATGAGCCGCAAAGAGGCATTCGACCCGTCAGCCGCGAACCCCATGTCGCAAGCACGCCACCGCCGTTGCGGCGCGACCTCCGGAACGTCACGACCGCGGCGCTCGCGATCACGCCCCGCGAGCCTCAGCGCGGTGTTCAATTCATCAGGTTTGACGCACCAACCCTGGCTCCGATGGCATTCACGCAGTTCTGCGTGAGATATCCCGGTGACTGCAAACCGCAGCGTCTGGGCGACCGGATCGAATTGGACATCACACGTTGGTCGGAACTCGATATCGTCAATCGCACTGTCAACTCATCGATCCGGCCGTTGCGAAATGAAGACGGCCTCGCCGGTGAAAAATGGCTGCTTGCCCCCGCCAGCGGCGACTGCAACGATTACGCCGTAACAAAGCGTCACCAATTGATCGCCAAAGGCTGGTCCGCCCGTACTGTCTTGTTGAGCGAGGTCGTGACCGGCTCGGGCGAGCATCACCTTGTGACTGTTGTCCGTACCGACGGCGGCGATCTGGTGCTCGACAACCTGACCGACGAGATCATGCCGTGGTCTCGCACGCCCTATCGATGGGTGCGTATCCAGACGCCGAAAAACCCGAACTACTGGGCGTCGATTTCCGGACGAAACGCTTGAACTGAGCGCTCCTGCGAGTTCCGCCTTCGCACCGCAGTCGGGGCTTGGCGGACAAGCCGTGTGCCTGTGCCCGGCTTGAGGTGGAATGCGACCGCGGCTATTGATTGAGGATCGGACTGCGGTTCGCACCGACTGATAATGGCAATGTTGGGGAGAGAGCACGTTGCGTCACGTTGCGTTGGCTGCGGTGTTCGTGTTCGGCGCTATCCACACAGCTTTCGCGGCCGACCCGGCGCGGTGCCGCGACCCGGCTCGCCGTTATGAGACTCGCAAGTCCGAGATGACCGCGATTGAAATCTCGTCGACGCTGTTTTCCGCTGCCGACCGCAACTGCACCGATCTTGCGACAACCTTGCTCGACCAGGGCGCATCGGTGGACGCACGAGACCGGTTGGGCGCCCGGCCGCTCGCCCGCGCGGCGCGATCCGGCCATCTCGAGATGGTCGATCTGCTCTTGCAGCGAGGCGCGCCGATCGACGCGCGCGATCTTGCAGGCGCAACCGCGCTCTACGTTGCCGCCGAACGCGGCCAGGCGGCCGTCGTGCAGCGGCTGATCGACAAAGGCGCCGACGCCAGTCTGACGGGGCGAAGCGGCACCTCGCCTTTAGCGGCTGCCGCCTTCGCCGGCAGGAACCAGGTCGTCAAGTTGCTGCTCGCGCACGGCGCCGACCCGAGGGCGGCGGACGATACCGGCAAGCCGCCGATCGTCTATGCTGCCGCGAGCGGCAGCCTCGATATTGTCCGGCAGTTGCTGGCGCAGAATCTCGATGTCAATGCGCGTTACGCCAACGACCTCACGCTCCTGATGTGGGCCTCGGGCCCTGACCAGACTGTCGCGGAGGCGCAGGCGCTGGAAGTCGTCTCCTATCTCCTCGATTCCGGTGCGCGGATCGATGACCGGGACGATCGCGGGCGCACGGCACTGATGACCGCGGCCGAAGGCGACCACGCAGAGATCGTCCAGCTGCTACTCAAGCACGGAGCGGATCCATCCCTGCGCGACAAGGCCGGCAAGCGCGCCGCCGATCTCACCCGGTTGACGGCGCTGCGCGAGACGCTATCGGCGCAGTGAGGCAGCTCGGCCTCGTGGTTCGAGACGCCCGCTGGAGGCGGGCTCCTCACCATGAGGGGCTGAGGTCTCGCCGTGAAACACGACCTGATCCTGAGGAGCCTGCGCAGCAGGCGTCTCGAAGGATGGCCGCAAAGAGACTGAGCGCCGAGCGACTCACAACCCCGCGAGATATTCCGCGAGCGCTGCCAGATCGTCGGTTGACGTTGCAATCATCAGGTCGCTCATGCCGGGGTTATTGCCGCGGGCACGGGTTCGGAAGTCCGCCATGGTCTTCGCCAGATAGTCGCGGCCCTGCCCGGCCAGACGCGGGACCGTCGAGTCGCCCTGGAAATGGTCGAGATGACAGCCGGTGCAGCCGACCGAGCCGTTTGCGGTCTGGGCGCGCTGCGCCACATCTTTCGGCGCGCGAGGCTGGTCGAGATCCGGCCACGGCTTGTTCGAGAAGTATTCGGCAATCGCCAACATGTCGTCTTTTTCAAAGGCCGAGGCGATCGGCTGCATGATCTCGCTCTTGCGATCGCCGCGCTTGAAATCGCGGAGCTGGATATAGAGATAGCCGGTCTGCTGTCCCCAGATGTTCGGAATCGTCTTGTCGACCGGCTTGCCGTTTTCGCCATGGCAGGCTGAGCAAACTTGAACCTTCTCTTGGACTTTCTCGTCCAGCGTCTGCGCGCCGAGCGGCGTGATTGCGAACGCTATCGCAGCCACGACGCTTCCTAGTATCCCGGAATAAATCCTGCCCATCGCGTTGCCTTCGCACGTTTCCAAAAGAAGCGGGACCGCAAGCGGTCCCGCTCCCTCAATCGATGTCGCTTCGCTCTTAATCCAGCGAGAACGCGATGATGTTGTTGCCGCGCTTGGCGTCGATCTGAACGTTACCGCCGGCGCCGACCACGATGTATTGCTTGTCGCCGACCATATAGCTCGACGGCGGCGCGTTGACACCGGCGCCGGCGCGGAAGCTCCACAGCTCCTTGCCGTTCGCGGAATTATAGGCGGCGAACTTGCCGTTGGCTTCGCCGGTGAACACCAGCCCGCCGGCGGTCGCGAGAATGCCGCCGATCATCGGCTCCGGCGTCTTGACCTGCCACTTGATCTTGCCGGTGTCGTAGTTGACGGCGGTGATGTTGCCGGACTGCGTCTCCGACGGAATCACCTTGAACGCGCCGCCGAGCCAGAGCTTGCCGTTCGGATACGGCGAGTTCTCGACATGGTAGGTCATCGGCTGATGCAGGTTGATGGCATAGGCGAGACTCTGGCCCGGATCGGTGGCGATCGGCGACCATTCGACGCCGCCATTGGCGCCGGGCAACATGCGCGCGCCTTCCTTGGTCGGAAGCGTCCACATGTTCTCCTGCGGCACCATCGCCTCCGAGAAGCGGATCAGGCTGCAGTCCTTGCGGTCATGCACGTAGACATGACCGGTCTTGCCGGCGTGAATGACGCCGGGGATGGTCTTGCCGTTCTTGTCCTTGACGTCGACCAGCACCGCCGGGCTGACCGCATCGAGGTCCCATATGTCGTGGGCGATATACTGGAAGTGACAGACATATTTGCCGGTATCGAGGTCGAGCGAGACCAGCGAGTCCGTGTAAAGGTTGTCGCCGGGCCGGACCGATCCGTCGAGGTCGGGCGACGGGTTGCCGACCACGAAATAGATCCGGTTGGTGGCAAGGTCGATCGCAGGGTTCTGCCAGACGCCGCCGCCGAGCTTGGCCGCGGGGTCGCCGGTCTTGGCGAGTTGATCCTTTTCGGCCTGGATGTTGCGGTGCATGTCGCGGCCGGTGGCGTCCTTGGTGGCCCAGACGCCGACGGAGTTGTCGGGAATGGTGCTGAAACTCCAGAGCTGCTTGCCGGTGTTGGCGTCGTAGGCGCGCACGAAGCCGCGGATGCCGTATTCGCCGCCGTTGGTGCCGATCAGGACCTTGTCCTTGATCACGGTCGGCGCCATCGTCTCGCTGTAGCCGAGTTCGGGATCGGCAATATTGGTACTCCAGATCACCTCGCCGGTCTTGGCGTTGAGCGCGACCAGCTTGGAGTCGAGCGTGGCGAGATAGACCTTGTCATTGAGGACCTGGACGCCGCGGTTGTTCGGCCCGCAGCAGAAGGTCGTGATCGGGCCCATCTTGTGATTGTAATGCCAGAGTTGCTGGCCGGTCTTGGCATCGAGCGCGTAGACATGGCTGTACGAGGTCGTCACGAACATCACGCCATCGACGACGATCGGTGAGGTCTCCAGCGATTCCTTGACGTCGGTCTGGAAGATCCAGGCGACATGCAACCGCTTGACGTTGTCGCGATCGATCTGCTTGGCGGGATAAAAGCGCGTCTGCGCGTAGTTCCCGTTGGTCAGCAGAAAATCCTTGGCGTTCTTGTCTGCTGAGTTGAGTTGGCTCTGGGTGACCGGCGAAACCTTCGCATTGCCGATTTGCGACTTTCCTTCCTGCTTGACCTCCTGCGCGCCCGCGGTCGCCGACAAGAGGGCAATGCTGCCGATCGCGGCAAAACCTGCCGCAAGCCCTTTCGCGTACTTCATGATTTCCCCCTTAAGGTTTTTGTTTATGACTGCGATGAAACGAATGATGGGCAAGTTCGCTAATAGTGCTCGCTAAGAAGTACACCGTCAATCATCCCTGAGATGTCATTGACGCTTGCTGCAATAGCGAAGTGCCGGTGCCGCGAAGCGGACACGATCTCGGATCGGAGGGCCGCTCACGGCGTCGGCTTGCGGCCCATAATCGTTTATATTGACCCTTCACTCGCACGACGTCGCCCAAAGGAGGCCTGAATGCCCAAAGGTTCTGATCTGCTCGTTGCGGCGCTGGCCAATGAAGGCGTGACACGGATCTTCGGGGTTCCGGGCGAGGAAAATCTCGATGTGGTGGAATCGCTGCGCACCTCGAAGATCGAGCTGGTCGTGACCCGCCATGAGCAAGGCGCAGCCTTCATGGCCGCCACCTACGGCCGGCTGACCGGCAAGCCCGGCGTTTGCATCACGACGCTGGGACCTGGCGCGCTCAATCTCACGACAGGTGCCGCCTACGCGCTCTTGGGCGCCATGCCGATGATCATGATCACCGGACAAAAGGGGATCATGAAGAGCCGGCAGGCCGGCTTTCAGATCGTCGACGTCGTGAGCGCGTTCCGCCCGCTGACCAAGATGTCGCGCCAGATCGTCTCCACCGCCACGATTCCGACGCTGGTCAGGGACGCGTTCCGGATCGCGGTCGAAGAGCGGCCGGGCCCGGTCCTGCTGGAGCTGCCCGAAGACGTCGCCGGTGAGGAGGCTGAGCCCGTCGCGGTCGTTCCGGTGCACCCGATCGAAATCCCGGTCGCGCACCGGGCCTCGCTCGACCGCGCGGCGGAGATGATCCTGGCAGCAAAGCGGCCTCTGATCATGCTGGGCGCGGCGGCGTCCCGGCCACGAAGCACGGCCGGCATCGGCGACTTCGTTCGCCGGACGCGGATCCCGTTTTTCAACACCCAGATGGGAAAAGGCACCGTGCCGGGCGGCACGGGCCTCTATATGGGAACGGCGGCACTCAGCGAGCGCGATTATGTGCATGAGGCGGTTGACCAGGCCGACCTCATTATTGCGATCGGCCACGACACGGTCGAGAAGCCGCCCTTCATCATGGGCCCGAACGGGCCCCAGGTCATCCACGTCAACTATACGCCGGCAACCGTCGAGCAGGTTTATTTCCCCCAATGCGAGGTGGTCGGCGATGTCGGGCCGAGCCTCGAATTGCTCGCGGGTCGCCTCGAGGGCCGATTGCGCCACGCCGATGCGCTCTTGAACTTGCGGGACGGAATCTTGAGCCGCCTCAGTGACCGCAATGAGGAAGAGCGCTGGCCACCGACCCCGCAGCGCATCGTTCACGACGTCAGGCAGGTCATTCCGGAGGACGGAATCATCGCGCTCGACAACGGCATGTACAAGATCTGGTTCGCCCGGAACTATCGGACCTACGTTGCCAACACCGTGTTGCTCGACAATGCGCTGGCGACCATGGGCGCCGGCCTGCCGTCGGCGATGATGGCCTCGATCCTTTACCCCGGACGGCGGGTCATGGCGGTCTGCGGCGATGGCGGCTTCATGATGAATTCGCAGGAGATGGAGACCGCGGTTCGCCTCAAGCTCAATCTCGTTGTGCTCATCCTGGAAGACTCCGCCTACGGCATGATCCGCTGGAAGCAGGCGGTCGACAATTTCCCGGATTTTGGCCTGACCTTCGGCAATCCGGATTTCGTGAAATATGCCGAGAGCTATGGCGCCAGGGGATCGCGGGTCACGAGGTGCAGCGACCTCATTCCGACGCTGGAGGCCGCCTTCAAAGGAGGCGGCGTTCATCTCGTTGTCGTGCCGATCGATTATTCCGAGAACAAGCGGGTTCTGGTCGACGAGCTCCGCGCCAAAGTGAAGCCTGCCGGGTAGCGATATCTGAGGGCCTAGAGCCTATCCGGTTCTGATTAAATCAGAACCGGGCTCTACTTTTTTGTTTTGACGCGTTTTCTTCACGCGAACCGGTCTCCACTTCGCTCGAAAACGCTCTAGTGAAAATCCCGCGACGGCGGCAGAATGCGGACGTTGCGGGGATGGCGGATTTTCTGCGCCGGTTGATCCGCATGATCGCGCCGGTCGTCGTTGAGCGGCTCGATCAAGGCGGGCTGGAGCGGCAGCGCGTGTTTGCGGCTGACCATGTCGTCGGAGAGATCGAGCAGGTCGCGCGAACGATCGAACAGGCGTTCTGCGACCAGATGCACCACTTTTTCCGGGCTGCTCTGGATATACCCTTCGACCAGGATCAGCCGCGATCCCATCACCTCTTTGCGAAAACGCTCCATCGCCTTGGGCCACACGACGATATTGGCGATGCCAGTTTCATCCTCCAGCGTCATGAAGACGACACCCTTGGCGCTGCCCGGACGCTGCCGCACCAGCACCACGCCGGCGCAGCGGACATATTGCCTGTCCCTTGCATCCGATACCGACGAACAGGCGATCACGCCCTCGCGCTCGAACTTCGCGCGCAAGAACTCCATCGGATGGCCTTTCAGCGACAGACGGATCGTTTGATAATCCGCAACGACATGTTCCGACAGCGGCATCGACGGCAAAGGCTTTGCCCGTTCATCCGGCTGCTCGCGCGCGGCAGCGGTCTCGAACAACGGCAACGGCACATCGTCAGGCAGACGCCGCACAGCCCAGAGCGCAGCGCGGCGGTCGAGCCCGATGGAGCGGAACGCATCGGCATCCGCCAGCAGGATCAGCGCGCGCTTGGGCAAGGCGGTGTCGCGGGCAAAGTCTTCCAGCGAGGTGAACGGCCGGCGATTGCGGGCGGCGACGATGCGGTCGGCCCAGTCGTCAAGTTGGACTTCATTGTCGTTGCGTGGCGTCAGGACTCCTTCAGCGTCGTCATTCCGGGGCGCGCCCCTTGGCGCGAGCCCGGAATCCATTCCTCCGCACGAATGCGGCTCAATGGATTCCGGGTCTGCGCCTGACGGCGCATCCCGGAATGACGACGTGGAGAGATCCCGAAACGACTGCTGGATTCTCTTCAGCCGCTCCTCATCCGCATCCTTCCATGAAAACCCGTCGATCTGGCGAAAGCCGAGCCGAACCGCGCAATATTTTCCGCTCCCCTCCTCCAGCGTGTTCTGGGCGAAGCTGAAGGACACATCGATGTCGCGCACCTCGACGCCGTTCTTGCGGGCATCGCCGACGATCTGCGCCGGAGCATAAAAGCCCATCGGCTGCGAGTTCAACAAGCCGCAGCAGAATGCATCGGGATGCCAATGCTTCAGCCAGGAGGAGATATAGACAAGCTGGGCAAAGCTTGCGGCGTGACTTTCCGGAAAGCCGTAAGAGCCAAAGCCCTTGATCTGCTCAAAACAGTTTTTTGCGAATTGCGGCTCGTAACCGCGACGGATCATGTTGCCGATCAACTTCTCTTCGAAGTTTCCGATCGTCCCGACATTGCGGAATGTCGCCATCGCGCGGCGCAGACCATTGGCTTCTTCTGAAGTAAAGCCTGCGGCTTCGATCGCGATCCGCATCGCCTGCTCCTGAAACAGGGGCACGCCGAGTGTCTTGTGCAGAACCTTGTAGAGTTCGTCCGGAGGACCAAATTCCGGCGACGGCGCCGGATAGTTTTCCTTCTCGATGCCGTTTCGCCGCCTCAGGTAAGGATGCACCATGTCGCCCTGGATCGGCCCGGGCCGCACGATCGCGACTTCAATGACGAGATCGTAGAAGGTGCGCGGCTTCAGCCGCGGCAGCATGTTCATCTGCGCCCGGCTTTCGACCTGGAATACGCCGAGCGATTCACCCCGGCACAGCATGTCGTAAACCGGCTCCTGATCCTGAGGAACCGTTTCCAGCTTCCAGCGCTCGCCTTTGTGCTCCTCGATCAGGTCGAAACATTTGCGGATGCAGGTCAGCATTCCCAGCGCCAGCACATCGACCTTCATCATGTTCAGCGCGTCGACATCGTCCTTGTCCCATTCGATGAAGGTGCGGTCGTCCATGGCGGCGTTCCCGATCGGCACATAGGTGTCGAGCCGGTCCTGGGTCAGCACATAACCGCCGACATGCTGCGACAGATGCCGTGGAAACTCGATCAGCTCAGTGGCGAGCTTGACCGCAAGCACCACCATCGGGTTTTTCGGATCAAAGCCGGCCTGCTTGACCTGCATCTCGTTGAGGCCACTTCCCCAGCTTCCCCACACCGTATCGGCAAGCGCAGCGGTCACGTCCTCGGTCAGGCCAAGCGCCTTGCCAACGTCGCGGATCGCGCTGCGCGGCCGGTAATGAATGACGGTTGCGATGATGGCGGCGCGATGCCGGCCGTAGCGGCGATAGACATATTGCATCACCTCCTCGCGCCGCGAATGCTCGAAATCGACATCGATGTCGGGCGGTTCCAGCCGCTCCTTGGAAATGAAGCGCTCGAACAACAGATCGACCTTGGTCGGGTCGACCGAGGTGATGCCGAGCACGTAGCACACGGCGGAGTTGGCCGCCGATCCCCTGCCCTGACAAAGAATCTTCTGGCTGCGCGCGTACCGCACGATGTCGTGCACGGTGAGAAAATAATGCGCGTATTTCAGCTCGGCGATGAGCGCGAGTTCCTTGTGCAAGGTCGCGCGCAACCTGTCGTCGATCTGACCGTCGAAATAGGTTTGCACGCCAGCCCAGGTCAGGTCTTCCAGATGCTGCTGCGCGGTCTTGCCCGGCGGCACCGGCTCGTCAGGATACTGGTACTTGAGTTGATCGAGCGAAAAGCTGATACGGTCAGCAAACCGCATGGTTTCCGCAATCGCCTCCGGTGCATCGCGAAACAGTCGCGCCATTTCTTGCGCCGGCTTGAGATGACGCTCGGCGTTGGCCTCGAGGCGCTTGCCGATGGCCTCGATGGTCGTCTTTTCACGGATACAGGTGAGGACATCCTGCAGGGGACGCTGCGACGGATGATGGTAAAGCACCTCATTGGTGGCCAGCAGCGGCACCCCGGCCCCATCTGCAATGCGCGCAAGCCGCGCCAGACGCCGCCGATCGTCGCCGCGATAGAGCAGGCTTGCCGCCAGCCACACGCCATCGGCCTGGCTTGAGCTCAACTGGCTGAGAAGGTCATGCGCTTTCGTCTCGTCGAAACGATGCGGCAGCGCGAGTGCGAGAAGCTGTCCTTCGGCGAACTCCAGAAGATCGTCGAGCTTCAAGTGGCACTCGCCTTTGAGAGTGTCCTCGCCACGCTTGCCGCGGGTGAGCAACTGGCACAGCCGGCCGTAGGCGGCACGGTCGCGCGGATAAACCAGAATATCCGACGTGCCATCGTTGAAAACGATCCGCGATCCGATCAGAAGTTTTGGCTTGTGCTTGACTTCCGGATTATCGAGTTCGTTGTAAGCCCGTACGACGCCCGCAAGCGTGTTGTGGTCGGCGATGCCAATGGCGGGAAGACGAAGTTCTCCCGCCTGATGCACATAGGCCTGCGGATGCGAGCCGCCGCGCAGGAACGAAAAGTTCGTGGTGATGCCGATTTCCGCGTACTCTTGAACCGTCATGCGAACAGTCCATGCATGAACCAGTTTGGCGGCTGGGGCTTGCCTTCTTTCTGCGCGACCTCGCCAAACAACCCGTCGCGATAAAGCCAGAAGCGCAGACCTTCCTCGTCCTCGACGCGGAAGTAATCGCGCGTCAGCATTGCGCTTCCCGCCCGCCACCATTCCATGGCAACGCGTTCGGGACCTTCGACGCGGACCACGGCATGGGTGGCGCGGCGCCAGACGAACCGCGCCGGCGGTCCGTCCGGCACCTCGGCGATCACCTTGATCTCTTCCGGCCGCTCGAACAGCCGCAAGGGCCGCAGCGGCGGCTCGCCCGCGACCCGCGCCGGCCAGGTGGCTTGCGCGGCTTCCGCCAGATGATGCTGCGCCGGGGCGGCTAAAACGGCGCATTCGGGGATGTGCGTATCCTGCGGCAGATGGACGACCACGCGCTTGCCGCCAATGCGCGCCGCGATGCGATCGATCAGGGCCGATATCTCGTCCTGGTCATGCACATGGGCGTCGAGGTCGCGCTGCTCTTGCACGACGATTTCGGTGCGGCTCGCGGTCAGGCGAATAAGGTCGAAACCGAAACCGGGATCGAGCGGATCGCTCAAAGCCTCCAGCCGCTCGCGAAACAACCGGTCGATCATCGCAGCCTTGGTGACGGGCTGGCCGGTATCGACCGTGATGGTGCGAACCGCGCCGTCGGTGCGGAAGAAACAGGCCTCCAGCTGGCGCGCGCCCTTGCCCTGTTTGGCCATCGCCGTCACCAGCGTCCCGGCCAATCCAGACAAGGTCGCCGAGATCACCGTTTCAGTCGCGACCGGCTCGGCAAAGCGCCTCTCCACGATGTAATCGGGTAGCGGCTTGCGCGGGCTGATCGGCGCATCGCTTTGGCCCAGCGCCTGCTCCAGCAGCGCCGTGAAACGAGCGCCAAACCTGGCGGTGATTTCATGCCGTCCGCGCTCGGCCACTTCACCGATGGTCTTCAAGCCGGCGCGGCTCAGCCCCGTCACGACAGCGATATCCGCACCCAATGCCGATACCGGCAGCGACCGGACGGCTTCATACTCCTCGCCGTCGCTGATAATCCGGCCATGGACGTGACGGGTCAGGGTCCGGGCGCAGACAGCCGTGCCAGCGATGGCGCTACTCACCACAAACCCCTGTGCGGTCAGGACACCGCAGACGAGATTCATCATCGCCGCCTCACCGCCGAACAAATGCGCGCAACCGGTGACATCGAGAAAAAGACCGTGCGGGGGATCGAGCGCGACCAACGGAGTGAAACGATCGCACCACTCCGCGATGGCGCTCAGCGCCTCGGCGTCGGCGACATCATCGGCATCGTAGACCTGAACGTCGGGACAGATGGCGCGGGCGTTCGCAAGCGGCAGGCCGACGGCAAGGCCAAGATGGGCGGCCTTGTCGTCGAGCGCGGAAATCCGCAGCATGTTGTTGTCCTTGGCAACAACGATGCTGGGTCCATCAGGCAGCTTAAGACGATTTGACGTACCGTCTTCACGCGACCCGATAACTGCTTCGGCCAGAAGCTTTTTTGTAAGTTGCCGTTTGATGCGGTCGGTGGGCAGGCGCGGCAGCCACAGGCTGAGGATACGCCGCCGGTTTTCCGAAAAGGCACTCATCACTTTTCCATTCCATGATCCAGCGGCCGGTCGGGCCATGACGGTTGCGGACAAGCTGCGTCTCCAACAGAGGCGCGCCCCATGCACTCGATGGGTGTGAAGCTGGTGGCGAATGCGCCGCGCGCACGATCCATCTGGTCTCGGCGGTCGAGGCCCTCGGCTCTGCCGCCATCCGCAGCACAAGGCCGGTCGCGCCCGAAGCTTGCGCTGCCAGCGTCAACTTGCGGCTGGCGACGAGGTCGAACTGTTTCGCCTCGCCCCAGACCTCCAGCACGACGGCGCCCACCGCATCGCAGGCCAAAGCGTCGGCAGTCGTCCGTAATGCCTGATCGACATCGGCCGCGCGGACGGTCACGAGAAGACGCGGATCGAGGCCGAGTTCGGAAAACCCGTGCATCGAGACGGCGCCAGCTTCGACTTCCGCAAAGTCCTGCCGGATCCAAACCAGAGGCCGCCGCGCGGTCACGCGCCCGGCTAGCCCCGCGACAAAGCCGGTCGCAGCCGCGCTTTGCCGTCCGGCTTCCGCAAACACCTCATGCATCGCGCCCAAAGCGAGCCCGCCTTGCAGGTGAGCATCGGCCTCCGCATGCCCGAGCGGCACCTTGCGCAGGCCACATGCCGCGCCATGCGTCTCGATGCGCTCGATGTGGCTGCGTAAGGCCGCAAGATTCCGTGCCGCGCTCGTCATGCGCTGCGTCCTGAATTGATGAAAGCCATTCCGATTTTGAGAGAACCAGAAGCTGGCTCATTTGTTCATGATATGTTCTAATTTAAAGCTAACGGCCACGAAAGAGTCAATCGAATTGGTGGCTCGAAAATTCATGAGCGGAATCAAGGGGATTTAGGATGGACGTACAACGCAAGCTGGAAATCCTGGCAGATGCCGCCAAATACGACGCCTCCTGCGCCTCCTCTGGCACCGAGCTGCGGGATTCCAGCGACGGCAAGGGCCTCGGCTCGACCGCGCCCGGCATGGGCATCTGCCACTCCTACGCGCCGGATGGCCGCTGCATCTCCCTGTTGAAGGTGCTGCTCACCAACGCCTGCAACTACGATTGCCTCTATTGCGTCAATCGCGCTTCCAGCAACGTGCCGCGCGCCCGCTTCACGTCAGACGAGGTGGTGAAGCTCACGATCGACTTCTACCGCCGCAATTACATCGAGGGATTGTTTCTCTCTTCCGGTATCATCCGCAGCCCCGACTACACCATGGAACAGGTGATCCGCGTCGCGCGAAGCTTGCGCGAAGAGCATCACTTCCGCGGCTACATTCATCTCAAGACCATTCCCGAAGCCGATGACGCGTTGATCACGGAGGCCGGCAAATATGCCGATCGTCTCAGCATCAACATCGAGGTCCCCGAGGAGAACAGCCTCGCGAAGCTCGCGCCGGAAAAGGACGTGCGCGCGATCCGCCGCACCATGGGCCGGCTTCGTTTAAAACTCGACGAAGCGAAGCCGGACGGGAAATCAAAAGCAAAACCGCCGCGCTTTGCCCCCGCAGGCCAGAGCACGCAGATGATCGTCGGCGCGGACACAGCAGACGATCAGACCATTCTTGCCACCAGCGCCAATCTCTACGGCGCATACCGCCTCAAGCGCGTCTATTACTCGGCTTTCAGCCCGATCCCGGATGCAAGCCGCTCGCTTCCACTTCAAGCCCCTCCTCTGATGCGCGAGCATCGGCTGTACCAGGCCGACTGGCTGATGCGCTTCTACGGCTTCGACGTCGGCGAGATCGTCGAAGGCGCGGGCTGGCTTCCGCTCGACATCGATCCGAAACTTGCCTGGGCGCTGCGACATCGCGACCGTTTTCCGCTCGATGTTGCGCGCGCCAGCCGCGAGGAGCTGTTGCGCGTGCCGGGCTTTGGCAGCAAAGCCGTCGACCGCATCATCGAGACCCGCCGCCTCACCTCCATTCGCATCGCCGACCTCGGCCGGCTTCATATTCCAAAGCACAAGGCGCTGCTCTTCATCATCCTCAGCGACCATCGTCCCTCGCCCGCTCTGCTTGATGCCGCAAACCTTGCCCAGCGCTTCAAGCCGAAGGTGGCGCAGTTGGGATTCGAATTCTAAGACGTCGTCATTGCGAGCGAAGCGAAGCAATCCAGAATAAAAATAAAAGGACTGGATTGCTTCGTCGCTTCGCTCCCTTGCGCAAACGCTTTGCGTTTGTCGCAGGCAATGACGAGAAAGCGAGTAGCGTCATGCACCACATCATCCTCGACCACGAAACCGATTTCGACGGCTGGCGGCAGAGCGCACGCACGCTGGCGCTCGACGGCGTGAAGCCTGAGGATGTGATGTGGAGCGTCAAAGGCGATGAACAACTATTCGCATCCACCGATACGGCGGCGCTGTCGCCGCCACCGACAGAGACATTCAGCGTCTCGGCTAAATTCGTCGCGTTGGCCAAAATCGCGATCCTGCACCGCGACCGCGAGCGGTTTGCGTTGCTCTATCGTTTGCTGTGGCGATTGCGCGGCGACCATGACCTGCTGGATATCGCCACCGATCCTGACGTCATCCGCATTACGGCCATGGCAAAGGCGGTACGGCACGACGAGCACAAGATGCACGCCTTCGTCCGCTTCCGCGAGATCGGGCGCGAACGGGAGGCCCGCTACGTCGCCTGGTTTGAGCCCGAGCATCACATTGTCGAGCTGGCGGCGCCGTTCTTCGCGCGCCGGTTTGCCGACATGCCCTGGTCGATCCTGACGCCCGACCTATGTGCGCATTGGGATGGTTTTGCGATTTCGTTCACGCCGGGCGTCAGCAAGGCGGAAGCGCCGACCTCGGACCGGCTCGAAGAAACGTGGCGGCGCTACTACGCCACGATCTTCAACCCGGCCCGGCTCAAGGTGAAGGCGATGCAGACCGAAATGCCGAAGAGGTACTGGAGGAACCTGCCTGAGGCTTCACTGATTAAGCCTCTGATCGCGGGCGCGGCGCGCGCCACCGACGCGATGATCGCCAAAGCCGCAAGCGAGCCGCACAAGGTCCAGAAGCGGCTGGAAGAACCGATGAGACGCAAGACCGCAGCCGACGAGCTTGAGACGTTGCGCGAGGAAGCCGCCGGTTGCCGCGCCTGTCCGCTCTGGAAGGACGCAACGCAGACCGTGTTCGGCGAAGGCCCAAAGCGCGCGCCGATCATGCTGGTCGGCGAGCAGCCCGGCGACAAGGAAGACCTGGCTGGAAAGCCCTTCGTCGGTCCGGCAGGACAGATGCTTGACCGCGCGCTGGTCGAGGCCGGCATCGACCGCAAGCTGGTCTACGTCACCAATGCGGTCAAACACTTCAAATTTGTTCCGCGCGGGAAAATCCGCCTGCATCAGAAACCGTCAACGCCGGAAATCAGGGCTTGCCGGCCGTGGTACGAACGCGAACGCGCCGCTATCGGGCCGGTGCTTGTCGTGGCAATGGGCGCCACGGCGGCGCAAAGCGTGCTCGGCAAGGCGACGCCGATCAACAAGAACCGCGGCCACCTCATCGACCTCGATGAAAAAGCCAAGGCGCTGGTGACGGTGCATCCGTCCTATCTGCTGCGGCTGCCGGATGAAGATGCCAAGGTGCGGGAGTATGAGCGCTTTGTCAGCGACCTGAAAATGGCCGCGGCTTACTTACGAAAATCAGCCCACGCGGCCTGATCGACATTTTCCGGCCGCTCAGCCATGTCGCAAACGCGCGAGCTGACGGGCTCGTTTGCCATTTATTCCCGAAAAAATTGCCGGGCACCGGCGACCTGTTAACAGGTTCGTTCGAAAGATTTCTGCGAGTAATTCCAAAGCGATCGATGAGGTTCTTGGTCGCCAGCAGCGATAACCATGTCGCTGTCATCTAACCTTCAAATGCATCGGTCATTGGTGAACGCTCAACGTATCAAGGGTTGGGATATGAGCGATATTGCACTTAACCAAAATATAGATGGCGCGCGGATCGAACCCGCTTCAAGACCTAATCTCGACAAAGGCTTTAACCCTCTGACGATGATTATCTTTTTCGGCATTCTCGCGGCCGGCCTGTTGTTCGTTGCCTACAGCATTTATGCGGACGTCGATGCCACCGGCACCAAGATCACAAGCTATGTGCCGTACATGCTGCTGATGGTGGCGCTGCTGATCGCGCTGGGCTTCGAATTCGTCAACGGCTTCCACGATACCGCCAACGCGGTCGCGACCGTGATTTACACCCATTCGCTTCCGGCCGAATTCGCCGTGATGTGGTCGGGCTTCTTCAACTTCCTCGGCGTTCTGACCTCCTCCGGAGCGGTGGCGTTCGGCATCGTCTCGCTGCTGCCGGTCGAACTCATCCTTCAGGTCGGAAGCAGCGCCGGCTTCGCGATGGTGTTCGCTTTGTTGATCGCCGCGATCATCTGGAACCTCGGCACCTGGTACTTCGGCCTCCCGGCATCCTCTTCCCACACGCTGATCGGCTCGATCATCGGCGTTGGTGTTGTCAACGCGTTGATGCGCGGCCGAGACGGCACCTCGGGCGTTGACTGGAGCAAGGCCACCGAAATCGGTTACGCGCTGCTGCTCTCGCCGCTGGTCGGCTTCATCTGCGCTGCGGTCCTGCTGTTGGTTCTGAAACAGATCATCCGCAATCCCGCGCTCTACGCCGCGCCGGACGGCCACAAGGCTCCCCCGGTCTGGATCCGCGGTCTCTTGATCCTCACATGCACCGGCGTCAGCTTTGCGCACGGTTCGAACGACGGCCAGAAAGGCATGGGCCTGATCATGCTGATCCTGATCGGCACAGTGCCCACGGCTTACGCCCTCAACCGCGCGCTGCCGGATTCGCAGATCGCGATCTTCACGAAGGCTTCATCGGCTGCCTCGGCCGTGATCTCGGCCAAGGGCGCCGGCCACAGCATCATCGGCGATCCGCGGCCTGCCGTGACGCAGTACGTCTCGCAGCACCAGATCAACGAAGGCACCTACCCCTCGCTCGCGGCTCTGGTGAAGGATATCGCCGACCAGGTTCAGAGGTACGGCTCGCTGAACAAGGTTCCCTCGGACCTCGTCGGCAACACCCGCAACGACATGTATCTGACGTCGGAAGCGATCCGCTTCCTGATGAAGGACAAGGCGAATGACCTCAACAAGGAAGAGGTCGCGACCCTGAACGCCTACAAGGGCACGCTGGACAGCGCCACCAAGTTCATCCCGAACTGGGTGAAGATCGCGGTCGCTCTCGCGCTTGGCCTTGGCACCATGATCGGCTGGAAACGCATCGTCGTGACGGTCGGTGAGAAGATCGGCAAGACGCACCTGACCTACGCCCAGGGTGCGGCGGCCGAACTGGTTGCCGCTGCGACGATCGCCGCGGCTGATAACTTTGGCCTTCCGGTCTCCACCACCCACGTGCTGTCATCCGGCGTCGCGGGCGCCATGGCAGCCAACGGATCGGGGCTTCAGGTCTCGACCATCCGCAACATGGCGATGGCCTGGGTGCTGACGCTGCCGATCGCGATCGCGCTTTCGGGCGGGCTATACTTCATCTTCGCCCACCTGTTCTGATCTCTGGCGGATCGAAACGCAAAATAAAGAGGCCCGCATCATGCGGGCCTCTTTTTTGATCACTCTTGCTGTCCGAAGCGCGTCAGCGGTCTAGGCCGCGAGCGCATTCTCGACCAGCTTGATCCAGTACGACGTGCCGAACACGATCGCCTCGTCGTTGAAATTATAGGCGGGATGATGCAGCCCGGCGCTCTCGCCGTTGCCGCAGAAAATGAACGCGCCCGGCCGCTTCTCCAGCATGAAGGCAAAGTCTTCGCCGCCCATCATCGGCGGCATCTCGGCAACGTTGCCGCTTCCGGCAACCTCGCTCGCCACGGTGACCGCAAAATCGGTCTGCGCCGCGTGATTGACCACCACCGGGTAGCCCGGCACGTATTCGAGATCGATCTTCGCGCCGGTCAGCTGCGCCACGCCTTCCACCACCTCATGCACCCGCTTGCCGATGAGCGCGCGGACTTCCGGCGTCAGCGTGCGAACGGTGCCCCGCAATTCGGCGGTCTGCGGGATCACGTTGCGCGCATTGCCGGCGTGAAACTCGCACATCGAGATCACCGCCGCCTCCAGCGGATCGACGCTGCGCGACACGATCGATTGCAATGCGGTAATCAGCTGGGCGCCGACCAGAACGGAATCGATCGACAGATGCGGCCGCGCCGCGTGTCCGCCGCGCCCCTCGATATGGATATTGACGGCATCGGTCGAAGCCATGATCGGACCGGGCCGGATCGCAAACGAGCCGACCGGGATGCCCGGGCCGTTGTGCATGCCGTAGACCTGATCGATGGCAAAGCGGTCGAACAGCCCGTCCTTGATCATGGCCTCTGCGCCGAAACCGCCCTCTTCGGCCGGCTGAAAGATCACGATTGCCTCGCCGGCGAAATTTCGGGTCTCGGCCAGGTACCGCGCCGCGCCAAGCAGCATGGACGTATGCCCGTCGTGGCCGCAGGCGTGCATCTTGCCGGGATTCCGCGATGCGTAAGGCAGTCCGGTCGCCTCCTCGATCGGCAGCGCGTCCATGTCGGCGCGAAGCCCGATGCTCCGGATATCTCCCTTCCCGGGCGCTTTGCCCTTGATGACGCCGACGACGCCGGTGCCGCCAAGCCCGGTCACCACGTCGTCGCAACCGAATTCCCGAAGCCGGTCGGCCACAAAGGCCGAGGTGCGGCGTTCTTCATATCCCAGTTCAGGATGTTCATGGATGTCGCGGCGCCAGGCCTGAATTTCGGGTTGCAGGTCGGCCGCGCGGTTGACGATGGGCATGGGAAACTCGGTTCTGAAAGCGGGATCAAAGCGTTATCTAGCACACTAGTGCGGCGAATTTGAAGTTCCTATCAGTTTCGGCCGCGAGTTCGTTATAGGAACTCTCAAATTCAAAAGCCGCACTAGAGGCCATTGTTAGCTAGAGCTCCTTTGATTTCGAAGTTCGCACCAGAGGCCGCCTCAATAGCTTGCGAACTCCGAAATCGGAGCTCTAGGTGCTGCCGGCCCAATAGCTCTGGACCATAGGGATCATTGACAAAGGCGTGTGGGCCGGACTTTCTCCAGCCGGGTCTGGAATGGAAAAACAAGCAATGGCGGCGCGGCTCGAGGGAGATTTCGACTACATCGTCGTCGGCGCGGGCACCGCCGGCTGCATCCTCGCCAATCGCCTGTCTGCCGATCCGGCCCATCGCGTGCTGATCCTGGAAGCCGGTGGCGGCGATAACTGGATCTGGTTTCACATCCCAGTTGGCTATCTTTTCGCGATCGGCAATCCGCGGTCGGACTGGATGTTCCGGACCGAAGCGGAAGCCGGCCTCAATGGCCGATCGCTGGCCTATCCCCGCGGCAAGGTGATCGGCGGCTCGTCTGCCATCAACGCGATGATCTCGATGCGCGGACAGGCGGCCGACTATGACCATTGGCGCCAACTCGGGCTGACGGGCTGGGGCTATGACGATGTGTTGCCGGCCTTCCGGAGACTCGAGGATCACTTTCTCGGCGAGAGCGAGCACCATGGCGTCGGCGGCGGCTGGCGCATCGAGGCGCCGCGGCTGTCATGGGCGGTTCTCGACGCTGTTGGCGAGGCGGCCGTGCAGATGGGCATTCGCAAGATTGCGGACTTCAACACCGGCGACAACGAGGGCGTCGGTTATTTCCACGTCAACCAGAAGCGCGGGCGCCGCTGGTCGTCGGCGCGCGGCTTTCTCAAGCCGGCCTTGAAGCGCACGAACCTGCGGCTTGAGAAGAACGTGCTGGTCGACCGCCTGATCGTCGAGAACGGCCGAGCGGTCGGCGTCGTGTTCGCCAGAGACGGACAGGTCTTCGAGGCGCGCACCAAGGGCGAAATCATTCTCAGCGCCGGTTCGATCGGATCGACGCAGGTGCTGCACCGCTCCGGCATTGGCCCGGCAGAATGGCTGACGCCGCTCGGCATTACCAGCGTCGTCGACCGGCCGGGCGTCGGGCGCAACCTGCAGGACCATCTGCAGCAGCGCGCGATCTACAAGGTCTCGGGCGTGCGCACGCTGAACGAGACCTATTACTCACTCGCGCGGCGCGGCCTGATGGGCCTCGACTATGCCTTCCGCCGGCGTGGGCCGTTGACCATGGCGCCGTCGCAACTCGGTATTTTTACCCGCTCCGATCCGCATCGCGACCGCGCCAACATCCAGTTCCACGTGCAGCCGCTGTCGCTCGACAAATTCGGCGATCCCCTGCACCGCTTTCCCGCGATCACGGTCTCTGCCTGCAACCTGCAGCCGACCGCGCGCGGCACCGTGCGGATCAAGTCGCAGGCTCCCGACCAGGCGCCGTCGATTGCGCCAAATTATCTGTCGACCGATGAGGATCGTCAGGTCGCCGCGGACGCGATCCGCACCACGCGGCGGCTGATGAAGCAGCCGGCGCTTGCGCGCTTTTCTCCGGAAGAATTTCTGCCTGGTCCGTCCGTCGGCGATGACGATGCGTCACTGGCGAAGGCTGCCGGCGACATCGGGACGACGATTTTCCATCCCGTCGGGACTGCGAAAATGGGAACGGAGAACGATCCCCTGGCCGTCGTCGACGCGCGCTTGCGCCTCCGAGGGCTGGCGGGCCTGCGCATTGCCGACGCCTCGGTGATGCCGACGATCACCTCGGGCAACACGAATACGCCGACCGCGATGATCGCGGAAAAAGCTGCGACGATGATCTTGGAAGACGCGCGCTGATCCCTGCGACGCGAACCTAGGTTTTATCTTGACGCGTTTTCTTCACGCGAACCGGTTCGCACGTCGCTCGAAAACGCTCTATGCGGATTTGCGAACCGCGTTGTCGACCAGCGTCTTGCCGAGCGACCAGATCGCGCCGGGGACCTTGTGGCTCGAGGCGATCACGTTATCGAACGCCTGCTCGATCCAGTTGCAGTCTTCTTCGGTGATGGTCAGCGGCGGCAACAGCTTGATGGTGTGGCTGCCGTGGCCCGACACCTGGGTCAGGATCTTGTGGTCCTTGAACAAGGGAACGGTGATGAGCTGACAGAACAGGCCCTTGTTGGCGGTCTCCAGCACGTTCCATGACGCTTTCAGCCGCAAGGATTTCGGCGAGCCGAACTCGAGGCCGATCATCAATCCCTTGCCGCGCACGTCCTTCAGCAACTCATATTCCGGCACCATCCGGTTGAGCGCGAGCCGCAGTTCGGCGCCGCGCTTGGCGGCGGCCTCGACCAGCTTCTCGTTCTTCATGACCTCGAGCGTCGCAATTCCGGCCGCCATCGCCAGATCGTTCTTGGCAAAGGTCGAACCGTGTACGACCGCGCGGTCCATCTGGTTGAAGATCTTGTCGAACACGCTTTTGCGCGTCAGCACCGCGCCAACCGGGACATGGCCACCGGACAGCGCCTTCGACAGCAGAACCATGTCGGGTTCGACATTCCAGTGTTCGACTGCAAGGAAGCGTCCCGTGCGGCCCATGCCGGTCTGGATTTCGTCGGCGACCATCAGCGTACCGTACTTGCGGCACAGCGCAGCCGCGCCGGGCAGAAACTCGTCCGTGGGCATGTTGACGCCCTTGCCCTGGATCGGCTCGACGAGGAAGGCAGCGACTTCGCGCGACGACAGCGCCTGCTCCAGCGCCGGGAGATCGTTGAATGGAATAGAGGTGCAGCCCGGCAAGAGCGGCTGGAAACCGCCGCGGAAGTTGGGATCGTCCGTCAGCGACAGTGCGCCATAGGTCAGCCCATGATAGGCGTGCGCGCAATAAACAATGCCGGGCCGGCCGGTGGCGCCGCGGGCGAACTTGATCGCCGCCTCGACGCACTCCGCGCCGGAGTTTGCGAAAAACACCTTGTCCAGATATGGGACATATTTGAGCAGCCGCTCGGCCAGGACGCCCGCAAGCGTCGAAACGTCAAGTTGCACCAGATTGGGAAGATCGCTGTCGAGCACGCTCTTGAGTGCCGCGCGCAGGGCTGGATGGTTTCGCCCGATCGCAAAAACGCCAAAACCGCTCAATAGATCGAGGTAACGAACGCCGTCGCGATCGAACAGGTACTGGCCCTGGCCCTTCTGGAAGCCGACATCATAGCCAATCGTCTTGAGAACGCGTACGAGCTGTTCGTTCAAATGGCGCGCGTGCATGGAGCTGCGTTGCCCCTGCCGGTCCACAAACATCTCAGAAACGTCTAGATTGGAATATGTCATCGGCTAAATACTTCGGTTAGTGCCCATTCCGTCAACTGAAAACGCCCTATGCGGCGTTTTGCCATCCTATCGATTTTTCATTAGAGCATAGGTTACGCCATGTTGCACTGCCAACGAGAGATCATGCGCACCATCATTTTTTTTGGAGTGTTGTCAGCGTTAACGACAACGTCCGCTTTTGCGGCCGACCCGACCGGAGACTGGCGCGTGGCAGATGGCGTAGCCCATATCCGCGTCGCCGAATGTAACGGCAACATGTGGGGCGCGGTAGTCTGGGAGAAGGAGCCTGGCGGCCTCGACGAACACAACCCCGACGCCTCCAAAAGAAGCAGACCAACCCTCGGCATGCCGATCCTCATCAATATGAAAAAGAAACCCACCGCGGATCAGTGGGAGGGCGAAGTCTACAACGCCAACGACGGAAAAACCTATAGTTCGACGATCAAGCCCGTCGGTCCCGACAAGCTGGAAATCAAGGGCTGCGTGCTCGGCTTTCTGTGCGGCGGAGAAACCTGGACGCGTATCGCCGGACCGATTGCGCCGAGCGGCGCAAACAACAGCCTACCAAAGGCCGCAAAGACCACGGTAGCCCCCAAAACTACGGGCTCGGATTCGTCTTCGGCCAAAGGTCAGAAGCAGGCGGCGGCGACGCCTGCTGTCGCCGCCGATCCGGTTGGCGATATCTGCCTAATTCCCGACATCGCGCGGTTTGCCCATTAACGCGGGTTGAAACAGCAACACGGCGGCAAGCGTCGTCACCAGTGACAGCGCAAGAAGCTTGCCCATGCTCGCAGTTCCCGGGTGGCTTGAAAGCCACAGGCTGCCGAACGCCGTCGCCGTCGTCAGCGCGCTGAAAAAGATTGCGCGCGTCAGGCTCGATTGCAGCAGGTTGGTTCTGCCGGCGCGCCAGGCCGTCACATAATAAATCTTGAACGCGACGCCGACGCCAAGCAGCAAGGGCAGCGCGACGATATTGGCGAAGTTGAGCGGCAGGTCGATCAGCACGCATATCTCGAGCGTCACCGCGCCTGCCACGAGGAGCGGCACCAGCGTCAGCAGCACGTCGGTGATGCGCCGCAGGGTGATCCAGAGCAACAGGCCGATCACCAAGAGCGCCCAGAAGCCCGCGTGAATGAAGGCCTTCACGATCGTGTCGCCGGACTTGAGAATCGAGACCGGTCCGCCGATCGCGTTCGGCTCGGCGGCGAGCACGGCGGCGGCAAACTTGCGCAAGGTCTCGTTGTCGTTGGGATCGCCGCGCGGTTCGGCCTCGACGCGCATCAGGCCATCCTTGGTTTTCCAGCCTCGCACCAGATCGGGCGGCAGGCTGTTCAGGCTGACGGGCTTCGCTTGCAGCGCGTCCTTGAGCTGATCGAGCACGATCTTGAGCGGCGTGACGAAAATCGCTTGCGTTTTTTCGCGCGTGGTCTGGCTGGCGTCGGCGAGCTTTGCCAGGTCATCGGCCAGCCGGCGCGAGGCGCTTGCCCCCGGCCCTTTCGCATCGCCCGCGGTCTTGCGCAAACTTTCCGCCGAGCCTTTCAGCGCATCGACGTTTTCCGCGTCTGAAGGCGGCTCGTCGACGGATTCAGGGTTGAGCGCCGGATTGAGGACCTTGGCGCCTTGCGCGATCAGCTTCAGCTTTTCGCCCTGGTCTTCCGGCACGAAGCTGTCCAGCGAAATCACATTCAGCACTTCCGGAAGCTTGGAAAGCTTTTCTTCGATCTTTCGCGCGTCCGCTTCCGAGTTCGTCATCACGTTGATGGCGTTGGCGCCGGTGTTCGGATCTTTCCTCAGGTCGAGAAACGTTGCGATCGATTCAACGTTGGGATTGCGCAGATGCATCGGGTTGAAATCGAAGTGCAGAAAGTAAAGCAGCGGCAGGCCGGCGGCTGCAACCAGCAGCGTACCGGCAACGATGATGACGCGATGGTCTTCAAGGAAACGATCGACCGGAGCCAGAAAGGCATAGCCGACGGGATCGTCTTCGCCGGGCGGATTCAGAAGGCTGAGCAGGGCCGGCAGCACGGTGATACTCGACAGAAAGGCCACCAGCATGCCGACGCCGGCAATTTCGCCGAGTTCGGAAACGCCTTTGTAGTCGGTCGGCAGAAACGACATGAACCCCGCCGCCGTCGCCATCGCCGCCAGCGAAAGCGGGATGGCGGAATATTCGGCGGCCTTCGCCAGCGCGATCTTCAGATCATTGCTTTTGAAGCGCTCCGAACGATAGCGGACGCTGAACTGGATGCCGAAATCGACGCCCAGTCCGACAAACAGGACGGCAAACGCAATCGAGAGCAGGTTGAACGAGCCAACCATCATCAGGCCGATCGCGGTCGTGATCGCAAGACCGATGAACATATTGGCGAACACCGCCGAGATGATCTTTGCCGAATGCAAGGCGAGCCAGAGGATGAAGAGCACGACCACGACCGTGCCGATCCCGTTGACGACGGCGCCATCGGCAACCGTCGCGAACTCCTCATTGGCGATCGGCACCGGACCGGTCAGGCGGACCCGCGCACCATATTGGCCTTCGAGATTGAGATCGGCCGCCGCCTGGCGGATGGCGTCGGTCGCAGCCTTACCGGGCTCGAGCGCGTTGAAATCCAGGATCGGCTTGAACTCGATGAAGGCCCGCCGGTCGGCATCCGTCAGCGGCTTGTCGCTGACCAGTTCGCGCCAGGAGAATGTTGCATTGCCGTTCTTCAGCACGTCCTCGATCGTCCCGGAGATCTGGTTGAAGGGTCGCTCGGTGCTGTCGAGCTTGATCTGGCCGCGCCTGACGCCCGCGAGCACCGTTTCCAGTGCCCCCGTCAGGCCGCGCAGCGATGGGTCTCCCGCCATGATCTCGATCAGGGGGGCTGCCTGCTCAAACTGGCCGGTGAGACGGGCGACCTGCTCCTTGGGCAGGAACAGGAAGGCGTTCTTTTCAAAGAACTCGCCCGAACCAAGCGCCAGCACCGACTCGAAGTGCTGCTTGTCGCCGGCGAGCTTCTTGTAGAGCGCCGCACTCGCACTGGTCGTCAGTTCGGGGGTTGGCCCCTCGACGACGGCCAAAATCGTGCTGTCGCGGTCAAAGGCCTGGTCAAACTGGATGTCACGCTTGCGCCAATCCAGATTGGACGAAATCAGCGTGTTGATGTCGGTGTTGATTTCAAAATGTTCGGCAGCATAAAAGCCCGCCCCCACCGCAAGGGCGAGGGCTATTAGAACAGTCGTGGCAGCAAACCGCGTGCAAGTCGTAACAATCGCAATAACTAATTTGGTGAGCACATCGCCTCTTTCTGGTGTTTGCGGCCTGCCGGCAACGCCCGCTATCTAGCGGAGTTCCGGGGGGCAATCTAATGTTGTTTTTGAGGTTTTTCCTTCGGTTAGGGCCAAGGGAGCCTCAAAAAGCGCCAAATCTGGGCCACCAGGCGTCAGATCATCACGTAGCCAGACCTGATGACGCAGCTGTGAGCAAATCAAAGCTGGCGCAGCAAAAAACTGTACGATATTACCTAAATTAACGCTGGGAACCACATATAGGTGTCCGGAAACGCATCCCGGTTCGAGTCGCCTTTCCTATCCGGACTTTTTTTGACACAAAGCCCTGCACCAACAGACCTCATGCGTTGGTGTAGATATTGCAGCGCGGACTTCCAAATGTCGGCCGGTGTCCTGATCGGACAGCGCGCCAGAACGAGGTAGCTTAATTTGCGTAACGGCCGTCCAATCGAAGTGTTTCTCGCGCAGCCCCGCGGCTTTTGCGCAGGTGTCGTGCGCGCGATCGAGATCGTCGAGCGCGCGCTCGAAAAGTACGGCCCGCCGGTCTATGTCCGGCACGAGATCGTGCACAACAAATACGTCGTCGAAAGCCTCAAAAACAAGGGTGCGATCTTCGTCGAGGACCTTTCTGAGGTCCCGGCCAACGCGGTCACCGTGTTCAGCGCCCATGGCGTGGCGCGGAGCGTCGAGGAAGAGGCCGCCGCTCGTGGCCTGCCGGTGCTGAACGCCACCTGCCCGCTGGTGACCAAGGTTCACAACCAGGGCAAGCGGTACATGTCCAAGGGCCGCTCGCTGATCCTGATCGGACATGCCGGCCATCCCGAGGTCGAGGGAACCATGGGGCAGGTTCCGGGCCCGGTGCTGCTGGTCCAGAATGTCGATGAAGTGGCCGCCCTGACCCTGCCGGCCGACGCCCCGGTGGCCTATATCACCCAGACCACGCTTAGCGTGGACGACACCAAGGACATCATCGCGGCCCTGCGTCAGCGTTTTACAGATATTCAAGGCCCGGACACCCGGGATATCTGCTATGCGACACAGAACCGCCAATCTGCGGTAAGGGACCTCTCCAAGCTCGTCGACGTTATCCTGGTGGTTGGGGCCACCAATAGTTCCAATTCGAACCGCTTACGCGAAATCGGCACCGAAGTGGGCGTTCCGAGTTACCTGATTGCTGATGGCAGTGAGCTAAACCCGGAATGGCTGAAGGATGCCAAGGCTGTCGGCATCACCGCGGGCGCATCTGCGCCGGAGGTCCTTGTCGATGACGTGATCGAGGCTTTGAGGCGCATTGGACCGGTCGCGGTCTCGGTGCTTCCAGGCCGTGAAGAAAATATCGAATTTCGGCTTCCGGCCGAACTGGCTGCGGGCTGACAACTCACTCTTTGGATTCAGAAAGACAAGTAATGGCAATACCGTTCTTCAAGGAAATTCGCATCGGTGGCTATCTGATGAAGCAGAAGCTGATGGGCCGGAAACGGTACCCGCTCGTGCTGATGCTGGAGCCGCTGTTTCGCTGCAACCTTGCTTGCGTCGGTTGCGGCAAGATCGATTATCCCGATGCGATCCTCAATCGCCGGATGACCCCGCAGGAATGCTGGGATGCGGCCGACGAATGCGGCGCACCGATGGTGGCGATCCCGGGCGGCGAACCGCTGATCCACAAGGATATTGGCGAAATCGTTCGCGGCCTTGTTGCACGCAAGAAGTTCGTCTCGCTCTGCACCAACGCGCTTCTGCTCGAGAAGAAGCTGCACCTGTTCGAGCCCTCGCCCTACCTGTTCTTCTCGGTCCACCTCGACGGCCTCAAGGACCATCACGACAAGGCCGTGTCGCAGGAAGGCGTGTTCGAGCGCGCGGTCTCGGCCATCAAGGCCGCCAAGGCCAAGGGGTTCACCGTCAACGTCAACGCCACCATCTTCGACGGTCATTCGGCAGAGGACATCGCCAAGTTCCTCGACTACACCACCGAACTCGGGGTCGGCGTTTCGATGTCACCCGGCTACGCCTATGAGCGTGCGCCCGACCAGGAACACTTCCTCAACCGCACGAAGACCAAGAACCTGTTCCGCGACGTGTTTGCGCGCGGCAAGGGCAAGAAGTGGAACTTCATGCACTCCAGCCTGTTCCTGGACTTCCTGGCCGGTAACCAGAGCTATGAGTGCACCCCGTGGGGCATGCCGGCCCGCAACATTTTCGGCTGGCAGAAGCCCTGCTACCTGCTCGGCGAAGGCTACGCGAAGAGCTTCAAGGAGCTGATGGACACGACGGACTGGGATACTTACGGCACCGGCAAGTACGAGAAGTGCGCCGACTGTATGGCCCATTGCGGCTATGAGCCGACGGCGGCGACCGATGCGTTCAAGAACCCGCTGAAGGCGCTCAAGGTCGCGATCAGCGGCGTCCGCACGTCGGGCCCGATGGCGCCGGAAATCGACATGAGCAAGCAGCGCCCGGCGCAGTACATCTTCTCTGAGCAGGTCCAGAAGAAGCTGTCAGAGATCCGCCGTGACGAGGCCCTCGCTGCCCAGCAGAAAGCCTCGACAGCCGCGTAAGGAACGCAGCGCGCGGTTGAAATCCAACCCTGTTGCGACCAGATCGCGTAGCGTCCGCGGATTCCGCGCGACGCTGCGCAACACCTTGCGCAGGTCGATATCGCCGTTCGGCTTGATGGCGGCCATTGCGAGCGGCGGCAAGGCCCGGTGAGCGGGGTCGCTGACCACCCGTAGCGCCGCAAACGGCAGCCCGGCATTGGCGGCATATTCGGCAGCGATGTGGCTTTCCATATCGACCGCAGCCGCGCCGGTTTCCAGGTGCAGCGCTTCCTTGAGGTGACGCGCCGCGACCACCTCTTCGGTCCCTGCCAGCCGTCCCCGGACGATGCGCCGGCGACCAAGGCCAAAACCCTCGATCAGATCTTCTTTCAGCGCGAGGTCGGCCAGCCAACGGGTATCGCCCGCCTGCACTTCGGTCGCCACCACGATATCGCCGGACTTCAGGGTCGGATCGAGCCCTCCGGCCACGCCGAAGCTGATCACCCCCCGGATCGTCGTGGGATCGAACACGGTGAGCAGCGCGCGCAATTGCTGCGGATCGCTGGAGCTGCAGATAACAGCCATTCCGGGCCCGGATGCGATCCGGGCCTCCTGCACAAGACCAGTTACGATGAGCACCGGCCGCGGGTCCACCCTGCCCACGGGCGCGCCAAGACTTGCCCCCAATCTCACATCCCGACCCCTACCACCCTGCTGTTGGTCTTTCGCAAATTCCGATACCGCGCCAACGCCCAGAGCGGAAAGAATTTCGAATAACCATGATAGCGCAGATAAAACACCCGAGGAAAGCCCGTTGCCGTATAGCGTTGCTCATCCCAGAGACCTTTTTGGGTCTGTGTGGTCATGAGGTACTCAACGCCGCGAGCAACGGCCGGATTTTCAACCTCGCCCGCCGCCATCAGACCAAGCAAAGCCCATGCCGTTTGCGAGGCCGTCGACGGGCAACCGTCAAATCCCTTCTTGAATTCATTATAGTCGAGTCGGTAGCTGGTCGCATCTTCGCCCCAGCCGCCGTCGGCATTCTGGACCGACGATAGCCAGCCCACGGCCTTCCGCACCATGGGGTCATTATGATCGACCCCCGCGGCATTGAGTGCGCAAAGCACCGACCAAGTGCCATAGATGTAGTTGAGGCCCCAGCGGCCGTACCAGGACCCCTCCGCGAGCTGGGTCCTGCGCAGGTAGGCGATCCCGGCCGCGACCGCCGGGCTCGTCTCGGCGGTCTCCCCGAGCTGGGCCAGCATCGAAATGCAGCGCGCCGTGACGTCTTCGGTCGGGGGGTCGAGCAGCGCGCCGTGGTCCGAAAACGGGATGTTGTTGAGGTAATATTCGAGATTATTGACGTCGAACGCGGCCCACCCGCCGTCCTTGCTCTGCATGCCCTCGATCCACTCCCGGCCGCGGGCGATCGCGGCATCGTAGGCCGGGTTCGGCACCGCGCGCCGGGCACGATCCATCGCCATGACGACGACTGCGGTGTCGTCGAGATCCGGATAGTGGTCATTGTTGTACTGGAAAGCCCAGCCGCCGGGACGGGTGTTCGGCGCCTTGACCGCCCAGTCGCCTTTCACGTCCAAAACCTGCCTCGGCACGAGCCAGTCGAGCCCCTTCCGGGCCGGCGGCAGCGCCTCCTCGCTTTCGGCTTCGAGCAAGGCATGACAGGTCAGCGCGGTGTCCCAGACCGGCGACACACACGGCTGGCAATAGGCTTCTTCCTCGCCGATCACCAGCAGCAGGTCGAGGCCTCGCCGCTGGCTGGCGCGCGGCGGATAATCCGCATCCTTGCCGAGCGCCTCGTACATCATCACGGCGTTTGCCATCGGCGGAAAAATGGCGCCCATCCCGTCCTCGCCGTTCAGCCGCTCCTCCGTGAAGGCGACGGCTGCTTCGATCGCGCGGGCGCGCAGGCGCTTCGGAAATAGCGGCTCGACCACGCGCAGCACGCTGTCGAGCGCGCTGAACAGCATATACCAGCCCCGGCTCTGGTGAGGCGCTCTCGACGTCATGCCGACGGAGCGCGGGTCCTCCAGGAACAATTCGTCGATGCCGACACCCTTGGGGTTTTTCGCGCGCGGCTTCAACGCCGCCAGCACCAGCAGTGGCACCAGCGTGGTGCGGGCCCAATAGGAGGTCTTGTTGAGATGAAACGGAAACCACATCGGCAACAGCATGATCTCGACCGGCAGCACCGGTGTGGCGCGCCAGGTCGTCACACCGAACAGCGCCAGCATGAAGCGCGTGAACACGTTGCTCTTGCTCGCGCCACCGCGCGCAAGAATAGCCTCGCGCGCGCGCGCCATGTGCGGGGCGTCGACGGAATCGCCGATCATCTTCAGCGCGAAGTAGCCCTTGACGCTCGCGCTCATGTCGAAGTCGCCGGCATGGACCAGCGGCCAGCCGCCGTGTGCGCCCTGAATCCGTCTCAGATAGTTGGCGATCTTGGCTTCCAGCGCGGCATCCACGGGTTCAGCGAGATAGTGCCTGAGCAGCACATATTCGGCCGGAATCGTGCAGTCGGCCTCGAGCTCGAACACCCAGTGTCCGTCCGCCTGGCGGTGGCCGAGGAGCGCTTGCGTCGCCGAATAGATGCTCGCCTCGAGGGCGTCTCCAGCCTCAAGCTTTCTTGTTGCCGCCTGCATCTCGTTCGAAATCTCCGTTTTGCCGATCATCGCTGGTGGAATCGGACCACTGGTGCCCATTTTCCGAAGTTCGTGCTCCATCGCAGCACCCACTTTCACGAACGTCGGAAAGTCATGGGCACTAGCAAACTTATTGATTCTAGTACCGCTTTATCGATCTGAAGTCCCTGATCGGATTCGCAGCTTCTGGTGCAGGGACTTCAGATCGGCGGTACTAGCCCGCAGAGAGGGCGAGATCGGCGGCGCGGTCGCCCGACCGGACCGAACCTTCGATGGTCGCCGGCAACCCCGTATCAGTCCAGTCGCCGGCAAGAAACAGGTTTTTAAAGGCCGTCTTGGGACCCGGACGCAAGGCGTTCTGTTCCGGGGTTGCCTCAAATGTGGCACGGCGCTCGCGCACAATCTGCCAGGCCGGCATTTCGGCTGTGATCCCCGAGGCCTGGCAGATATCCCGCCAAATCGCCTGCGCCAGCTCCTCGCGCGGGTTGTCCACCAGCCGGTCGGCGCCGCTGATCGTGATCGACAGCCGCTGAGGGAACGCGAACAGCCATTCCACCAGCCCCCCAACCACCCCCAAAATGGGCGGCTGGCCTTCCGGCGGATCATAGCGAAAATGGGCATTAACGATGGCGCGGAACTTGGTCGGCGCCTTCAGCCCCGGCAGCAGCGAGACCGCGGGCCGCGGCGGCACCGCGAACACGACGACATCCGAAGGCGCAAGCGATATCGTCTCGTCGCCGAAATTCAGCTCGCTGACGCGCTCGCCAACCTTGCCAAATCCGCGCAGTTCACGGCCGAACCGCACGTCGGCACCCCTCTCCTGCAACAACTTGATCGCAGGCTCGACCAGGACCGCACTCAAGCCTTCGCGCGCAATCAGCGGCCGGCAGGCCTGTCCGCCCGCGAGCAGCGTTTCCCGCACGATGGCGCCGGCAAGACCGGCCGATCCCTCCGGCGGATCGACATTGAGCGCCGCCAGCAACAGCGGCTGCACCAGCCGATCGTAAAGCACGCCCTTGCACGGGATGGCGTCGCCAACGAGCTTTGACGGCGACGACCAGACAAGCGGCGCCAGCGCGAGATAATCACTCAGGCTCGTGTCCGGCACGCGTCGCGCCGGATCGAACACCCATGACGGCATGCGGCTGTCGCCGAGATCAAGCCGCCAGCGTTTTCCGCTTTTCAGATCGACGAAAGGAAACTCGGCGCGCTTCGGCCCCACCAGCCCGGCTTCGGTGCCGATCGACCGCGCATAAGCCAGCGCGTGATGATTGCCCGACAGCAGCAGATGATTGCCGTTATCGATGGTGAGGTTGGTTGCGGCGTCGAAATAGGAGCGGCAGCGCCCGCCCGCCTGCTGCATCGCCTCGTAGAGATGCACCTTGAAATTCGCGTTCGCCAGCCTGACGGCGGCCGACAAGCCGGAAATTCCCGCGCCAATGATATGGGCAACTTTTTGCATGTGACGAATGATCGGAAAATCGTGGGAGCTAGAAAAAGCCATAGCGGAACAGGATGGCAAGCTTGGCCATCTTGTTCAGACGAACCGGCGTGCGCGGGTTAGCGAACCCGCGCGCAACAAGCAATTGCAGAATCGTGCCGTAGTACTTCGACATGATCCGCGGCGCTCGCACCGCGCGGCGCGAATTGCGGGCCATGATCTCGTCGGATTTCGCAAAATGGTCTCTCGCCCGATCGACAATGGGCGCGCATACCCTGGGCAGCGCCGGATCGGCCGCGACTTTAAGCGGATCGGTCGAGGTGATCCCCGCCTGCGCCAGGCCTTCCTTCGGCAGGTAAAGCCTTCCGATCGCGGCATCCTCGTCGATGTCACGCAGGATGTTGGTCAGTTGCAGCGCGCGGCCGAGATGATGCGCAAGCTGGATGCCGTCGTCTCTCGGCATGCCGAACACTTTCACCGAGAGCCGCCCGACGGCGCTGGCGACGCGGTCACAATAAAGATCGAGGGTCGCCAGATCAGGCGCGCGGATGTCCTGCGGAACATCCATTTCCATGCCGTCGACGATTGCGAGGAAATCCTCGCGTTCAAGCCCGAATTTCTGCACCGATGCCACGTAGTCGCGCAGCCGCGCCGGCGGACGGCCCTGATAGAGCGCATCGATATCCTGACGCCACTGCTGCAGCGCCTTTAGCCGCTCGCCGCGCGGACCGTCGGAATCCGCGATGTCGTCGACCTGACGGCAAAAGCTGTAGATCTGAAACATCGCCTCCCGCTGTTCGGGCGGAAGCATGCGCATCGCGGCGTAGAATGAACTGCCTGACGCTGTCGTCCCGTAGCTGGGATTGGCTGTCGCCGCTTCCGCCGTCATGCGCCGGCCGCCGATTTCGAAACGCCGCGGCGCCCGGTGAGACGACGAACAGACTCTGCGGCCATGCCGCCGAGGCTGAACGCGAGCAGTTCAAGCGGATTGAGATGCACCCGCTCGGACAAGGGATCGCGCACCTTGAGCAGGCGGACGATCCTGTCTGCGAAGGATTGAATGACTGCGATCTCCAATGCCAGCCGGAAATCCCTGACGTCAGCGACGAGCGTTCTACCTTGGTTGAGCAGGACTTCATTACGCGCGGCCAGCGACTGCAGGCATTTCAGGAGCGCCGGCTGAGCGCGCGCCTCGCCCAACTGCTCGACCGACGCGCCGCTAGCTGCAAGCGCATCGCGCGGCAGGTAGACGCGGTTGAGATCTTTGAAGTCTTTGCCGCAGTCCTGAAGATGATTGTTGATCTGCAGGCCGGCGCAAATGGCGTCCGAAGCAGCCCAGGTCGAGGCGCTTTCGCCATGGACGTCGAGCACGAACCGTCCGACCGGCATCGCCGAATATCGACAATAGTGAATGACTTCGTCCCAGGTCTCGTAGCGAAGCTTGGTGACGTCCATGCGGAAGGCCGTCAGGAGATCGAGTGCGTGACGCGGCGGCATGCCGCGCGCGGCGAGCGCATTGCGCAGATTGACCGCCTCTGCCTGGCTGTCGCCCTTGCCGAGCAGTTCGGCCTCGAGCAGATCAAGCAGCGCAAGCTTTTCATCGCCGCTCAAGGTCGCGTGATCGGCGATATCGTCGGCCGTTCTGACGAAATTGTAGAAGCTGAGGATCAGCGCGCGGTGCCGCGGATGGATGATCCACGACGCGACCGGAAAATTCTCGTCGCGGTGGCCCTTGCCGGATCGCCATTCGCTCGCGTTGGTCATGCTGAAAACTGGCTACGCTGTCTTTGGAGCTTGCATGCGCCGGGGCATCCGGGCGCGCTTTGCGGAACTTCAGCCCCATATAGGCGAATATGTCACCAAAACCAATGCTATCCGCGGGCATGGCCAAGACAAAGCCGCCCCCGGGAACAGGGAGCGGCTTGTTTTCGACGCAGCTGTTAAGGTTGTTATTGGCCGTGGTCGACCAGAACCTTGTCGCAGGCCTTGGTGAGCTTGGGACGATTCTGCTGCAGGCAGTTCAGGACAACCAGATCAGGCTGATCCATGATCGCGCGACAGTACTTCTGCACGTCATGAGCACAGGCCTTCTGCTCCTCCGGCGTTCCGCTGTGTTGATCGGCGAGCGCCGCTCCGGAGACCGATAGCGACAGCAGAGCGGCGACCAAGAAAGATTTACGCATTGTGTTCCTTTATTCTTACGGCAGAGATTTGCAAACCCGAGTAGCACACGGCATCAGCAGGGCAGACTGTCCAGATTGCGAAGGCCGCGACGAGCAGAAGCGCTGGCAAATACGGCCAAATTTGCGGCGACCATCTCCTTAAATTGCGGTCTTCGAAGGCAGATTCAGACGATCACGTAACCGACTGGTATTGCAGCGTATTTTTTGGATTTCAGGCGCTGAGCGATGGTCGCGCCGGTGAGAAGTTGAACAATACCCGAAATTGAGCGAGCTTCGCGAGCAAAAAAAAGCGATTGCTGTGCCGCAATTTGTCTCAGCAGGCTGGCGGCGAGTTCGAATCATCTTTGAACCAATCGCCTTTGCTGAAACACCAAATCACTGGCGCGGCGGACATGCCGTTCGCGGGAATGTCATATTCAAAGGGGATGTCAGCATGAAATTTTCAGGTTCGGGCTTGGTTGGGCAAGCCATCAAGGCAGGTGCTGTTGTCGCCGCGCTGGTTCTATCGACGTCGGCGGGACACGCGCAGGCGAGTCCATTTGCGGGTTTCGACGGCGCATGGTCCGGCAACGGAACAGTTTCGCTGTCGGACGGCTCGAGCGAGCGGTTGCGCTGTAAGGCGGTCTACCAGGTCGATGGCGGCGGGCAAACGTTGAAGCAAACGCTTCGCTGCGCAAGCGACAGCTACAAATTCGATCTCTCCAGCGACGTCACCAACCACGGCGATCATATCACCGGCAATTGGTCGGAAACCAACCGCAACATCTCCGGAAGCCTGCTGGGAACTGCCGGCAACGGCAAGATCGACGTGAAGGTCGAATCCGCCGGCTTTACAGCAAGTCTGACGTTGCGGACCACCGGCAACAAGCAGACCGTTCAGATCAGCTCCCAAGGCGACATCAGGGGCGTGTCGATTACCATGGTGAAGGGCTAAGTACGGTCCGGACCCGGAGGGCCGCGTTAGCGCAAGGTGTGTAGCGGTTTTCCCTCGCGACAAACGCGGAATGCGTTTGCGCGGAGATCATGCTCAACCAAAGCGCCCTCACCCGATGCCGTCTGTTTCCAACGGATTGGTTCCGCGGATCCGCTCCCATAGCGTGATCAGGAACATCGCGGTCGGGCGCAGAATGAAGAGGTCGGCCACTAGCGCCGACACCATCGAAAATGCGCTGAGCCAGCCGAACAGGCGCAGCGACGGCAGAGCCGAAAACACCGTCACCACCAGGCCGCAGGCGAGCACGACTGTGGTCAGGATCAAGGCCGGCCCCATCAGCACTGTCGCCCGCTCGACCGCGACATCGGCCGTCACGCCGGGCTTTCTCTCCTGCCGCAGGCGGTTGAGGAAGTGGATGGTGGCGGAAAGCCCCAGCCCGAATGACACCGTGAGCGCAACGACGCTGGCAAATTGCAGCCCCTCGCCCAGGAGCCAGAGCACCGTGCCTGAGAGCACCACGGGGAAGATTCCGGGAAGGATGCAGGAGAACATCACCACCACCGAGCGGAAGGCGAGCCCGATGAAGATCGCAACAAGCGCGAATTCGACGGTCAGACCCCGGTTCAGCTTTTCGATCATGTTGGCCGAGTTGCGCGCGGCGATCGCAGACAGTCCGGTGACGGCGATCTCGAAACCGGGATGCGCCTTGCGTATCGGGTCGAGCGCGTGATCCAGTTTTTCGACAACCGGGAGGATTTGACTGGAATCGAGGTCCGGCACCCTGCCCGACACCACCACCGCATCCTGATTGGCGTCGATAAAGCGCTGCACCAGATATTTGGGAATGACGTCGACATACTCCTTCAAGGTCGCGACGTCGGACTTGCCAGTCTTCTCCGCGAGCCAGCGCCGCAACGTCTCCAGCGACCAGACGTTACCGACGCCTGCCTGCTTCTCGACCGCCGAGTGAACGTCTGCGATGGTCTGCAACGTTTGCGGATCATAGAGCGAGGCGCCCTTCGGGAATTCGATCAGCACATCGATCGCGTTCGCACCGGTCAATTTTTTATCGAGCAGCCCACTGGCGGCGACCGCCTGCTGCTTGTCCGGCACCTGGTCGGCGAGACGATAGCGCGGCTCGAGATTGGCGTAGATGACGGCAAGGCCGCCGACGAAGAGCACGGCAATCAGGCTGAAAAGACCGGGACGGCTGACCATCCGCACCGCGATCCAGTAACAGAAATTCCGCAGCATCTGCACGCCGGCGTCGGCGCTCCGGAATTTCACCGCGAAGATCTGCTCATTGCGCACAAGCAACACGCCGAACACGGGCACCAACGACAGCACCGCGACGAGCGCGATGATCGTCGCGGCGAGCCCCGCCTCGCCGAATTTGCGGATCAGATCCGAGTTCGAGAACTGCAGGGCAATAAAGGAGATTCCGGCGGTGCCATGCGTCAGCACGCATGCGGGTCCAACGACCAGCACGGCGTTGCGGAACGCGGTGAACTTGTCCTGCCCTGCGATCAGGCGGTCGCGCGCGGCAAAGGTCAGCTGCATCGAGTCCGAGAAGCTGATCACCATGATGAGCGGCGTCATCACGTTGAGGAACATGTTGAGGCTGAAATTGGCCCAGCCGAGACCGCCGAGCGCAAGCAGGATCGCGATGATCGGCGGAAACGCTGCGACCACCATGAACGATATCTTGCGGAAAAAGATGATGGCGATGATGCAGCCGGCAACAATGCCGAGAATGTTGTAGGTTAAGCCGTCGCGCTCGACCGCGTTGCGGATTTCAAGCTGCATCACCGGCACGCCGGATAATTCGACGGTGAGGCCAGTGTCTCCGAGATCCTCCTTCATCAGCTTTCGGATTTCGCCGATCGTCTTGCTGAGATTGTTGCTGGCGACGACATCAGGCTCGAGCGACAGCACAATCAGCGCCAGCGTACCGTCTTCCGACAACAATTTGCCGCGGATCAGTTCGTTCGATTTCACCGTCTCGATGAACTTGTCGTAGTCGGCGCCTTCCGGCAATTGCGCCGGGAACAATGCCGCGGGGAATTTGCCCGGCGCCGGCGCTTGACGCGCCGAGAACAGCGAAATCAGCCCGCGGGTCCCATCGACAAGCTGCATATCGGTGACGAAGTCACGCAGCTTTATCAAGTTGTCGCGCGCAAGCAGATTCTTGCCCTCGACCACGACGAGCACGTCGAACTCGGTCGCCGGGAAGCGTTTGATCTCGGATTCGTATTGCCGGTATTCCTTCGATTCGGAGCGGAACAGCTGGCTCAACGAATCGTCGATCTTGATGCGCTCGATTCCGAAAATCGCGCCGATGACGAGCGCCACAAGGATAATGCAGGATACCACCGGAGCCTTGACGGCGATGAGCCCCATCCGCTCCAGCCCAAAGGCGATGCTGGACATCGGCCGCGCTTCGATCTTCTCGACGTGGACCTCGTTGTCGCTGTTCTTTTCGAGCATGCCCTGTCCAATTCTCACATCAGCTCAAATCGCCGCAATCCAAGTGACGAAAACACAGATTGGGCCTGGAAAGCACCGGATCACGGCGAAGCGCCGCGCAATAGCTGTTGAAAATATACAACAATTTTGCAGACGAGGTTTAGCAGGTCCCAAAGGCTGCCCGCAAGCAGCGGACCCGGCCGACGCATGTGAACCGAGCGGGAGTGCGGGACTAATCCTCCACGAAATTGTCACGTTCGCCTGAATAGGCCAGGAAACCGTCACTCGCACGCCCGCCGCTTTCGTCTTTCAGCGCAATCCCCGTCATCTGTCGGGCCCAACCCTCGCGAATCAACCAGCCGATCTTTGCGGCCGCATCCTCGTAGCTGAGCCCGCCGCCGTGAATGTTGGAAACGCAGTTGCGCTTTTCGTCGGTCGTCCCGATGACAGGGTCAAAGGTCAGATAGGCCCCAAGGCTGTCTGCGGCGGAGAGGCCTGGCCGCTCGCCGATCAACGTGACAGTCATCCGCGCGCCCAGAGCGCGGCCAATCTCATCGCCCAACGCCACACGCGCGCCTGTCGCAACGACGGCGTGAGCGATGTCGATCGTCTCTCGCTGCAACGGCGGAAGCAGCTTCCGCAACAGAGCGACGGCATGCGTGTTGACGGCGGTCGGTGAAAGCCCGTCGGCGATGATGATCGCAAGCGCGCCCGCTGTGCCGCCTTGGCTTGCAAGGCGCGCCTTTGAATCCGCGTCGAGCATCCGCCCGAGATCCGGGCGCGCCAGGTAATCCCTGCGGCCGGGCGCCTGGCTCGAAACACGTATCGCCCTGAGGCCAAGATCTGCGAGGCCCTGCACCAGGCCATCGGCGTCGAAGGCCGCGTGAACGGCATCACGGGCGCGTGCATGGTCAAGCGTGAATTCAAGCAATGCCTTTGTGGGCAGGCTCGCACCGGCAAGGCCGAGCGCCACGCGCGCCGGCGTCAGTTCGCGCAGACGCGCAAGCGATGGCAGTTGCGGCACCTCGGTCTTCATGGCGGGTTACTCGGCCGGAACGGAAGCCTCGCGCAACCGCACGGAATAGTTCGACGCGTTCTGCTGCCCAACGGACGCCGCGCGCGCAAACATGATGAGGTGATGTCCGACCGTCATGGCCTCGAGGAAGTGCTCGATCTCGCCGCGCGCAAGGCGCCGCAGCGCGAATTTCCAGAATTCAATTTTGTAGTCGCCGAGGACGCCGACCTTCCAGAAGATGTTTCGCAGCATGATGAGGCCAATCCTGATGTTTGGCCACGTCGATCGTTTCTCCGGCGGGGGCTTGATCCGGTTCGTATAGGTTTGGCGGATTTGAAATTCGTAGCGCTGCAGGAGTCTCGCCGGTTCATAGGCCGCGCCCATACAGCGGCGCCAGGCATTGACGACGTCATCATACGGCATGCGGAAATCGACGTTGGACTCCCGCCCCTCATCCTCGATCAGGCGGTTCTCCTTCGCGAGACGATCCCAGAGCGGCGTCTTCGGCAGCGCCTGAAGCAGGTTGATGGTCAAAAGCGGGATCTGCGATGCCTCGATGAACTGCATCAAGTGCGCTTCGGTCTCCGGCTTGTCGGTATCCAGACCGAGGATGATTCCCGACACCACTTCCATGCCATAGCTGTTGATGGTCCGGATGCCTTCCATGATGGGGACCATCATGTTGTGATCCTTGTGCATCGCTTTCAGTGCCACCGGATCCGGCGTCTCGATGCCGCAGAAAATCGTGGTGAAATAGGCCTCGCGCATCCCGGCCAGGATTTCCGGCCGCTTGGCGATGTTGAGCGTCGCCTCGCAGGAGAGGCGCAGGACGAAACCGGTCTTCTTCTGCCATTCGATCAGATGCGGCAGCAGATCAAGCGCAGCCTTGCGGTTGCCGATGAAATTGTCGTCGACGAAATAGACCGAACCGCGGATACCGTGCTCGAGCAGCTTGTCGAGCTCGGCCGTAATCTGCTCTGGCGTCTTCAGGCGCGGATTGCGGCCATAGAGCCCGGGAATGTCGCAAAATTCGCACTGGTAGGGACAGCCGCTCGAATATTGAATGCTGCCGAGAAAATAGCGCTTGAGATCGGCAAGCTCGTAGGCGGGAAGCGGAAAGCTCGACATGTCGAGACGATCGACTGTCTTCAGCACCACCTGACCTGCCGGGCGCGAGCAATCGCGCGCCAGCCGCGCGATCAATTCGTCGGTTGCATCGCCCAGCTCTCCGACATGCAGATAGTCGAACGAAGGATAGTATTCGGGACAGGCGCTGACCGACGGTCCGCCGATCGCAACCGGCAGATCGAACGCCTGCGCACGACTGCAAATATCGTTCATCTGGCGCCGCTGAATGTGCATGCCGCTGACAAACACGGCTTCCGCCCACTCGAAATCCTCATCCGTGGCAGCGTGGAGATTTTCGTCGATGAACCGGACCGGCCAGTTTTCCGGCATATAGGCCGCGATCAAGAGTAGCCCTTGCGGCGGCATGAAAGCCTGAACGCCGTCGGTCAGCGGATAGGCATGTTCGAACGAACCAAATGACGGCGTATAGCGCGGAAAGACGCACAGGATACGGCGCACCGTGTCAGCGCTTGCAGCTCTCATTACGCCCTCTGCACCTCGACCTTCACATCAGTTAATCACGCCACCCGCAGGCTGGACCATCAATTTTTCAGGATTGTGGCGGGGACCTAACCCCGCAATGACCGGAGAGTTGCAACGCCGGTGGACTTAGGTCTGAGGCGACAATCAGGCAATCATCTGGCGGACGAAATCGGGCAACAAATCGCCGTGACCGGTCAGGCGGAAGTTTGCATCGGCAAGACCTGCGCGGAACAGCCAGTCATCGAATTCCGGTGCACGCTTCAGCGCGAATATCTCCCGGATATAGAGCGCATCGTGAAACGACGTCGATTGATAGTTCAGCATCACATCGTCGGCCCCCGGTACCCCCATGATGAAATTCACACCGGCTGCCGCAAGCAATGTCAGCAGGTTGTCCATGTCGTCCTGGTCAGCTTCGGCGTGGTTGGTGTAGCAGACGTCCACGCCCAGCGGCAGGCCGAGCAGCTTGCCGCAGAAGTGATCCTCAAGTCCTGCGCGAATGATCTGCTTGCCGTCGTAAAGATATTCCGGGCCGATGAAGCCCACCACGCTGTTGACCAGCAACGGGTCGAACGCGCGCGCAACCGCATAGGCGCGCGCCTCGCATGTCTGCTGATCGACGCCATGATGGGCATTGGCAGAGAGCGCTGATCCCTGCCCGGTTTCGAAATACATCACATTGTTGCCGACCGTTCCGCGCTTCAATGATCGGCCGGCATCGCTCGCTTCCCTCAACAGTGCGAGGTCGACGCCAAAACTCCGGTTGGCCGCCTCGGTGCCGGCGATCGACTGAAACACCAGATCGACCGGCACGCGCTCGGCAATCAGCCGAAGTGTCGTCGTGACATGCGACAGCACGCAAGCCTGCGTTGGAATCTGCAGCCGGCCAATGATCTCGTCGAGCAGATGCAACAGCCTGCCGATAGTGGCGGGATCGTCGCCTGCCGGGTTGATGCCGATACAGGCATCGCCCGCGCCAAGGAGGATGCCGTCCAGGATCGATGCGGTAATGCCCTTGGCATCGTCGAAGGGATGATTGGGCTGCAGCCGCACGCTCATTCGCCCGCAAAGGCCGATCGTGTCGCGAAAGGCGGTCACGACTTCGCATTTTTTGGCCGCCAGAATCAGATCCTGATTTCGCATCAGCTTTGAGACCGCCGCCGCCATTTCCGGCGTAATCCCGCGGGTGATTGTCTTGAGAATGTCCGGACTGGCCTTGGCCGAAAGCAACCAGTCGCGAAACGATCCGACCGTGAGCGAGGCGATGGGTGCAAAGGCCGCCTGGTCGTGGCTATCCATGATCAGGCGGGTCACCTCACAAGCCTCGTAAGGAATGACCGTCTCGTTCAGGAATTGTTTGAGCGGCACATCCGCGAGTGCAATCCGCGCGGCGACCATCTCCTCGGCGCTTTCGGCTGCGATACCCGCGAGGCAATCGCCGGAGCGCGGAGGGCTTGCCTTGGCCAGGAGATCGCGAAGGTCGTTGAAGACGTAGGCGGTGTGACCAATGACGTGCCGATAGGTCATATTCGCTCCGGACCGGTCAGCGCTGCCCGTCAAAATCTGGCATCCAACCTACCATTTTGCAGTGCATCACGCGACCAATCCAGCTCCTTCACAGCCCGACCAATTTCAGAGTTCGGCTCCGCCCGTTCGGCGGAATAATCAATTGAAATAATTACATCTTTTTAGACGTTCAGTTGGCATCCAATATACCGACTGTCGGTCGAGACGGTGCCCTGTTGCCTAAAACAGCGTCAAATTTACATTTTCTAGAGGAAGATTTCACATAGTTTCCATGTTGGCCGTCACATTTTTGACCGGCCTCCTGCGTGGGGCTGGGGATGCCTGACATAATGAAATCTGTTGCACCGGCCGGCACCAAAAAGGCCTCGAGCTTTTCGCTCGCCTTCAAACTTTATTCGATCTTTGCCCTGTTTGCGCTTCTGACAGCGGCCATCACGGCCCTCTCCGATTACAACACGCGGCGCGGTGCCGAACTGATCGAGTCGATCGAGACTGCAAGCCAGGCGGCGCTCAACGTGGAGCGCGTCAACTCGCTGGTCTACGCCGTGGTCATGGAATCCCGCGGCATCTACATGTCAACCGACCTGCCGGTCGTGAAAAAATACGGCGACGGGCTGCGCAAGTTCAGCGACCAGCTGGTTGAGGTCGTCAAGAACTGGGAATCCATTGTCCGCGACGACGACCGCGAGCAGTTTGCCAGCTTCAAGAAGCGGATCGATACGTTCGTTGAATTCCGCAAGGAGCTGGTGCGCCGCGCGATCGAAGTCAGCCACGAGGCGGGCCGCGAATGGGGCGACAACGACGCCAACCGAAGCGTGCGTACGGCGCTCAACAAGGATCTGGAAGCTCTCTCCAAAGTCTACGCCGAGCGCAGCAGGAAGATCGCTCAGCGGACCGAGATCAACCAGCAACTCGCGTTCCTTCTGACCTGCCTTGGCGTGCTGGAGCTCGCGCTGGTCGCGGTCGGCGTCTTCATCATCGCGCGCTCGGTCGCAAGACCGCTGTCAGTGATCACCAGCACGATCAAGCAGGTCGCTGAAGGCGCCGAAGGCGTCGAGGTTCCGCACATCGATCGCCAGGATGAAATCGGCGCGCTGGCTCGCGCGATCCAGATCTTTCAGGAAGCGATGGATCGCAACCGCAAGCTCAATTCGCAGGTGCTGCTGGACTCCAAGGCGCGCGACGAGCGGGCCCGGCAAATCGAAACCTCGGTAGAATCTTTCCGCGGCGCGATCGGCAGCGTGGTCGGCGCGGTGAACGACAATGCCACCGCGATGCGCAATACCGCGCAGTCGATTTCCAGCGTGGCATCCGACGCCAGCGGGCGGGCAAGCGCCGCGGCGCACGCGACCGAGCAAGCCTCCAGCAACGTTTTTGCGGTTGCCGGCGCCGCCGAGCAATTGTCGGCCTCGATCGAGGAAATCGGCCGGCAAGTCCGCCAATCGGCGGAGGTGGTCGAACAGGCCGGCCAGCGTACCGAAAAATCGGTCGCCGAAATTGAAAGCCTCGCCGCGGCGACCCAGCGCATCGACGGCGTGCTCAACCTCATTCAGGCCATCGCCGAGCAGACCAACCTGCTGGCGCTGAATGCGACGATCGAAGCTGCCCGCGCCGGCGAAGCCGGTCGCGGCTTTGCGGTTGTTGCCCACGAAGTCAAGGCGCTGGCCGGCCAGACAGCGAAGGCGACTTCCGAAATCGGCCAGAACATCAGCATGATCCAGGTCTCGACGCGCAATGCGGTCGAAGCTGTGCGCGAGATCGGCACCGCGGTGCGCGAGATCAACGAGGTCACGAGCAATATCGCCGGCGCCGTTGGGCAGCAGGATGCGGCCACGCGCGAAATCTCGCAAAATGCGCAGCTCGCGGCTGACGGCAACTCGACACTGGTCGCCAATATCGGGTCGCTCAACGACGCGATCGAGAACACCAATAAGGGCGCCTCGTCGGTGCTCTCCGCGTCAGGCGACCTCGCCTCGACCGCGGAGTTGCTGTCACGCGAAGTCGAAAAGTTCTTCCAGAACCTGCGCGCCGCGAGCGAGGGCACGGCGCGAACCGGGACCGGCAGCTAAACGAACGGCGGCGGCGGCCGGCGAACCGGCCACGCTGAACGTCGCGAGCGCGAAGCTCTCAGCAGCAGGGATACAGGATCTGCAAGCCACCGACGACGACCAACGCCATCGACATGGCGAGCCCGCTGGCGCTGAACAAGGCGATTTGATTGAAAAATCCGGTGCCCTTGGAAGAGAAGCGGCCGGTAGCGATCGAGATATTTGACATAACTGCCCCCTGAGATTGTGCCTGATTTCTGGGCAAATCTTGGAGCATAGAATTGAGCAGAGTCTTACCGAGAACGGGAACTGTGCCAAATAGTAAAGACCCGGTTAACAAATCCGCGCAGTGATCCGGATTTTGAAGGTCAACGCGGCGGATTACTCGACCAGGATCACGTCCACCGCCACGTTGAGCTTCTGCCTGCGCGAACCCACGATGACGCCGTCGACCGGCGATACGTCGGAAAAGTCACGCCCGACCGCCAGAACGATGTGATCGTTCTCGATGAGAATATCGTTGGTCGGATCGAAGCCGATCCAGCCGAGAGCCTCGCCGCACCACACCGACACCCAGGCATGCGTGGCGTCGGCGCCTTGCAGGCGTTCCTTGCCGGGCGGCGGAATGGTCCGCAAGTAGCCGCTGACATAGGCCGCCGGCAGGCCAAGGCCGCGGAGACCTGCGATCATGACATGGGCAAAATCCTGACAAACGCCGTGACGCTTTTCGAACACCTCGTTGAGCGGCGTCGAGATGACGGTCGCCTTCGGATCGTATTTGAAATCGGTCCGGATCCGGCGCATCAGATCGGCCGCGCTGGCCAGGATGCCGCCGCCTGGCGGAAAGCTCGCCGACGCATAGGCCGTGACCGGTTGTTGCACCGGCACCAGCGGGCTCGCGAAGACGTATCCGATCGGAGACGCCGGACCGAGGCTCTTGGCTTCGATAGCGACGTCGCGGACGCTTTCCCAGGGACGGCTTTGCGCTGCGCGATCCGGCGCGCTGCGCGACACCGATACGCGCGACCTTGAATCGATCCGCAGAGTGCGGTGCGCCGTCTCGATCAGGATGTTTTCGATCCGCGTTCCGAAAAAGTCCTGCCGCGCCGTGCGATCTGCGGGACGCGGCCTGATATCGACGGTGTGCGAGATCAGCTCCTGACCATCGCCGCTTCTCGGTTGCAGCCGCAGCGCGCAGCGGGCGAAGTTGACCGGGCTCTCGTAAGCATAAGTCGTGACGTGACGGACGTCGTAGATCACGCAAGACCCGTCAGTTTTTCGGGCCTGGTCGCGTGCGGCCCGTGCGGGAAATAATGCAGCCCGATCGCGTCGGCGAGATTGAGCAGGTCCTGTTCAAGCGAAAACAGCGTTTGCGTGTGCAGGCTCGAGGCCTCGGCTGTCGTCAGGGTTGCCTGCGCCGCGACAGCGAGGCGTTGCGGCCGCTCGATCAAGCCGTTTTCCTTCAGCACCGGCAGATTGGCGATGTGATCATTCAGCGCAGCGACCTGGAACGCCACCGATCGCGGATTATAGGGATCCAGCACCACGAGATCGCGCACCGGCGCGAGCAGCGGCCCGACCAGATAGCGCGAGCGATAGGTGATCTGGCAATCCACCAGCGTCAGAAGAACGTCGAGGTCTTCGCCGGTCGCCTCGTCATAGGCGAACTGGCGGGCGAAACGCACCGTATTGATGGCGCGCTCGGCGCGGCGGCCCATTTCGAGGAAACGCCAGCCGGCGGCGCGGTTCATGTTTTCCTGGGCGAGGCCGGCGAAGCTTGCCAGCTCCTGCAAGGTCAGTTCGGCGGCCCCAATGACGGCGTCATCGTCCTCGACTTCCAAGGCCAGTCGCTCCGCCATTTCGGTGATGACCTGCCAGGCATCGGGCGAAAGGCGCTCGCGCAGCGTTGTTGCCGTGCGCTGAGCCGAGCGCACCAGCGACAGCGCCGAACCGAAACGTTCTTCACTTTGCAGCGCCTCGGCGACCACCTTGGCCGGCTGCGTCCGCGCGGTTTGCGAGATCGCGCCCCAGGCCAAGAGCAGCCGCTGGGTGCGCTCCACCGCATGCAGCACGGTCGACGATCCCTTGACCGGGTCGCGCGGCGAGGTGGCAAGCGCCCGGATCAGCCGCAACGTGGCTTCGGCCCGTTCGAGGTAGCGGCCGAGCCAGAACAGATTGTCGGCAGCGCGGCTCGGCACCCAGCCCGCGATGCGCCTGATCCGAACGTTATCGCCCGCCGGCAACAGCGTCGTCGCCGGCACGGCCTTGTCGGAAATCACCCAGACGTCCGCGGCGCGGGCACCATCGCCCATCGAGACGGCGCGGGCGTCGGATTGTTCGGCAATCCGGCAGAAACCGCCCGGCATGATCGTCCAGCCTTGCGCGGTCGCGGCGGCAAAAATCCTCAAGACGAATGGCCGCGGCGCGATCCGGCCCTGATCCCATACCGGCATGGTCGAGAGACGCACCAGCTCCTGGCCGACAAAATCCATGCCGCGATCGCGGATGGCCGACTTCAGCTTTTCACGGTCGGCAGCCGACAGTTCGCCGGCGAGCACCGGGCTTTGTCCTGGAAAGCCCGGCACGTCGCGGCGATAGGCGCCCTCGATCGCGACCTCGTCGAGCCGCGACAGCACTTCCTCGCGCGCGGACGTCTGTCCGCACCACCAGGTCGCGATATGCGGCATCTTCAAGTCTTCGCCGAGCAAACGCCGGCAAAGGCTTGGCAGGAAACCCAATAAAGCGCGCGCTTCCATTACGCCGGAGCCCGGCATGTTGGCGACGACGACGCCGCCTCTGCGAACTACGTCGATCAGGCCGGGCACGCCGAGCTGCGAGGAGGCATTGAGTTCGAGCGGATCGAGAAAATTGGAATCGACCCGGCGCAGCAGCACGTCGAGCCGCTTCAGACCGGCGACGGTGCGAATGTGAACACGATCACCGCTGACCGCGAGATCGTCGCCCTCCACCAGCAGGAAGCCGAGATAACGCGCGAGCGTCGCATGCTCGAAATAGGTCTCGTTGAACTGGCCCGGCGTCAGAAGCCCGATCCGCGGCTCGTCGCGGTCGGCACCGGAACGAAGGGAGTCGCGAAAAGCCTCGAAGAAGGGCGCGACGCGCTCGACATTCATCGACTTGTAGAGGCTCGCGAAGGCGCGCGACAGCACCAGACGATTTTCCAGCGCATAGCCTGCGCCCGATGGCGCCTGCGTCCGGTCGCTGAGCACCCACCAGCGTCCGTCCGGCCCGCGGCCGACATCGGCCGCATAGAGGCTGAGATAGCGTCCGCCGGGCGGTTTGATGCCGCAGACCTGGCGCAGGAATTCGGGGCTACCGGCGATGGCCGCCGCCGGGATCGCGCCGTCGGCGACCAGGTGCCCCTCGCCATAGAGATCGCGCAGCACCAGTTCGAGCAATTGCGCCCGCTGCACGATGCCGGCCGTCAGTTGCCGCCATTCGGCGTCATCGATCAGAAGCGGCAGGTGGCTCAACGGCCACATCTTGTCCGCCGTCTCGCCGGGCGGACGGTAGCTGACGCCCGCTTCACGCAGATGCCGGTCGGCGGTGCCGAAACGCCGTTCGATCTCGGCCGGCGTCAGCGCCGCGAAAGCTTCAAAGAAGCGCGTCCAGACTGCCCGGGGAGTGCCGTCCTGCGCGATATATTCATCGGGAATTCCGGAAAGCGGGACGTAGTCGCGCATCCACTGCGCCACCCGGCGGCTACCCGGTCGGGCCTTGCTGCCTTGTCCGTTTCCCTGCTCGGCCATTCCTGATTCTCTGCCCCGTCTATCTTCAATGCAGGACTGGCGTCCTCAAGTCGAGGGTCAAGGGAAACTCAATTGTCCGTTCTTCGGGAGGCGGATCGACCTTGCCGGGCGTATGGCCATGATCCTGAAAGCGCGCCAGCCGCCGGGCTTCGGCCTCATAGGAATTGACCGGCTTGGTGTCGTAGTTTCGGCCGCCGGGATGGACGACATGATAGACGCAGCCGCCGAGAGAGCGGCCGTTCCAGCTGTCGATCAAATCAAACGTCAGCGGCGCGTGGACGGGGATGGTCGGATGCAGCCCCGATGCCGGCTGCCACGCCTTGAAGCGGACGGCCGCGACCGCTTCGCCCGAGCGGCCGGTCGGCGTCATCGGCATCCGCCGGCCGTTGCAGGTGACGACATGACGCCCGTCGACAAAGCCCTCGGCCTTCATCTGCAACCGCTCGACCGAAGAATCGACATACCGCACGGTGCCGCCGGAAACACCCTCCTCACCGAGCACGTGCCATGGCTCGAGCGCTTGACGCAATTCAAGCGAAACGCCGCCGTGATGGACGCGCCCGAACAGCGGAAAACGGAATTCGAGCTGGGCGGCGTACCATTCCGGTGAGAAGTCGTAGCCGGATTGTTTGAGCTCGCCGAGCACATCCAGAAAATCTTCCCAGAGGAAATGCGGCAGCATGAAGCGGTCGTGCAGCGTCGTGCCCCAGCGCACGAACTTTCCGTCCTGCGGCTCGCGCCAGAGCTTTGCGATCAAAGCGCGGATCAAAAGTTGCTGGGCGAGCGACATCCGCGGATCAGGCGGCATTTCGAGCGCGCGAAACTCGACGAGACCAAGACGCCCGGTGGAGCTATCCGGCGAATAGAGCTTGTCGATGCAAATCTCGGCGCGATGGGTGTTGCCGGTGATGTCAACGAGGATGTGCCGGAACAGCCGATCGACCAGCCACAGCGGGATTTCGCCGCCGGGCGGCGGCACCTTGGCGAGTGCGATCTCGAGTTCATAGAGGCCATCATGCCGGGCCTCGTCGATGCGCGGCGCCTGGCTGGTCGGACCGATGAACATTCCGGAGAACAGGTAGGACAGCGATGGATGGCGCTGCCAATAGAGAACGAGACTCTTCAAAAGATCAGGCCGGCGCAGGAAGGGCGAGTCTTGCGGCGTGCTGCCGCCGACCACCACGTGGTTGCCGCCGCCCGTTCCCGTGTGGCGGCCGTCGAGCAGAAACTTGTTGGCGCCGAGCCTGAGCTTGGCCGCGTCTTCGTAAAGCCCAAGCGTGATATCGACCGCGGAGCGCCAGTTCGTGGAGGGCTGGATGTTCACCTCGATGACGCCGGGATCGGGCGTCACCTTGATGACCTCGACACGCGGATCGAACGGGGGCGCGTAACCCTCGACATGCACCTTGACCTTAAGTTCCTCGGCGGTGGCTTCCACCGCCGCGATCAGTTCGAGATAATCGTCCAGCTTCTCGACCGGCGGCATGAAGGCACACAGCACACCGTCACGGATTTCGATCGACATCGCGGTGCGAACGCCACCGCTGGTGCGGTCGAGCTGCTGCTCATGCACTTCCTGATGCGGCGCGCTTGCGGCCGCCGCACTGTCAAACACCGGCAACGGTCCCCGCGGCTCCAGCGGATCCTGCTCGACGATGTAGGGGTATTCGCTCGCGGGGATGTGCGGCAGTGACGGGATCGGCAGCCGCAGTCCCAGCGGGGAATCTCCGGGGCTCAGGAACATCTTGTTCCGCCGCAACTGCCAGCGCTCGCTCCGCCACTTGCCGGCGTCGGCGTTCCAGCGCTGGATCGGCAGCACGAAGCCGCGCGGCTGGTCCAAACCCTGATCGAACACCCGCGCCATCCGCGCGCGTTCTTCGGGGTCTGACAGCTTGGAGTCGCTGGGGTCGACATTCGCCGGTAGCGCGGCCTCCTTCTGGAGCCAATGAGCGGGGTCTTCGAACGCCGGCATGACGAATTCGGACTCCACGCCGAGGCGTTCAGCGGTCTTCTCCGCGAGGTCTTGGGCCTGTGCGATCGTTGCCTGATGAGGTCCCTCGATGTCAGCGATCAGATTGGCGTTTTTCCAGATCGGGATTCCATCCTTGCGCCAGTAGAGGCCGAACGCCCAGCGCGGCAGGCTTTCGCCGGGATACCATTTGCCCTGCCCGTAATGCAGCAGGCCGCCGGGCGCGAAGCGCGCTCGTAACTTGCGGATGAGTTCGTCGGCAAAGCGGCGCTTGGTCGGCCCGACGGCAGCGATGTTCCATTCAGCCGATTCCATATCGTCGACCGACACGAAAGTCGGCTCACCGCCCATGGTCAGTCGCACGTCGCCGGCGGCAAGATCGGCATCGACCTTTTCGCCGAGCGCATCGAGCCGCGCCCAGGATTCATCGGAGAACGGCCGGGTGATCCGCGGCGCCTCGCGGATGCGCTTGACGCTCATCTCGAAGCCGAATTCGACATGGGCGGGACCGACCGCGCCGCTGATCGGCGCCGCTGTCCGATAATGCGGCGTAGCAGCGACCGGAATATGCCCCTCACCGGTCAGCATGCCCGAGGTGACGTCGAAGCCGATCCAGCCCGCGCCGGGCAAATAGACCTCGGCCCAGGCGTGCAGATCGGTAAAGTCGTTTTCGACCTCGCGCGATCCCTCGACCGGATCGATATCGGGACGGAGCTGGATCAGGTAACCCGAGACGAAACGTGCCGCGAGGCCGAGATGGCGCAAGGTCTGGATCAGCAGCCAGGCGGAGTCGCGGCAGGAGCCGGCGCTGGAGCCAAGCGTTTCTTCCGGCGTCTGAACCCCCGCCTCCATCCTGATGACGTAGTGAATCTTTTTCGCAAGCTCGGCATTGAGATCGACGAGAAAGCTGACGGTGCTCGCGGCCTCGCGCTTGATGCCCGCAAGGTAGGCGGCAAACAGCGGCCCCGGCTCCGATGTTGCGAGGTAAGGCGCCAGTTCGGTCTTGAGGTCTTTGGTATATTCGAACGGAAAGCTGTCGGCATAAGGCTCGACGAAGAAATCAAACGGGTTGATCACGGTCATCTGCGCCGTGAAATCAACTTCGATCTTCAACTCACTGGCTTTCTCGGGAAAGACAAAACGGGCAAGCCAGTTGCCCTGCGGGTCCTGCTGCCAGTTCACGAAATGGTTCGCGGGCGTCACCTTGAGCGAATAGCTCAGGATCGGGGTGCGCGTATGCGGCGCCGGACGCAGGCGGATGGTCTGGGGCCCGAGGTCGGTCGGGCGGTCGTAGGTGTAATGCGTGACGTGATGCAGTGCGACGAAGATCGACACGAGAGGTGTGCTCCAGCAGCTTTTTTAAGCAGAACACCGGTCCCGGCGTCGATCAAGCACTAACAAGGGGCACGGGTGCCCATGGTCACGGCGATTCCAGCAAAGCTTCAGCTTCCTCGTCATGCCCGGCCATAGCCGTTCGAAGAACGGCGTCGCTTCCGCTCGCCTATGTGCCGGGCATCCACGTCTTCCCTTTTCACGGTTGCAAAGACGTGGATGGCCGGGCCAAGCCCGGCCATGACGGAAATTGCCATCAACCGCCCCTCATCTACAGACACAGCTTCGCCCCCTCGCCGCTTGTCTCGCGCGAGTTTTGCTCAAACGTCCAACCCTCCGAGATCAGAGGGCGCAGGGAATGCCGGGTGCCAGGCGCACCCGCAGCCTCGTATGCGAAAGTCAAAAGCATACGAGTTAGTCACCACAGGTCAGCCAAACGATCCGGCATTCCCTGCGCAATGGGCTTACGGTTTCCTTCGTGCTCTCTCTGGTGATCGGGCTTTCTTGTCACCATGGGTGACAACGCTCGCGCGTTGCACCGGATGCCAGCGTCGAGGCATCAAGACCACACGACTTCGCCGTCCGCGTTTCGCCACTCGTCAGTTGGCAAAACCACAGCCATCGCATCCCGCGCCCAACGTCCGTGACGATCGCGATACGCCCCTCTTGATCGGGTGCGAGACGGGCGGGGCTTGTAGAGATGATTTGCCCGTCGCGCAAAGCGGAAATATTCGCCGGATGGACTGGACACGGCGGACAAATCACGCGGACCTCATCGGCCTCGGCGAATACTGTAACGCGCCCCATCATTGGCGTTCGCTGGCTGCCGACGTTCACAACCAGGTTTTTACTAAAACTCAACCCATCGGCTTTGCCAGGAAACCCGAAGTCTCGTCTATATTTTGGTCTTCGCGGCCCATTTCCGCACTGCAGATAAGGGTGAACGATGGATGTGAGGATCACGATTTGCCGGACTTGAACTTAGATCCGCTTGACGCCGGACCCTTAACGCTTGCTTCGGTTTACCGCCAAGTTTTTCCCCCGAGCCCAACCGGCCGAGGAGCGCCGCTCGTATCGCCTGACGCGCGCTGCATCGCGTACACGAGTGATTACCCTACCACGTTGCGCGTCGGTCGCCTCGACGCCGAAACACTAGGGACGAGTTACGACGTCGGTCTGGGGCAGTTCGCTTGGGGACCGAACTCGGAGTTCCTCTGGACAGCTATTCAGGACAAGCAATGGCTCCAAACTGGCGACGGGTATTCTCGCCGCTATGCGACATCACCGCTGCAACCTGTTCGGGCCGGCCTGGACGGCCGGGTAGATTTGCTCCCGCCGCTCTCGCATGAGGCTGGTTCGCTCGACGCGCTCATATGGGCGGGAAATGGCGGTCTCGCTGGAGCTGAGTTTGGCACTCGCGGTAACGCCTACCGGCCAACGCATAACGACCCGAACCCAACCTTCGCAATCGTCGATACGGCTCGTGGTCATGTACTCGACACCTTACCATTCGATGAGGCATGGCAAAATCGCCTTACTAATTTGAAGAACAGGGTCGATCAAGCTGACGCAGCGGTCTTACCCGACAGACGGGTCCGCTTGCTGTTCAGAATTGGGCTACAGTGGATAGTCTGGACACAAGGACAAGCGCCGAAAGTGCTGCCCGCGCCTTATGCGCGAGAAACGACAAATTTATCACTTTCACCAGACGGCTCACGCATCCTCATCGGTCGTCATCTGCGCACGAATGGTTGGGTCCATATCCGTGGCCGAGGCACCATACCAGGCGAACCAAACGAGGGCGTCCTCGTCGCCATGTATGACATCGAGACCGGCCAGGAGCTTTGGACAATACGCGCGACCGCCGTCCGCGACTTTCATTTCCCGGTCCCGGCAATCAGCCCCGACGGCCGTATGGCACTCGTCGGATTGATGCCCTTAGAAGAGATACCGGCGATCGGGTTAGTATCGATGCAGGATGGCAGAATTATTCAAAGACTTGCTGCACCGGGTCCATCATACTCGATGGGCTTCGTTCAAGGCGGACGGTCTGTGTGGACTCACTATTTCGGTGTGACCGCACTCTACGAACTGAGAGCAACTGGCGAATAAGGTGGGTAGCGAATGTCAAATCCACTCCACTAGGTCGCAGGAAGAAGTTGCGACCTTGTCGCTGCCGAAGAAGCTTCGTGATATCGTACGCCTGACAAGCGTGGGGGATTGGCGATGGTGTCGACGGAGAACGGAGAAATTTCAGCGGAAGCTATTGAGCGGAAGCTCAGATCAGAAGCGATCCTTCGGGCCGAAGGCGTACCTTTCATTT